>NZ_DASSES010000175.1:0-4029 GCF_035695185.1 Frateuria sp.
GCCTGGCTTTGCGCAAAAGGCCCGCATCGGCAAGGCCGACTACGAGCGGCTGTACGCCGAGTCGCTGCGCGATCCGGAAGAGTTCTGGGCAAAGGTGGGCCAGCGTCTGGATTGGGCGCGCGCACCGACGCAGATCAAGGATGTCTCCTTCAATCCGGCCGATCTGCACATCCGCTGGTACGCCGATGGCATGCTCAACGTGGCGGCCAATTGCCTGGATCGGCACCTGGCCGAACGTGGCGACAAGACGGCGATCATCTTCGAGGGCGACGATCCGGGCGAGTCGCGCCGGCTCAGCTACCGCGAGCTGCATGCGGAGGTGTGCAAGTTCGCCAACACGCTCAAGCATCTGGGCGTGGTCAAGGGCGACCGTGTGGCGATCTACCTGCCGATGATCCCGGAAGCGGCGGTGGCGATGCTCGCCTGCGCGCGCATCGGTGCGATTCATTCGGTGGTGTTCGGCGGCTTCTCGCCCGACTCGCTGGCCGGGCGCATCGCCGATTCGCAATGCAAGCTGGTGATCACTGCCGACGAGGGCGTGCGTGGCGGCAAGCGGATTGCACTCAAGGCCAACGTGGACGCCGCGCTGGAGCGGCCCGGCACCAGCAGCGTGGAAACCGTGGTGGTGGTGCGCCGCACCGGCGCGGCGGTACCGATGCAATCGCCGCGCGACCGTTACTGGCATCACCTGATGGACGGCCAGAGCGCCGATTGTCCGGCCGAGCCGATGGAAGCGGAGCACCCGCTGTTCATCCTCTACACCTCCGGCTCCACCGGCAAGCCCAAGGGCGTGCTGCATACCTCCGGCGGCTACCTGGTGTATGTCAGCTATACCCACGAGTGCGTGTTCGACCTGCGCGAGGACGACGTCTACTGGTGCACGGCGGACGTGGGCTGGGTCACCGGCCATAGCTACGTCGTCTACGGACCGCTCGCCAACGGAGCCACCACGGTGATGTTCGACGGGGTGCCGAGCTACCCCGACTGCAGCCGCTTCTGGGAGGTGGTCGACAGGCATCGGGTGAGCCTGTTCTACACCGCGCCGACCGCCATCCGCGCGCTGATGCGCGAGGGCGAGGCGCCGGTGAAGAAGACCTCGCGCGCGAGCCTGCGGCTGCTCGGCACGGTGGGCGAGCCGATCAACCCGGAAGCCTGGGAGTGGTACTGGCGCGTGGTCGGCGACGAGCGCTGCCCGGTGGTCGACACCTGGTGGCAGACCGAGACCGGCGGCATCCTGATCAGTCCGCTGCCGGGAGCGATTGATGCCAAGCCCGGTTCGGCCACGCTGCCGTTCTTCGGCGTCAAGCCCGCCATCGTCGATGCGATCGGCCAGGTGCTCGAGGGCGCGGCCGAAGGCAATCTGTTGCTCACCGATTCCTGGCCGGGCCAGATGCGCACGGTCTACGGCGACCACCAGCGCTTCATCGAGACCTATTTCAGCGCCTACCCGGGCAACTACTTCACCGGTGACGGCGCACGCCGTGACGAAGACGGCTACTACTGGATCACCGGGCGCGTGGACGACGTGATCAATGTCTCCGGCCACCGCATCGGCACCGCCGAGGTGGAGAGTGCGCTGGTGGCGCACCCGAAGGTGGCCGAGGCCGCGGTGGTGGGCTGCCCGCACGAGATCAAGGGCCAGGGCATCTATGCCTACGTCACGCTGGTCGTCGGCGAGGAAGGCAGCGATGCGTTGCGCCGCGAACTGGTGGGGTGGGTGCGCAAGGAGATCGGCCCGATCGCCACGCCCGACTACCTGCAGTGGGCCCCTTCGCTGCCAAAGACGCGTTCGGGCAAGATCATGCGACGGATCCTGCGCAAGATCGGCGAGAACCAGCCCGAGCAGCTGGGCGACATTTCCACGCTGGCCGACCCGGGCGTGGTGCAGAAGCTCGTGGACGAGCGGCTGGTGAGGTAGGACCGTGCGGTCGGGGCCCGCCCGGGCGCGATCGCTCTCCCGGCAACGCGCGCTGCGGCCGGGGTTGCCCATGGGCGCGTTCCGACCGGCCTGCGTTCGCCGGCTGTCCCTTTGCTACCGTTCCGTCCATGCCATCCCTGCTCACCGATGTCCCCGCGATCGCCGCCCGACTGGACGACGACACCCTGCACGTCTGGCAGCTTCATTACGACCGGAGTCGGGGCCGCGCGCCGTTGCTGGGGCTGCTCGCCGGCTACCTCGGCGTGCCGGCCGATGCGGTCCGGCTGGTTGCCGGCCCGCATGGGCGGCCACAGCTTGCCCCGACGCAGGCGTGCGCACTGGATTTCAACTGGTCGCACAGCGGTGACTGCGCACTGGTGGCCCTCGGGCGCCGGGTGGCGCCGGGCATCGACGTCGAGCGGCGCCGCGCGCGGCCTCGGGCGCTCGAGCTTGCGCGGCGCTATTTCCATCCGGCCGAGGCCGCCTGGCTGGCCACGCAGCCGTCACGGATGCGCGCCGAGGCATTCCTTGCCCTGTGGACGGCCAAGGAGGCGGTCCTGAAGGCGTTGGGCCGGGGCCTGGCCTTCGGTCTGCACCGGCTGGAAATCGACGTCGCAACGGGCGCGCCGCAGCTGCGTCGGCTGGAGGGGGAGCGCCCCGAAGCGTGGCAGTTGCAGGCGCTGGAGATCGACCCGGCCTACCGCGCGGCGCTCGCCTGGCGCGGCCCGCCGCGCCGGATCGACCGATGGATACTTGCCGACGCCGGTTGATCGGCGCACTGTTGCCGGTCCCGTCCCGGCACATCGGCACCATGACCTTGCTCAGCGTCAACCTCAACAAGATCGCTGTACTGCGCAACTCACGCGGCGGCACCGAGCCGGATATCCTGCGCGCCGCGCACACCTGCATCGAAGCCGGTTGCGGCGGCATCACGGTGCATCCTCGACCGGACCTGCGCCACGTGCGACCGGACGACGTGCGCGCGCTCGCGGCGATGCTGCGCGGCAAGGTCGAATACAACATCGAGGGCAACCCGTTCGCGCCCGCGCGTGGGCCGTATCCGGGCCTGGTTGCGCTGGCCCGCGAGGTCCGTCCCACGCAGGTGACCCTGGTACCGGACAGCGAAGGCCAGATCACCTCCGACCACGGCTTCGACCTGGCTGCCGACTGCGAGCGGCTGCGCCCGCTGGTGGCCGAGCTGCGGGAGATCGGTTGCCGGGTCAGCCTGTTCGTGGATGCCGGCGCCCAGGGTTTCGAACAGGCGGTGGCGATCGGTGTCGAACGTGTCGAGCTCTACACCGGACCTTACGCCGAGGCGTTCGCCGAAGGTGATGCGCGCCTGGCGTTGGCTGCCTGCGCGGATACGGCGCGCCACGCGCAGCAGGCGGGCCTGGCGGTCAATGCCGGGCATGACCTCAACCAGGCCAACCTGGGCGGCTTCAAGGCAGCCATCCCCGGCCTGGCCGAGGTGTCGATCGGCCATGCGCTGATCGGCGAAGCGCTGTACGACGGCCTGGCGCCGACGGTGCGCCGCTACCTGCAGATCCTGCGCTGAACCGCCCGGCGGTTGCCGCCCACGTACATCCCCACGGACCGTTGAGGCGACCCCGGAAAGCAAAACCCCCGCATGCGCGGGGGTTTGCCGGTAGCGTTGATCCGCCTGAGATCATTGCCCTTCGGTGAAGCCGATCTTGGTCAAGCCGTAGCTCTTGGCATCGGCCAGCACCCGCGCGACCGACTCGTAAGCCACGCCGTCATCCGCGTTGATCTGGATTTCCGGCTGGTTGGTCTGCTGGGCGATGACCGCCATCTGCGCCTTCATGCCCAGCTCGTCCACCGGCGTGTCGTTCCAGTACAGCGCGCCGGCCCGGTCGATCTTGAGCCGGATGGGCTCGAGCGGGTTTTCGGGCTGGACGATGTTCGGGTTCGGCTGCGGCAGGTCGATCTTCACCTTGTGGGTGAGCATCGGTGCCGTGATCATGAAGATGATCAAGAGCACCAGCATCACGTCGACCAGCGGCGTGACGTTGATGTCGGCCATCGGGCCGCTGGTGTTTCCGGAACTGAAAGCCATCGTCTTACTCCTTGCCGGTCGTCATGAAACCGACATG
>NZ_DASSES010000176.1:0-3058 GCF_035695185.1 Frateuria sp.
GCCAGCGTGCTGATGTCGATGGGCATGATGATGGTCTCGCCGATGATCATCTCGCTGCCGTTCAAGATCATGCTGTTCGTGCTGGTCGATGGCTGGACGCTGCTGATCGGGACGTTGGCTGGAAGCTTCTACACATGACGGGCCCCGTCACGCCGATCCTTCCCCCGCGCGCGGGGGAAGGTGCCCGGAGGGCGGATGGGGGAAGCCTTGCGGGGAACCTTCCCGTGAAGCCCCACGCCAAAAGCGCCCCCATCCGCCTGTCGGCACCTTCCCCCGCCTCCGCGGGGGAAGGACCCGGCCGCGCGCCGCGCGCCCCGTTTGTTGTTCCCTGGCTGACGCCATGACCCCTGAATCCGTCATCGAATTCGGCCAGCACGCGCTCTACGTGGCGATCCTGGTGGCCGCGCCGCTGCTGCTCACCGCGCTGGCCGTGGGCCTGCTGGTAGGCGTGATCCAGGCGGCCACGCAGATCAACGAGATGACCCTCTCGTTCATCCCCAAGCTGATCGCCATGGCGGTCGTGGCGCTGATCACCGGCCCGTGGATGCTGCGCACGCTGGTGCAGTTCACGCGGCAGCTGATCGAGGGGCTGCCCGGGGCCGTCAAATGACGACGGTGGACCTCGCCCAGCTCGAAAACTGGCTGGGCGGCCTGCTGTGGGCGCTCGGCCGCGTCGGCGGCCTGTGCCTGATCGCGCCGGTGCTGGGTGCGCCGATGATTCCCGCACGCATCCGCGTCGGACTGGTCGTCGTGCTGACGCTCGTGCTGGCGCCGCTCGCGCCGGCGGCGATCGATCCGCTGAGCGCCGGGGGCGTGGCGACGATGATCAGCCAGATCCTGATCGGTGCCTCGGTCGGCTTCGTGCTGAAGCTGGTGTTCGAGGCGGTGGCGTTCGGCGGCGAGCTGGTCGGGCAGGGCATGAGCCTGGGCTTTGCCGAGGTGGTCAATCCTGGTGGTGGCGGCAGCACGCCGGTGCTCAGCCAGTTCTACATGGTGCTGGTGACGCTCTTGTTCCTGGCGCTGAACGGGCACCTGCGGCTGATCCAACTGCTGGCCGACAGTTTCCACACGCTGCCGCCCGGACCCGTCGCGATCGATGCCGAGGGGCTGCACGCGGTGGTGCTGTTCGGCGCGAAGCTCTTCGCCGGTGCGGTGCGCGTGGCGTTGCCGGCGGTGACGGCACTGCTGGTGGTCAACGTCGGCTTTGCCGCGATCAGCCGCGCGGCACCGTCGATGAACCTGTTCGCGGTCGGCTTCCCGATCACCCTGTGCCTCGGGTCGATCGCGCTCTGGATGGGCCTGCGCGCGCTCCCCGGGGCGTTCGACACCTTGCAGGACAGCGCCTGGTCGCTGATGCAGCAACTGGTCGGAGGCTGATCCCATGGCCGAGAGCGACGACCAGGAACGCACCGAACAACCCTCGGAAAAACGACTCAACGAGGCCCGCGAAAAAGGCGACGTCCCGCGATCGCGCGACCTCTCCGGCGCGCTGGTGGTGCTGGCCGGCGTGGCCGCGCTGCTCTCGGGCAGCGAAGGTGCGATGGCGCATGCCCGCACCATCTACGGCCTCGGCCTTTCCTACAGCCGCGATGCGCTGTTTTCCGATGCCTTGCCCGCCCGCGTGCTCGGCATGGCGGTGCGCGAGGCGCTGATGCTGCTTGCGCCGGTCGCCGTGGCGACGATCCTGGCCGCGCTCGCCGGGCCGATGCTGCTCGGCGGCATCAGCTTCAGCGGCCAGGCGCTGCAGCCGAAGTTCGACCGGCTCAACCCGGTCGCCGGCCTGGGCCGGCTGTTCGCCATGCGCGGGCTGGTCGAGCTGGTCAAGTCGCTGGTCAAGCTGCTTTTCATCGGCAGCGCGCTGGCGCTGCTGCTCAAGCACTCGGTGGACGAGCTGCAGGCGCTGGGCCGCGCGGACGTCGCGCTCGGCGTGGCGCGCGCCATGTCGCTGCTGGGCCGCTCGGCGCTCCTCTTTGGCGCGCTGCTGGCGCTGATCGGCGGCGCGGACGCGCTCTACCAGAAGTTCGACCACGCCAAGCGCCTGCGCATGACCCGCCAGGAACTCAAGGACGAGGCCAAGGAGACCGAGGGCAACCCGGAGCTCAAGGGCCGCATCCGCCAGGTGCAGTTCGAGATGTCGCGCCGCCGGATGATGCAGGAGCTGCCCAAGGCCGACGTGATCGTGACCAACCCGACCCACTTCGCCGTGGCGCTCAAGTACGACGAGAACGGCGCCGGCGCGCCGCGCGTGATCGCCAAGGGCGTGGACGTGCTGGCCCAGCAGATCCGCCTGGTGGCCAGCGGCCACCGGATCCCGATGGTCGAGGCCCCGCCGCTGGCACGCGCCTTGTATGCCACCACCTCGCTGGGCCGGGAAATCCCGGTCTCGCTGTACGTGGCGGTGGCGCAGGTACTGGCCTACGTCTACCAGTTGAAGCAGGCGACGGCACGCGGCGACGAGCCGCCGCCGGCACCCAGGCCCGAGGTCGATCCGGACCTGATGGGCCCTTACAAGCTCTAAAGGAAACACCGCATGGCCGCCGCTGGCGCAATGGAAAGTCTCAAGCAACTGGGCCGCCGCGGCGTCGGCGCACCGGTGGTCATGCTGGCGATGCTGGCGATGGTCATGCTGCCGATGCCGCCGTTCCTGCTGGACATGCTGTTCAGCTTCAACATCGCGCTGTCGCTCGTCATTTTGTTGGCGGTGATCTACGTCATGCGGCCGCTGGAGTTCGCCGCTTTTCCGACGGTCGTGCTGATGGCGACGCTTTTGCGTCTCGCCCTGAACATCGCCTCGACCCGCGTGGTGCTGTTGCACGGCCACGACGGCCCGGGGGCGGCCGGCAAGGTGATCGAGGCGTTCGGCGAGTTCGTGATCGGCGGCAACTTCGCCGTCGGCCTGGTGGTGTTCGCGATCCTGACCATCATCAACTTCGTGGTGGTCACCAAGGGCGCCACCCGCGTGTCGGAAGTGACCGCCCGCTTCACCCTGGACGCGATGCCCGGCAAGCAGATGGCGATCGACGCCGACCTCAACGCCGGCCTGCTGACCCAGGAACAG
>NZ_DASSES010000177.1:0-15690 GCF_035695185.1 Frateuria sp.
CAGCAGCCAGCGCCCGGCGCCGCTGGTCAGCGAAGGCCGCCGCTTCGCGCTGCATGCCAAGTCGATAGTGGTCGATGACCACTTCGCGATGGTCGGCTCGCACAATTTCGACCCGCGCTCGGACCACTACAACACCGAGGCCGGCGTGATCGTCTACGACCCGCGCTTCGCCGACCAGCTGCGCCAGGCGATCCTGCGCGACACCCAGCCACGAAACGCCTGGGTGATCGCCCCGCGACGGCCGGTGGTACCGGTGCTGACCAAGCTCAACCAGGCCATCGGCGAGCTCTCCGAAAGCCTGCCGCTGTTCGATTTCTGGCCCTACCGCTACGCCACCAGCTACCAGCTCAAGGAAGGGTGCGCCCCGATGCGGCCGAGCGACCCGGGGTTCTACAGCTGCTACCAGCCGGTCGGCGATTTTCCGGACGTGGCGCTGTCACCGAAGCTGATCTACACGCGCTTGATCACCGCGTTCGGCTCCAGCGCGAGCGGGATCCTCTAGCGGCGAAGCACCACCCCGCCTCGCCGGACGTGGACTCGCCTACGGCGGCGTCGAGGACGCGGTGCTGTCGAAGCGCATCGGCAATGGCCCATGCACGCCTGCCGTGCCGGCGGGCACCGCGAAGCGCCATCGCCGGACGGTGGTCAGCGCATAGGCATCGAGCACCGCATCACCGCTGGATCGTGCGATGGCGGCGGAGGTCACTTCCCCGTGGCCGTCGGTGGCGATCGTGAGCACTACGCGGCCGTCCAGATGGCCGCGCAACGCCGCCCACGAAGCCGGCGCCGGCGGGGTGTCCAGCGGCACCAGCGCGGGCGGGGCGAGCGGCGCCGGTGCGGCGACGGCCGCCGGTTGCGCGCCGACGACGCGCGGCGCCGCATGCGGGCGATGGCGGGGCGGCGCGCGATGCAGCCGCGGCACGACCTGCGCCGCCTGGTGCGGCGGCGGGCCGACCCAGTCATCGGTGAAGCCACTCAGCCAACCGGTTCCGAGGATGCCGACCAGCAGGCCGAGCAGGCTCAGGACCGCGGTGACGCGCAGGCGCGGCATGGCGACCGCCCCGGGTCAGCGCTCCAGGATCGCGACCACGCCCATGCCGCCGGCGGTGCACACGGATATGAGCCCGCGGCCGCTGCCCTTGCGCTCCAGCTCCTTCGCCAGCGTCGCCACCAGCCGCGCCCCGGTGGCGGCGAACGGGTGGCCGACGGCCAGGCTGGAGCCATGCACATTGAGCCTGGCCGGGTCGATGCTGCCCAGCGGCGCGTCCAGGCCGAGCCGGTTGCGGCAGTAATCGGCGCTCTCCCACGCGCGCAGCGTGCACAGCACCTGTGCGGCGAAGGCCTCGTGGATCTCGTAGAAATCGAAGTCCTGCAGGGTCAGCCCGTTGCGGGCGAGCAGCCGCGCCACCGCCACGGTGGGCGCCATCAGCAGGCCCTCGCCATGCACGAAATCGACCGCGGCCACCTCGGCATCGCGCACCCACGCCTGTACCGGCAGCCCGCGCCGGGCCGCCCATTCCTCGCCCGCGAGCAGCACCGCGGCGGCGCCGTCGGACAGCGCCGTCGAGTTGCCGGCCGTGAGCGTGCCGTGGCCGGAGCTGCGGTCGAACGCCGGTTTCAGGGTCGCCAGTTTCTCCATGCTGGTGTCCGGCCGCAGGATGTTGTCGCGCCGGACCCCGCGGAAAGGCACCACCAGATCGTCCATGAAACCCGACTCGTAGGCCGCGGCGAGCTTCTTGTGGCTCTCCAGCGCCAGCCGGTCCTGGGCTTCGCGGGCGATGTGCCACTCGCGCGCCATCTTCTCGCAGTGCTCGCCCATCGACATGCCGGTGCGCGGCTCCGCCACGCCGGGGAACGACGGCTTGAACTCCGACAGCGAGAAGCCGCGCGTCGCGGCGGCGAGCTTGTCCTGCCAGCCCTTGGCGCGGTTGATCGACAACAGCCGCTTGCGCAGGCGCTCGCCATAGACGATCGGCACGTCGCTGGTGGTGTCCGAGCCCGCGGCGATGCCGGCCTCGATCTGTCCCACCGCGATCTTGTTCGCCACGATGATGGCGTTGTCGAGCGAGGTGCCGCAGGCGCGCGCGGTGGTGATGCCCGGCGTGGTCGGGGCCAGCCCCGAGCTCAGCAGGGCCTCGCGCGCGAGGTTCCAGTCCGACGAATGCTTGATCACCGCGCCCAGCGCGACCTCGCCCAGCTCCACCCCGTGCAGGCCGTAGCGTTCCACCAGCGCCCCGAGCACCTTGACCGACATGCCGAAGTTGCCAACGTCGGCGTAGGCGGTGTTGTTGCGGCAGAACGGGATGCGCACACCGCCGATCACACCGACGCGCTTCGTGGTTTTTTCCATGTCCGGGGAGGTCCTGGGGGCCTACGAGTCTCCACAGGCTAACCCGCACGCCCATGCGGCGGAAGCCCGAAAGCGTGAACGGGTAGCGCTCCGTATAATCGGCGGTTCCCCGCCGTTCGGAATGCCGCTGATGGATGCGCAACCGCTGATCGCCCTGCCCGCGGTGCTCGCGCTGGAGTGTTCCCCGGGCCAGTCGCCCGCTGCCGTCACGCTGAGCCGTGACGAGGCCGAGGCCCTGGCCGGGCTGATCGCCGAGGACCTGCATGCGCTGCTGCCGCAGATCGGTGAAGCGCGGCTGGCGCTGGCCGGCGCGCTGTTCGATCCGGTGGAGCTGCTACGCCCGGGCTTCCCGGTGTGGGCCACGCTGGACGAACTGGCCCGGCGCGTGCCGCGCGGGCACCTGGAAAACGTGGTCGCCTTCGGCAGCCACGCCGGGCAGATGCCGGCGCAGACGCTGGTGCCCGAGCCCGACCACGCCGGCGGAGCGCTGCGCCTGCTGCCGTTGTCGGTGCTGGCGGGCGAGGCGCTGGCCGACGGCCTGGCCCGGGACATGGAAATACAGCTGGTCGGCCGCGGCGAGGCCGGCACGCGCACCGCCGACTGGCTGATGCGCACGCTCGGCGTGCGCCTGGAGCATGCCCGTTATCTCAGCCGCAACGACCTGCTCGCGCTGACCTGCGTGCAATACGAGCACGTCAACCTCGCGTCGCTGTGGACCCTGCTGGAAGCGGCGTTGCTGACCCCGGACCAGCCGGAACACACGCTCAGCGCCCGCGGCCTGCCGCTGCGCTATGCCGAAGGCGCCGTGCACGCCGGCTCGCCCGCGGCCTGGCTCGCTGCCCAGGCCGGTGACAGCGCAGAGCGGGCGCACGCGTTCGCGGGCATGGTGTTCGAACTGCGCCAGTACGCCGCGCTGCTGGAGGCACACCGCCTGCCGCTGCGGCTCGACCAGGGCGATGCGGGTGCCGGCTGGCTGCTCGAGACGCTGGCCGCCGCCGATCCCGCGCTGGCGCCGCCGGTCTTGTTCGCCCACGAAGCGCCGGGCCTCGGCACGGTGGCCATCACGGCGGCCCAGCCCGGCGCTGGCGGTCGACCGCGGCTGCTCGCGCACGGTTACCCGCTGGCGCCGCCGGCGCTGGGGCCGCTCGCGGCGGTGCTCGCCGCGCGCTACGGCATCGAGCCGGGGTTGCAGGCGCTGGGCCGGGTGTGGCTGGACGCCGACGGGCTTGCCGCGCGGGCACCGTCACGGCACTGAGCGGCCGCCCCTCGGCGCGGGCTGCGCCCCCCCTCGGACGGTGGTGGCATCCATCCGGCGGCAGGCGCATGATGGCCGCCGAGCAGGGGTATGCGCTCGAGGGGAAGTGCCATGAACCAACCCCTTCCACCGGACGGATCACTGGCCGACCCGCCCGAAGACACCGGCCAGCCCGCCCGGAGCTGGCCCGAGTACGTGTTGCACGGCGTACCCGCGCTGATCGCCTACGTCGACCCCGACCTCCACGTGCGCTACGCCAACCGCCCCCCGCGGCGCTGGCTCGGCGTCGCGGCCGATGGCCTGGCCGGCCGTGCGATCGGCGAGTTGCTCGACGAGGCCGGCGCGCCACGTGCGATCGAGGCCCTGCAGGCGGCGCTCGGCGGCCAGCCGAGCACGGTCGATGGCGTGCTGTTCGCCGGTCGCGCACATCGGTACATGCACGCCAGTTTCCAGCCCGACGCCGACGCGCAGGGTCGCGTGCACGGCGTGTTCGCGGTGTTCATCGACATCACCGAGCGCCACGCGCTGGAGCTGAAGCTGCGCGAGAGCGAGCAGCGCTTCTTCGGCGCCTTCCAGCACGCCGCCATCGGCATGGCACTGGTACGCCCGGATGGCCGCTTCCTGCGCGTGAACGAGGCGGTCTGCCGCATGCTGGGCTACAGCCAGGAGGAGTTCCTGACCCTCGGCGTCGCCGACGTCACCCATCCGGACGACTACGGCAACGACATGGCGCAGTGGCAGCAGATGCTCGATGGGCACCTCGATGCCTACCAGCTGGAGAAACGCAACCTGCACAAGGACGGCCACGTCGTGCATTTCCAGCTGAGCGTCTCGCTGGTGCGCGACGAGCACGGCAAACCGCTGTACTTCGTCTCGCAGGTGCAGGACATCAGCCAGCGCAAGCAGTACGAGGAAGCGCTGTTCCGCGAGCGCGAACTGGCCCAGGTCACGCTCAACTCGATCGGCGACGCGGTGATCGCCGCCGACCTGCAGCTGCGCGTCACCTCGCTCAATCCGATCGCCGAAGGCTTGACCGGCTGGACCGCCGCCGAGGCGCGCGGACGGCCGATGGACGAGGTATTCCGCCTGCGCGACGCACGCACCGGCAGGCCGCTGGGGAACCCGCTGCGCACGGCGATCGAGCGCAACGCCATCGTCGACCTGGAAGGCAAGGCGGTGCTGCTGCATCGCAACGGCTTCGAGACGCCGATCGAGGATTCCTCCGCGCCGATCCACGACCACGCCGGCCACGCCATCGGCGGCGTGCTGGTGTTCCGCGACGTCAGTGAGACGCGTGCGCTCGCGCTGAAGATGATCCACCTGACCCAGCTCGATACCCTCACCGGGCTGCCCAACCGCGGCCAGATGCAAGGCCAGATGGAGCAGGCGGTGACGACCGCGCGGCGCCGCCAGCAGCGCTGCGCGCTGCTCTACATCGACATCGACCACTTCAAGCAGATCAACGACCAGCACGGTCCGGCCAACGGCGACCGCGTGTTGCGCGCGTTCGCCGCGCAGCTGCGCCAGGCACTGCACGACGAGGACCTGTTGTGCCGCCACCATGGCGACGAGTTCGTGGTGCTGCTGCCGCAGGTGGAGGCGCCCGGCCAGGCGGCCAGCGTCGCGCAGCGGTTGATCGCCTACGGCGAGCGCACCCGGGTGGCCGGCCTGCCCGAGCTCGCGGTACGCATGTCGGTCGGCATCAGCCTGTGCCCGGACGATGCGGCCGGCGTCGAGGAACTGCTGCGCCACGCCGACAGTGCGATGTACGAGGTCAAGGTGGGCGGGCGGCAAAGCTATCGCTTTTTCACCGCATCGATGAACGAGCGCGCGTCCCTGCGCCGGCGCATCGAGGCCGAGCTGCGCCTGGCGATCGCGCGCGAGCAGCTGTCGCTCCATTACCAGCCGAAGGTGGACGCGAGCGACGGACGCATCGTCGGCGCCGAAGCGCTGCTGCGCTGGCACGACGCCGACGGTACCGAGCGCTATCCGCCCGAGCAGCTCGTCGCGGTGGCCGAGGACACCGGCCTGATCGTGCCGGTCGGCGCCTGGGTGCTGCGCGAGGCCTGCCGCCAGGCCGACCTCTGGCACCGCCGGCAGATGGGCGTGCCGGTCGCGGTCAACGTCTCGCCGCTGCAGTTCCAGCACGCCCGCTTCCTGGCCGAGCTGCAGGCGGTGCTGGCCGACTGTTCGCTCGATCCCGCGCTGCTGGAGCTCGAGCTGACCGAGCGCACGGTGATGGCCGGTGGCGACGCCACCATCGCGCTGCTCCAGCAGATCAAGCGCTGCGGCGTGCGTCTGTCACTGGACGACTTCGGGACCGGCTACTGCAGCCTGTCCTACCTCAAGCATTTCCCGGTCGACGCGCTGAAGATCGACCGCGCCGTCGTGCGCGACGTCGAGACCGACCCGGACACCGCCGCGATCACCCAGGCGATCATCGCGATGGCGCGCAGCCTGGCCAAGACCGTGGTCGCCGAGGGCGTGGAAACCGAGGCGCAGGCCGAGTACCTGCGAGCGGCCGGCTGCGAGCAGTTGCAGGGCTTCCTGTTCGGCGCACCGATGGACGCGACCGCGTTCGGCAAGCTGCTGGCCGAGCAGCACCTGCGGCGCTGGGCGTCCGACAAGCCGTAGCGTGGGCTCCAGGCCACGCTACGTGCGCGGCAGGGCTTCCTCGTACATGAAGTAGTGGCACGGCGCCATGCCCAGCTCGGCATAGGTGCGCTGGGCGCGGTGGTTCTCCGTTTCCACGTAGAGCCGCAGGCCGACCGCACCGGCGACGGCCGCTTTCGCGCGCACTGCCGCATACAGCGCGCGGAACACACCGGCACGGCGCGCCGCGGGCACCACGTAGACGCTCTGGATCCACCAGAAGTCGCCGCAGCGCCAGTCGCTCCACTCGTAGGTGACCAGCAGGCTGCCGACGGCCGTTCCATCGCGTTCGGCAACCAGGTAGAAGCCGCGGCGCGGCTCGTCGAACACGCCCTGGACGCCGCGCGCGAGTACCGCGCGATCGAGCGCCTTGGCTTCGGTCTCCTGCGCCATGGCGGCGTTCCAGTCGACCAGGTGGAGGATGTCGTCGCGCGTGGCGGGGCGGATGGTGAGGGCTTCGGGCATCGATGGACTCTCCGGTGATCGGTTAGCGTGCCATGTCTTCGCACGCTCGTCGTGGCTGACAGTTGGCGCGCAGCGCCGGAGTCGGAGGGTTCCGGGCTGCCTGGCGGTGCTTCGACGTCGGCGCTGCGCGCCTGCGTTCGGCACGAGCGGCGTTTTTCCCGGGTGCGCCTCAGCTGCGGCGTTTGCGCGACGCCCCCAGCTTGCGCGTCAGGGTATTGCGCCCGACCCCGAGCGCCGCCGCCGCATGCTGCCGGTGCCCGCCATGCGCCGCCAGCGCGGCCTCCAGCAACGTGCGGTCGAGCGCCTCGCGCGCGCGCGCATGGATGTCCGCCTCGCCGCGCGCGAGTGCCTCGCTGGCCCAGTCGTGCAAGGCGCCGGTCCAGCCACCGGACGCCGCCGGCGTGGCGGTGGTGCCGAGCTCGGCGGCCTGGATCTCGGCACCGGGCGCGATCACCGCCAGCCGCCGGCACAGGTTCTCCAGCTCGCGTACGTTGCCCGGAAAATCGCGCTGCTCCAGCGCCTTCAGCGCCGCGCGCGAAAACCGCTTGGGCGGGAGCTTCAGTTCCTGCGCCGCCGTGGCCAGGAAATGCCTGGCCAGCAGCGGGATGTCCGCGCGACGCGCGCGCAGCGGCGGCAGTTCGATACGCACCACGTCCAACCGGTGCTTGAGGTCGGCGCGGAACTGTCCGGCCGCCACGCGCGCATCCAGGTCCTGGTGGGTGGCGGCGATGATCCGCACGTTGCCGCGGATCAGCTCGCGCCCGCCCACGCGATAGAACTCGCCGCCGGCCAGCACGCGCAGGAGGCGCGTCTGCAGCGCCAGCGGCATGTCACCGATCTCGTCCAGGAACAGCGTGCCGCCCTCGGCCTGCTCGAAGCGCCCGGCCACGCGCCGCGACGCACCGGTGAAGGCGCCGGCCTCGTGGCCGAACAGTTCGCTTTCCAGCAGCTCGCTCGGGATCGCCGCGGTGTTCAGTGCCACGAACGGCTTGCCGCGCCGCGCGCTCTCCTCGTGCAACGCGCGCGCCACCAGCTCCTTGCCGGTCCCGGTCTCACCGGTCACCAGCACGTTGAGGTCGCTTGCCGCGACGCGGCCGATCAGCCGGAACACCTCGCGCATCGGCACGCTTTCGCCCAGCAGCGCGTGCGGCGGCGCGGCGGCGGGCGGCGGCGGGGCGGCGGGGCGGTCGGCCAGTGCACGGCGCACGACTTCCACCGCGTGATCGAGATCGAACGGTTTGGGCAGGTAATCGACGGCACCGGCGCGGTAGGCGGCGGCGGTGGTGGCGATGTCGGTGTAGGCGCTCATCACGATCACCGGCCCGATGCCCTGGGCATGGAGCGCGGCGAGCAGCCCCAGGCCGTCCTCGCCGGGCATGCGCACGTCGGTCAGCAGCAGCGCCGGGCGCGCCTGTTGCAGCGCGGCGCGCACACTGGGCGCGTCGCCGAACTCGTGCACGGCCAGGCCGACCTCGCGCAGGGCTTCGGCAAGCACGTAGCGGATGCTGCGGTCGTCGTCGACGATCCAGACGTCAGCGCTCATGGTCGTCCCGCTCGGGAAGGATGGAGGCGCGCCGGGATCATCCCTGCTCCAGCGGCAGCCACAGGGTGAAGAGGGTCGCGCCGGGCAGACCGGCGTGGCGCAGTTCGCCGCCGTGCTCGTGCGCGATCTCGCGGGCCAGCGCGAGGCCCAGGCCGGTACCCTCGGCGCGACCGGACACCAGCGGCTCGAACAAGGTGTCGCGCAGGGCCGCGGGCACGCCGGCGCCATCGTCGAGCACTTCCAGTCGCAACGCGGTGCGCACCACGCGCTCGCCCAGGCGCACGCCATGTTCGGCGCGGGTGCGCAGGGTCAGGGTGCGTGCACCGGCCTCGCGCGCGTTGCGTGCCAGGTTGAGCAGCAACTGCTGCAGCCGGTCGGCATCCCCGCGCAGTTCGGGCAGGCTGGGGTCGTAATCCTGGCGGATCGCCAGCGGCGCCGGCTCGGCCTCCAGCAGCGCGACCACCCGCTCCAGCACCGCGTGGATGTTGAGCACCTCGCGCAGCGGCAGGCCCGCGCGGTACAGCAGCCGGTCGGTCAGGACCGCCAGCCGGTCGGCCTCGGCGATCACCATGCCGGCCAGCGCCTTCAGCTCCGCCTCGCCGACGCGCCGCTGCAACAACTGGGCGGCACCGCGCAGTCCAGCGAGCGGGTTCTTCACCTCGTGCGCGAGGCCGCGCAGGCTGGCCGATACCGGCGAGTGGTCGGCCAGGGCCGGCGCGAGCACGTGCACTTCGAGCAGCAGGCGGTCGACGCCCAACGGCTGCAAGGCGGCATCCAGGCGCCGATCCGGTTCACCCAGCCGCAGGTCGCGCCACTGCACCGTGCGCTGCTCGTCGCGCGCCCGCGCCGCCTGCTCCGCCACCGCCGGCTCGCCCAGCAGCGCCGCCAGCGGCTGGCCGATGGCGCGCCGTGGCCCCAGCGCCAGGGCCTCGGCCAGCGCCGGGTTGAGCCAGGTCAGGCACAACTGCGCGTCGACCAGGCCAAGCCCGGTCGTCGCCTGCTCCGCCCATGCGCGCCAGTCGGCCTCGTTCATTGCACCATGATGGGCGTTGTCCCTTTTTGGTGCAATGTGGCCGGCCTAACCCCTTCCCGAATGGTCCCAACCCTTAACTCCGCCGGGGCGCCCCTGCTGGTCGCCGCAGCCGCGACGGCGACGACGGTCCGGCGACCCCGGCGGGCGTAGGGTGGCCACCACGCCCGGGGAGGAGTTGGCCATGACCCAACTGATCGTCTGTTGCGACGGCACCTGGAACACCCTGGAACAAACCGACCAGGGCCTGCCCGCGCCGACCAACGTGGCCAAGCTCTATAACGCGCTCGTCAAGGACGACCAGCAGCTGGCCTACTACCACCCCGGCGTGGGCACCAACGGCGGCTGGATCGACCACATGGTCGGCGGCGGCACCGGCGCCGGGCTGGAACGCAACATCATGAGCGCCTACCAGTGGCTGGCGCTGCGCTACCGCGAGGGCGACCGGATCTTCCTGTTCGGCTTCAGCCGCGGCGCCTACACGGTGCGCAGCCTGGGCGGGCTGCTCGTGCACAGCGGGCTGCTGGACCTGTCCGATCCGGCGCTGGCACCGACCGAGGTGTGGTCGCGCGTGCAGGCGGTGTTCGACGCCTACCGCGCCGGGCAGCCGTTCGCCAACACCCAGGGCTACCCCTTCCACGGCGTGGCGCCGGGCCAGCCGACCGGGGGCACCACCGGCGTGCACTTCATGGGCGTGTGGGACACCGTCGGCGCGCTCGGCATTCCGCTGGAACTGTCGCTGCTGCGCTTCCTCGGCGACCCGCGCCGCTACCAGTTCCACGACACTCGGATCAGCCCGATGATCGCCAACGCACGCCATGCCGTGGCGATAGACGAGCGGCGCGCGGATTTCATGCCCACGCTGTGGACGCACATCCAGCGGCCCGGCCGGGTCCGGCAGGTGTGGTTCCCCGGCGTGCACGCCGACGTCGGTGGCGGCTATGCGCAGGCGGGGCTGTCGGACATCGCGCTCGGCTGGATGTTCGACGAGGCGGCCGCCTGTGGCCTGCGGCTGCGCGGGAACAGCCGCACCCAGCTGCGCCCGGATCCGCAGGGCGTGCTGCACGACTCGCGCAAGGGCGTGTTCAAGCTCGGCCGCAACCAGCCGCGCGGCGTGGTGCGCGTCGCCGCGGCCTGCGTGCAGGCCGGCCAGTTGCATCCCGATGCGCTCGCGCGCCAGGTGGAGCCGCCGCTGGCGCAGGGCGACTACTGGCCCACCCGCACGCTCGCCGCCGGCGAGCACGCCACGCTGGACGTGTTCGCCTCGCCGCACTGGAATGCCACCGGGCTCTACCTGGAGGCGGGCGTCGCCTACCGCTTCACCGCCTCGGGCGAGTGGCTGGATGCCGGCACCAAGTTCTCGCCGGCCGGCGGCGAGGTCGGCAGCCGCCATCTCTCCGACGTCGCGCGCCTGGCTGCTTCGGCGCTCGGCGCGGCCGAGCACGTGTTCAACGCCGCCACCCACAGCGACAACGACTTCTGGTTCACCCGCCGGCTGGAGTCCGCACCGTGGTTCGCGCTGGTCGGCTTCGTCGCCAACGGCGCGGGCGCGGCGCGCGGCGAGACCTTCGTCATCGGCGAAGGCACCAGCTTCACTCCGGCCGCCGGCGGCTACCTCTACGCCTACGCCAACGATGCCTGGCAGGCGTACGCCAACAACCACGGCGCCGTGGCGCTGACGGTCGCGCGCGCATGATCGCTTCGTCTAGCGCCGCAGGGTGTAGCTCACCTTGAAGTAGAGTTCGCGTCCGCGCCCGTCGGACGCGGGCTCCTGCCCGCGCGCACTGCCATAGCGCAGGCCCCAGTAGAGCTGAAGGTCGCGCGAGGCGTTCCAGTTGAACTGCAGGCTGGCGTTGTCATGATGCTCGCGCTGCCTGGCCGGCACGTCACGCGCGCTGCTGTAGCGCTGCCAGGTGACCAGCACATACATGCGTGCGGTGACATGCCAGGTGCCGAACCACTGCAGGGCGTCCTCCGTCAGGTGGCGCCGCTGCCCTGCCAGGCCGTCGAGCGTGTCGCGGTCGTAGCGGGCCTCCAGTTCGAGCCGGTCGAGCGGTCGCGCCAGCATGCGCCAGCCCACGGTGGCACCTGGCACCACCTCGCCCGTGGCGTAGTCGACGATGCGCCCGCGCTGCCCGGTGACGGCGACCAGCGGCAGGCGCGGGCCGGGGCTGGCGCTCAGTTGCCAGGCGACGAAGTCGGTATGGCGCTGGTGCCCGTCGCCATCGAGCACCATCGCGCGCGAGTGCCAGGAGACATCGGCGCTGAAGCTCTTGTAGCCCGACAGCACCAGGCCAAGCGCCGGGTCCGATTCGTGTCCGCGGTTGCCGCCGACGCCGTCCAACCGGTCCATCGAGAGGTATGGCTCGATGGTGTTGAGCCACTTGGCGGTCGAGTAGAACGGCCGGTAGTACTCGCCGTGCAGCAGTTGGTAGCCGACCCGCGGCACGTAGCCCAGCCAGCTGCGGAAGCCCGGTCCATAGCGCTCATAGCGCAGCGACCACACGTTGGCGGTGCTGTGGTCCCACTCCAGCAGCATGGCCCCGCCGTGCAGCGACTGCCCGCGCCAGGTCGGCAGCAGGTCGGGTCGGCGCGGGTTGCGCGTGTCGGCATCGAGCCACTGGCCGAGCACGCGGTCGCTGTCACTCGACCAGCTTGCATCGACGCCGGCAACGCTGTTTCGGCTGCCGTCGTCATTGCGCTTGAGCGCCGCCAGCGCGCCGACGTCGCCGTGCGCGAGGGTGTCGCGCAGGCGGCCGAAGCCGACGTCCGAATCCACAGCCGGCAGTCCCAGCGAGGAACCCAGGAAGCCCGGCTCGATGATCGCGGCGCGGCCGCCATCGTGGGCGACGAAGCCCGTTCCCTCCAGCCCGGCCGAGCGGTGCGTGTAGCGAAGGCCGTAGTCCGGCGCGGCGATGCTGCGCGTGTAGACGGCCGGGATCGCGGTGGCGACCAGATCGGCGCCTTCGCGGAAAAACGGCCGCTTCTCCGGCAGGTCGAGCGCGAAGCGCTGGTTGGCGGTCAGTTGCGCCACATCGGCTTCCACCTGCGAGAAGTCGGGGTTGACCGTGACATCCAGCGCGTCGGCGTCGCCTGGCAGCCACTTGGCGTCCAGACTCGGCTCGGTGTCCAGGCCGCGACGACGGCCGAAGCCGCCTTCGTCGTGTCGCTGCGTCAGGGTCAAACCGGGCGTGGCGATGAGCCGCTCCGCATGCGGCGAGAGGTCGGCGAAGCTGACCGTGCCGGCATAGCAGAGGAAGCAGTTGGAGTCGTGGGGGAACGGCGCACTGGCCATCTGCGTGTTCTGTTCGCGCGGCACGCCGCGGGTCACCACCACTGCCCAGCGCTGGGCGCCGCTGTGCGCGATGCGCAGGGTCGAGAGCGGGATGCGTATCTCGGCCGACCAGCCGTACGCGTCGATGTGCGAGACCACGTCCCAGTCGTAGTCCGGGTCCAGTGTCTCGGTCTCCTGTGCCTCGTCCTGGTAGCCGTCGGTTCGCGTGCCGCGCGCGTTGACGCGGAACAGGTAGGAGCCGCGCCGCGAACCTTGCGGGTCGAGGTAGATCTGTGCGTAGTCGTGGGTGTAGTTGACCTGGTCGCGACGCACGAACGGCTTGCGCAGCCGCGAGGGATCCTTCAGCCACAGGCGCAGGCCGACGTAGAGGTTGTCGTCGTCGTACAGCAGGCGCACCTCGGTGCGTTCCGGCGCCGCTACCCGGGCACCCGGATAGGTCTCGTAGAAGCGGTCGATCGGTATGGCGCGCGCCCAGGCCGCCTCATCCAGCCGTCCGTCCAGCACGATCGGCGCCGCAGTGCGCGCGGCAGCCACCGACTGGGCCCGCTCGCTTGCCGCCGCGGGCCATGCCAGCACCAGCAGGCATCCACAGATCCAGTGCAAACGCATCCTTGTCTCCAGCGCGAATGAGGCATCCGGGATCGCAGACCACCGCGCGCCGGGTCAAAGGCTTTTCGCCGGGCGGCAGTGGACGCTCGCCGAACGGTCTTGCCGGTGGCGACGGCGCGGCGCACTCTGGCCTGCATGACCGCGCACCGATCCCGCACCTTGCTGCTGGCCACCCTGCTGCTGTGGGCGGTGGCCTTCGTCGCCTGGACGGCCGACACCCTGGAGGTGCCCTTCTCGCTCGACCGCGCGTTGCGCCGGCTGCCACTGTGCGCCGGCGGTGCGCTGCTGTGCCTGGGGCTGGGCCGGCTGCTCGGGCGCGTCCGTGGGCAGAGTGCCTGGCGCACCGGCGGCTGGGCCGCGCTCGGCGTGGCACTGGCAAGCGTGCTCTACGCGCTGGCCAACGAGCTGGCGCTGTACGTAATCCGCCCCCACTGGGGTCCGCCCCGGTGGGCGCACATTCCGAGCACCGCGCTGATGGCGTTGTGGGTGTTCGCCGCGTGGGTGCTGCTCTACCTTGCGCTCGACGCCGATGCGCAGCGGCGCGACCGCGAGGTGCGCCTGGCGCAGGCCGACGCGGCGGCGATCGATGCGCAGCACCGTCTGCTGCTGCAGCAGCTCAACCCGCACTTCCTGTTCAACGCGCTCAACACCGTCTACGCGCTGGTGGTGGAGGGCGACGAGGCGGGCGCGCGGCGCAGCCTGCTGGCGCTGTCGGACTTCCTGCGCGCCTCGCTCGAGCGAGACCCGCCCGCGCAGGTGACGCTGGCGCAGGAGCTGGACTCGGTGCGCCACTACCTGACGATCGAGCTGCAGCGGTTCAGCGGGCGGCTGCAACTGGTCGAGGCGATTCCACCGGAGCTGCTCGGGCGTCGGTTGCCACCGATGGTGCTGCAGCCGCTGGTCGAGAACTGCATCAAGCACGGCCTCGCCTGCGCCGAAGGCGCCATGACCATCCGCCTGTCGGCGGCGACCGTGGACGAGGGCTGGGTGCTGCGGGTGGAGGACGACGGCCGCGCCGCCGCCCCACCCCGTGACGCGCGCGCGGGCGTCGGCCTGGGCAACATCGCGCGCCGGCTTCAGCTGCTCTACGGCGCGGCGGCGCGGCTGGAGGCACGCGCGCTCGCCGGCGGCGGTTTCGTCGCATACGTCCATCTGCCGGGCGCCGGCGCATGACGGCACCGCTGCGCGTGCTGGTGGTGGACGACGAGGCGCCCGCGCAGCGCGTGCTTGTGCGAATGCTGCAGGCTGCCCCGGGTGTCGAGGTTGCCGGCATCGCCGGTGACGGCATGGACGCGCTGGACGTGCTCGCGCACGAGCGCATCGACCTGATGCTGCTGGACATCGAAATGCCGCGCATGGCCGGTATCGAGCTCGCTGCGCGGCTCTCGCCCACACCGGCGCCGGCCGTGGTGTTCGTGACCGCCTGGCCGCAGTACGCCGTGCGCGCCTTCGAGCTGCAGGTGGCCGACTACCTGCTCAAGCCGGTGCGCCCCGAGCGGCTGGCGCAGGCGCTCGAGCGTGCGCGCGCGCAGCTGGCCGCGGATACGGCCGCGCAGCGCATCGGCACACTGGAGGCGTCCCTGCTGGCCCTGCGCGAGGGCGTCCCGGACACCCGCGGGAGCCAGGTCTGGGTCGAATGGGGCACGGGCCGCCTGCGCCTTGCGCTGGAGGACATCGAGTGGTTTGCGGCCGACGGCGACTACGTGCAGGCCCACACCGCCGAACGCGGCTACCTGATGCGCGACGCGCTCAACCGCCTGGAGACGTCGCTGCCCGTGGGGCGCTTCGTGCGCGTACACCGCTCCACCCTGGTCAATCTGGCGGCGGTCGTGCGGGTGGGCAACGCCGCCAACGGTCAGTTGCTGCTGACGACCCGCTCCGGTGCCACGCTCGCGGTCGGGCGCCGGGCGAAGACGCGGGTGAAGGACATCCTGGGCGCATGACGCATGCGGGCTTGCGCGCCCGACACGACGACGGGCGCACCTGGCGCCCGTCGCTGTGGCCTGACCGGGCAGGTTCAGATCGCGTAGTACATCTGGAACTCCAGCGGATGCGTGCTGGCGCGGTAGGCGGTGACTTCCTTCATCTTCAGCTCGATGTAGGCGTCGATGAAGTCGTCGGTGAACACGCCGCCGGCCTTGAGGAACTCGCGGTCCTTGTCCAGCGCGTTGAGCGCCTCGTCCAGGCTCGCGCACACCTGCGGGATGTTCTTCTCCTCTTCCGGCGGCAGGTCGTAGAGGTCCTTGTCGGCCGGCGCGCCCGGGTCGATCTTGTTGATGATGCCGTCCAGGCCGGCCATCATCAGCGCAGTGAACACCAGGTAGCCGGAGTTCATCGGGTCGGGGAAGCGCACCTCGATGCGACGGCCCTTCGGGCTGGACACGTACGGGATCCGGCAGCTCGCCGAGCGGTTGCGCGCCGAGTAGGCCAGCATCACCGGCGCCTCGAAGCCCGGCACCAGGCGCTTGTAGCTGTTGGTGGTGGAGTTGGC
>NZ_DASSES010000178.1:0-53913 GCF_035695185.1 Frateuria sp.
GGCGCACGACTTCAACAACCTGCTGCAGGGCATCATCGGCTCGCTCGAAGTGGTCGAGATGCGCCTGGCCAGCGGTCGCCAGGACGTGGGTCGCTTCCTCGGCAACGCGCTGGATTCGGCCAAGCGCGCCGCCACGCTCACCCACCGCCTGCTCGCCTTCGCGCGGCGCCAGCCGCTGGCGCCCAAGAGCGTGAGCCTGAACGAGCTGGTCGCGCAGATCGCCGAGCTGCTGCCGGCCACGCTCGGCGAGCGGGTCGAGCTCAAGCTCGAGCTGGCGCCCGCACTGGTGCCGGTGTTGTGCGATCCCAACCTGCTGGAAAGCGCGATCCTCAACCTGGCGATCAACGCGCGCGACGCGATGCCCGACGGCGGCCGGCTGACCATCCGCACCGGCTCGGTGCCGCCGGGCGAGGGGCCGCTGCGCCGGCCACACAGCCTGCGCGACGCACCCACGCTGCTGCTGCAGGTGATCGATACCGGCGCCGGCATGTCGCCGGAGGTGCGTGCGCGCGCCTTCGACCCGTTTTTCACCACCAAACCGAAGGGTCGCGGCACCGGCCTGGGGCTGTCGATGATCCACGGCTTCGTCAGCCAGTCGCGCGGTGCCATCGAACTGGACAGCGAGCCCGGGCGCGGCACCACCGTGTCGATCTACCTGCCCAGCGGCGAGCGGCGCAGCGTGCGCGCGCTGGAGGAGCGCGGTAGCGGCGCGCGCTGGGAGCCGAGCGCCGGCGAGACCATCCTGCTGGTCGAGGACGAGGACGTGGTGCGCGACCTGGTCGCCGGCAAGCTGCGCGAACTGCGCTACCGCGTGCTGGAGGCGCGCGACGGCCACGCCGGGCTCGCCGTCATCGAGTCGACCGAGCAGATCGACCTGGTCGTCTCCGACATCGGCTTGCCCGGCCTCACCGGTCTGCAGATGGTCGAGGTCGGGCGGCACCACCGGCCCGAGATGAAGGTGCTCTTCATGACCGGCTATGCCGAGACCATGCCGGAGGACTGGACGCTGGACGCCCATACCGACCTGCTGACCAAGCCGTTCGAATTCGACGCGCTGGTGCAGCGCATGCGCGCGCTGCTGCCCGGCCCGCTGAAGCAGGCAAGCTCTCCGTAGGGCGTCCCCCGCACGGGCAGGCGCCCCACGCCCAACCGCCTGTAAAAACTGCCGCGACCGGTAAAACCTGCAAGCATTTCCCGCACGGCCGCGCTCGCCCGGGCTTGCGGGCAGGGTTGGCACGTCGCTTGTATGACCCGGGATGTCCCTCCTCCACGAGGCATCCCATGCACCAGTTCCTGCCCTGCCCGCCGCTCGTCAATCCGATCCGCGTGCCGCGCATGCCGCCGCCAGGCTGCATGGTGCCGTCCAAGCCGGTCGGCGATCCCGAATCGCTCCCGCCCGACCCCACCCCGCCACAGCCCTACGATCCGGGCGATCCGGTGCGCGCGCCCAGGCCGCGCGAGCCGGACCTGCCCGCGATCGACCCGCATGAGCCGGGCATCCCCGTGCCACGCATTGGCGAGCCGGGCATCCCGCTGTGCCGCTGGCTGAACTGACGCAAAACTTGGCACGGCCGCTGCAAATTTTTCGCCGAACCTTCCCAGACGGAGTCCCCATGAGCCGACACGACGACCGTTACGACGACCGCTCACGCTACCGCACCCGCGACGACCGCATTCGCGAGCGCAACCAGCGCGCTCCCTACGAAGCCGACCGCCAGGTCCGCACCTACGGCAGCGACGACGACTACGCCGCCGCGCACCCCTGGCAGGCGGCGCATCCGCGCAGCGACTTCGAGGGAAACCGGCCGCCCGACTGGCGCGAACAGCCGGTTCGCTACGGCGGCGGCTACCGCGACGACGAGGAACTGTGGTCGCGCCCGCGGGGAACGCGCGGCGATGCCCGCTACGGCCTGGACACGGATGCGGAACGGCATTTCGTGGAGGGCTACCAGGACGAAGACAACCGCCACCGCGCGCACGGCTACGGCCGCCACGCCGACACCTGGCGGAACGAGCCGCGCCACGGCCAGAGCAACAGCGGCTACGACACCGCCCGCGCCTACGGCGAGGGCAACCGGCAGGACGATGCGCGCAGCGACCGCATGCACGCCAGCTGGACCCAGGAGCACGACTACGAAGGCCCGCGCTACGGTGCCGGGGAGCGGCGCGGCGGCCCCGGCAGGGGCGCGATGGGCAGCCAGTATGCGCATACCGATACTTACGGCGGCGCCGGCTTCCGCCAGCAGGGCAAACGCTACTGGTTCGACGAGGGCGACCAGCGCGGGCAGTTCCGCGGCACCCGGCCGCGCGGCTACGAACGAAGCGACGAACGCCTGCGTGAACTCGCCTGTGAGCACCTGACGGAGGCGGATCTGGACGCCAGCGACATCGAGGTCAAGGTGAGCCAGGGCACCGTCACGCTCGAGGGCAGCGTTCCTGCGCGCTGGATGAAGCACTCGGCGGAAGACATCATCGACGACCTCGGCGGGGTGCAGGACGTCCAGAACCACCTGCGCGTGCGCCGCGGCGACATCGGCACGGGTCCCCAGCAGTCTGCGGGGACAAGCGCCACCCCATCGCCAGGCAGCAGCACCGGCGCCGCGCCTGGTAGCGGATCGACGACCGCCGCCTCGAACACCGGCCCGGCGGAGGGTCTGGCCGGCCAGGGCAACGGCGATATCGGTGGACGCAGCAGGCACTGATCCGGCGCGGATGCAGGCACGCGTGCGGCATCGGCCACACGCGTGTCGGGCATCCCTTACAACTTGGAACATCTCTTCGACGCTACTTGCACTTCGCATGCGGCATCGTCGGTTTCGTCCACGCCGACCTGCCGAGCGCTACACAGCGCCACTTGTCGCGGTGGATGCACGGGCGCACCAGCGACCCGCTCCCTCCACGAGACAGCCTGGGGTCGATGACCCCTCCCCGGTGAAATTGTGCCGACGACCGCTTCCATCCTGCTCGTTGACGACGATCCTCAATTCCTAGACGTGGTAACCGCCTTCGCCGAATCGAAAGACTGCCTGGTCACCGGTGCCGCTAGCCTGGCGCATGCGCTGAAGCTCACCGCCGAACAGCGTTTCGACCTGCTCCTGCTCGATCTGTCGCTGCCGGACGGCAACGGCCTGGAATTGATCGGCCACCTGGACCCGCAGCAGACCGGGCAGGCCGTCGTGGTGACCGGACACCCTACGGTGGAGACCGCCGTGCGTGCGTTGCAACTGCCCGTGCTCGACTACCTGATCAAGCCGATCGAGGGCGCACAGCTGAACCGCCTGCTCGATCAGGCGGTCGCCGCGGCCAAGTTGCGTGCGGCCTCGCAGCAGGAGTCCGAGCGCTGCGGCGAGCTGATCGGCGCCAGTGCGGTAATGCAACGCCTGTTCGACAAGATCCGCCGGGTCGCGCCGCTGGACGTGACCGTGCTGATCCACGGTGAAAGCGGTACCGGCAAGGAACTGGCCGCGCGCGCGCTGCACCAGTACAGCGAACGCAGCGGCCGCTTCGTCGCGGTCAACTGCGGCGCCATCGCGCCGGATCTGCTCACCAGCCAGCTGTTCGGCCACGAGCGCGGCAGCTTCACCGGCGCGGTGAAGGACCACGCGGGCTTCTTCGAGCAGGCGCAGGGCGGCACGCTGTTCCTGGACGAGTGCACCGAGATGCCGCTGCAACTGCAGACGCACCTGCTGCGCGTGCTGGAGGAGCGCGACGTCACCCGCGTCGGCGCCAGCGCCAGCAAGCCGGTCGACGTGCGCGTGATCGCGGCGACCAACCGCGATCCGCTGCAGGCGGTGCGCGATGGGGTGCTGCGCGCGGATCTCTACTACCGGCTGATGGATTTCCCGCTCGCGATGCCGCCCCTGCGCGAGCATGCCAGCGACATCCCGCTGCTGGCCCAACGCTTCCTCGACCGGCTCAACGAGCGCTACGGCACCAGCCGCCGCTTCGCACCGGACGCGATGCGCCGGCTGCTCACCTACGACTGGCCGGGCAACGCACGCGAACTCAAGCACGCCGTACAACGCGCCTGGGTGATGTCCGGCGACGAACTGGACATGCACATCGCGCAACAGCCGCAGCACCCGCTGCACCAGGCGCACGACCACGGCAGCATGCCCTTCCGCGTCGGCATGACCATCGAGGAGATGGAAAAGCAGATGCTCCTGCGCACGCTTGCGCATTTCGACAACGACAAGACGCGAACGGCCGAGGCGCTGGGGGTCAGCCTCAAGACGATCTACAACAAGCTGTCGCGCTACCAGCACGAAGACCGCGAATGAAATGAACGCACGACCGGCCAGCTCAGCCATCACCCCCATCCCCCTCCCGCTGCCGACCACGTTGCAAGCGCTCGACGCCTCCTCCGCGGAGGAGGCGATCACCCGCCTGCTGCAACACGTGAGCCTGCAATGGCATGCCGAAGTCTGCCTGCTGGTGGCGCCACACCGGCCCAGCGGGCAGGGTCGCTATTGCTGGCAGTTGCCGGCGCCACCGGTCTCGCGGCGCGAGGCGCGCGCGCTGGCCGGGCAGGTCGCCGCGCAATCGCTGCGTTCGGCGCTCACCGTCGAGCGTAGCGATGCACGCGAGCGCGCCGGCAGCCCGCGCCTGCGCGCGATCGCCCTGCCATGCCGCCGCGCGCGCCGCCCCGCCGCCGCGCTCGGGCTGGCGCTGTATCGCCCGCGCATGCTCGATGCCGAGGAACGCGCCGCGCTGGCCCACGTCGGCGCCTGGCTGGCGGTGCTGCTGCAACGCGAACGGCGCGAAGCCGTCGAACAGGAACAGAGCGCCGACCCGGTGCCCGTCGTGGACGCCATCAACAACGCGCTCAACGTCATCCTGATGCGCACCGACCTGGCGGCGCTCATGCTCGAGCGCAAGGAACACGCCGGCGTGCTCGCCGTGCTCAACCAGATCGGCAGCGGCTGCCTGCGCTGTGCCGAACTCGCCCGCGGCCTGCTCGCGGACCCGCGCCCGCTGCGTCGCTCCGAGCTCAACTGACCTGCACGGATCTTGCGCTCCTGCCGCAGGGACCGGCCCCTGGCGGGACGCCGGCAGCCCCGGGATGAAGACGCTGGCGACGCAACGTTTGCACCGCCGCCACGCAACGTCTAGCCCCATTCCACGCGGTCGTCACCGCACCTAGCTGCCCACCTCGGCAACTTTTCCAAGCGGCTTTGTAGTTTTGCCGCGACCGCTTGCGAGCAGGCGCGACAGCACCCTACCTGTCGACGACGTTGGCCGCGGAACGGCGGCGTTCGGCGCACTTCCAGACTGGCATGGATGTTGCCACCGCACGGCAGCCGCCGCGCAACGCGGCGCGCCGTCGAGCCCCACTGCTCGACGTCCCCCCGAACGCACATGAAGAGAGCATCGACATGTCCAGCAAGAACCCAGGCAGCGGTACCAGCAAGCGCGGATTCGCCAGCATGGACGAGGAGCGCCAGCGGGAGATCGCCAGCGAGGGCGGTCGCGCGGCGCACGCCAGCGGCCATGCCCATCAGTTCACGTCCGAGGAAGCGCGCCGTGCCGGCCAGAAAGGCGGCGAGGCGGTGAGCGCCAACCGCGAACACATGGCCGCCATCGGCCGCAAGGGTGGCGAGGCCAGCCACGGCCGTCGCGGCGAGGGCGCGCAGCAGGCCAGGGCCAGCCGCCCGGCCCAGCGGAGCGAGGAAGAGGACTGAGCGACCGACGCCCGCGCAAGGCCCGCAAACCATCCACGAGGAAACCGACATGAACGCACGACGTATCGGTCGGATGCTCGGCACCTTGTTGCTGGCCGGTGTGTCCTGCGCGACGTTCGCGCAGGACACGGCCGGCCAGGGCGCCGGTGACCGCATGGGCCACGGCATGAGCCCGAGCAGCGAGCACGACGCCATGTTCATGCGCCACGCCGCCGCCGACTCGCTCGCCGAGATCCGGCTCGGCCGCATCGCGCTGGACAAGTCGTCCTCGGCGCGGATCCGGCGGCTGGCGCAACGCATCATCGATGACCACACCAAGGCCAACAACCAGCTCATCAGCATCGCCCAGCGCAAGCAGGTCACCCTACCCACCGAGCCGATGCCGATGCAGAAGCAGGAGGCCGACCACCTGCGGACGCTCAGCGGCAGCGCATTCGACCGGGCCTATGCCGACAGCCTCGTCAAGGACCATCGCAAGGCGATAAAGATGTTCGGCATCGAGGGCCAGCGCGCCGCCGACCCGGACCTGAAACAGTTCGCCCGCACCACCCTGCCGGTGCTCAAGCAGCATCTGCAGATGGCCCAGCAGGCCGCCAGCGGCAAGGGTTCGATGAGCCTGCCGGTGTCGGCCAGAAGCACGCCCTGACCCATGAACGCGACCGCCAGCCAACGCTGCGCCCATCCGGCCTGCCGCTGCAGCGTGCCCGTCGGCGACACCTACTGTTCGGAACACTGCCGCCAGGCCGTGGACGAACCTGCCGAGGGTCCCTGCGGTTGCGGGCATGCCCCGTGCGAGCCAAGGAATCCGCCGGGGCAACCGCCGGCCTGACGGCGGACGGCAGCGGAATCCCCCTACGCGCCCGCGCCTGGCAGGGTGCGTCCCAGCCACGCCTCCAGGTCCGCCAGGACGTGGCCGCGCGCCGGTTCCGCCTCGTTGAACAGCTCGTGGAAGAGGGTCTCGTACACCCGGGTCGTGAGCTGGCCACTGGGCTGGGCGGCCGCCGCGAAGGCGCGGCTGCCGCGCGCATCCACCAGCCGGTCGGCGCCCGCCACCAACAGCAGCGTGGGTAGCGGCAACGATGCCGCCCGGGCGATGCAATGCCGCCCGCTCTCGAAGATGAAGCGCGCCAGCCGCGGGGTGATCCAGCCCGAGCGCAGTGGATCGCTGCGATACGCCGCCACCACCGCCGACTCGTGCGACAGCGCCTCGAACGGCAGCCCGCTGCGCAAGGGAAGGTTCGGCAGCACGCGCACGAGCCGCGCGGCGAGCGCCTGCTCCCACGCCGGCGTCCAGGCGCGCAGCGCCGGCGAGGAAAGCACCAGCGCGCGGGGGTCCACGCGCCGATCCAGTACCGCGCGCAGCGCGACCAGTCCGCCCATGCTGTGGCCCAGCAGCACCGGCGGCGCCGGCAGCCCGGCCGCGAACCGGGCGTGGACCTCGGCCAGGTCGTCGAGCAGTTCGAGCGGACGCGACAGCGCGCCGCGCCGGCCGGGGGAACGGCCGTGCCCGCGCTGGTCGTAGCTGCGTACCGCGTAGCCACGCGCGTTGAACCAGGCAGCCAGGCGGCCGTAGCGACCGGCATGTTCGCCCAGGCCATGCACGATCAGCACGCCGGCGCGGGCGTCGGCCAGTGGCCAGTCGTGCACGCACAGCCGGCGGCCATCGGCCAGGGCCAGCCAGTCGAACGTTCCCCCGCTTGCCTGCACCATTGCGTCCACGCCTTTTCCCCGCCGTTCCAACCCTAGCCCGCCGGCGACTTCCTGAACAGGCTCGAAGTATGAGACGGGCGCCCCTATATCATCGGGACACGCCGCACCCGCCGCCGCCATGCCGCTCGAACATTTCCATCCCGCCGTCGCGCGCTGGTTCCAGCGCAGCTTCCCGGCGCCCACTGCGGCGCAGGCAGGCGCGTGGCCGAATATCCACGCCGGTCGGCACACGCTGGTGGCCGCGCCGACCGGTTCCGGCAAGACGCTGACCGCTTTCCTCGCCGCCATCGACGCACTGGTGCGCGAGGGCCTGGCGCACGGCGGCGCGTTGCCGGACGAAACGCGGGTGGTCTACGTCTCGCCGCTGAAGGCGCTGTCGAACGACATCCACATCAACCTCGAGGCGCCGCTGGAAGGCATCCGCGCCGAACTGGCCGCCGAAGACCTGCCCGACGTGGCGATCCGCACCGCGGTGCGCACCGGCGACACGCCGCAGGCCGAGCGCGCGCTGATGCGCAAGGTCAGCCCGCACATCCTGGTGACCACGCCGGAGTCGCTGTACGTGCTGCTGGGCTCGGCTTCCGGCCGCGAGATGCTCAAGAGCACGCGCACGGTGATCGTGGACGAGATCCACGCGCTGGCCAATTCCAAGCGCGGCACCCACCTGGCGCTGTCGCTGGAGCGGCTGGAGTCGCTCTGCCAGCGGCCGCTGCAGCGGATCGGGCTGTCGGCGACGCAGAAGCCGATCGAGGAAGTGGCGCGGTTCCTGGTCGGTGCGAGGGACCAGGCGCCCTCTCCCCTCCGGGGAGAGGGCTGGGGTGAGGGGCGGGGCTTGCCCGAGACTTTCCAAGAGCGGACTGCAGGCAACTTCCCCGCGAGCCCCGGCCCCTCATCCGACCCTTCGGGCCACCTTCTTCCCCTGCTCTTATCAAGTCCGGGGGAGAAGGAAGCAGCGCGCTGTGCGATCGTGGATGTTGGCCACACCCGCCCGCGCGACCTCGCCATCGAAGTCCCGCCGGTCCCGCTCGAAGCGGTGATGTCCAACGACAGCTGGGACACCGTCTACGACCGCCTGGCCCAGCTCGCCCGCGAGCACCGCACCACGCTGGTGTTCGTCAACACCCGCCGCATGGCCGAGCGTGCCGCACGCCACCTGGCCGAACGACTGGGCAGGGAGGCGGTCGCCGCGCACCACGGCAGCCTGGCCAAGGAACTGCGGCTGGACGCCGAACAGCGGCTCAAGCGCGGCGAGCTGAAGCTGCTGGTCGCCACCGCCTCGCTGGAACTGGGCATCGACATCGGCGACGTCGACCTGGTCTGCCAGCTCGCCTCGCCGCGTTCGATCGCCGCGTTCCTGCAACGCGCCGGCCGCTCCGGCCATGCGGTCAACGGCACCCCCAAGGCGCGCCTGTTCCCGACCAGCCGCGATGACCTGCTCGAGTGCGCCGCGCTGCTCGACTGCGTGCGCCGCGGCGAACTCGACGCGCTGGTCCAGCCGGTGCAGCCGCTGGACGTGCTGGCCCAGCAGCTCGTCGCCGAGGTGGCCTGCCAGGAATGGGACGAGGACGCGCTGTATGCGCTGGTGCGCGGCGCGCATCCCTACCGCGAGCTGCCGCGCGAGCAGTTCGACGCGATCGTGCGCATGCTTGCCGAGGGCTTCAGCACCCGCCGCGGCGCGCGCGCGGCGTACATCCATCGCGATGCCGTGCATCGCCAGCTGCGTGCGCGCCGCAATGCGCGGCTGACCGCGGTGACCTCCGGCGGCACGATCCCGGATACCGCCGACTACCTGGTCGTGATGGAGCCGCAGAACACCATCATCGGCTCGGTCAACGAGGACTTCGCGGTCGAGAGCCTGGCCGGCGACGTGTTCCAGCTGGGCAACACCAGCTACCGCATCCTGCGCGTGGAGCGTGATCGCCTGCGCGTGGAAGACGCGCACGGCGCGCCGCCGAGCATTCCGTTCTGGCTGGGCGAGGCGCCCGGACGCAGCGACGAGCTGTCCATCGGCGTGGCACGCCTGCGCGAGGAGGTCGGTGCCTTGCTCGAGGCCGGTGGCGTGGCCGCGGCGCTGGCGTGGCTGCGCTCGACACTTGGCATGGGCGAGGCCGCCGCGCAGCAACTGGCCGATTACCTGCACAGGGCCAAGGTCGCGCTCGGCGTCTTGCCGACCCAGCACACCATCGTGTTCGAGCGCTTCTTCGACGAATCGGGTGGCACCCAGCTGGTGATCCACACGCCGTTCGGCAGCCGCATCAACCGCGCCTGGGGCCTGGCCCTGCGCAAGCGTTTCTGCCGCCAGTTCAACTTCGAGCTGCAGGCGGCGGCGACCGAGGACGCCATCGTGCTGTCGCTCTCGACCAGCCACAGTTTCCCGCTGGAGGAGGTCGCGCGCTACCTGCACTCGAACTCGGCCGAGCACGTGCTGGTGCAGGCGCTGCTGGACGCGCCGCTGTTTCCCGCGCGCTGGCGCTGGAACGCGGTCACCGCGCTGGCGCTGCCGCGCTACACCGGCGGCAAGAAGACGCCGCCGCAGATCCAGCGCATGAAGAGCGAGGACCTGCTCGCCACCGTGTTCCCCGACCAGGTCGCCTGCCTGGAGAACATCGTCGGCGAGCGGCAGATTCCCGACCATCCGCTGGTCAACCAGACCCTGCACGACTGCCTGCGCGAGGCGATGGACGTCGATGGCCTGCTGCGCATCCTGCGCGGCTTCGAGACCGGCGCCATCGCCGTGGTCGCGCGCGACCTCACCGGCCCCAGCCCGCTCGCCTCCGAAGTGCTCTCCGCCGCGCCCTACGCCTACCTCGACGACGCACCGCTGGAGGAGCGCCGCACGCAGGCGGTGCAGAACCGGCGCTGGAACGCCGAGGACGCGGACGACCTCGGCCGGCTCGATCCGGAGGCGATCGCCGCCGTGCGCGAGGAGGCCTGGCCGCAGGTGCGCAGCGGCGACGAGATGCACGAGGCGCTGACGTTGCTGGGGTTCGTCACGAGCGACGAAGTCGCCGGCAACGCCGGTTGGCAGGAACGCCTGAAGGCGCTCGCCAGGCACCACCGCGCCACGCGCCTGGCCTTTGCTCCCCCTCCCGGGGGAGAGGGCCGGGGCGAGGGGCCGAGCGTGCGGGGGACCTCCCAACAGCGATCCGCAGGGGACCTCCCCGCCAGCCCCGGCCCCTCATCCGACCCCTTCGGGGCCACCTTCTCCCCCCTCTTTGATCAAAGCCGGGGGAGAAGCAGCGCAAGCGTGTGGGTCGCGGCGGAGGTGTTGCCGCTATGGCAGGCGATCCATGCCGACGCCACGCCGCATCCGCCGATCAGCGCCCCGCCCGACTATGCCGCCCAACCCTGGACCCGCGACGACGCCGTGCTCGAACTGGTCCGCCGGCGCCTCGGCGGCCTGGGCCCGACCACGCCGTCGGTGCTCGCCGACTCGCTCGGGGTCGACCCGGGGGATGTCGAGCCCGCCCTGCTGCGCCTGCAGTCGGAGGGCTACGTCATGCAGGGCCGCTTCACCCCCGACGCGCCGGCCACCGAGTGGTGCGAGCGCCACCTGCTCGCGCGCATCCACCGCTACACCATCGGCCGCCTGCGGCGCGAGATCGAGCCGGTCAGCCGTCGGGACCTGATGCGCTTCCTGGCCGACTGGCAGCACCTGACCCCGGACACGCGGCTGGAGGGCCCGGACGGCCTGATCGCCACGCTGCACCAGCTCGAAGGCTACGAAGCCGCCGCTGGCGCCTGGGAGACCGAACTGCTCCCTGCGCGCGTGGGCGACTACACCAGCCGCTGGCTGGACGAACTGTGCCGTGCCGGCCGCTTCGGCTGGAGCCGCCTGCGCGCCGGCGGCGGCAGCGCCGGCCCCGTGCGCGCCACCCCGATCGTGCTGCTGCCGCGCCGGCAGATGGCCATCTGGACGGCCGTGGCCGCCGACGAGCTGCCGCAGGAATCGCTGCTGTCTTCGCGCGCCCAGGCGGTGGCCGACGCACTGGCCGACCATGGCGCGCTGTTCTTCGACGAGCTGCTCGACGCCACGCGCCTGCTGCGCACCGAACTCGAGAACGCGATCGGCGAACTGGTCGCGGCCGGCCGCGTCACCGCCGACAGCTTCGCCGGCCTGCGCGCGCTGCTGCTGCCCGCGGCCAAGCGCGACTCGCGCCCGCACCGGCGGGCAAGGCGGCATGCGTTGAGCGAGATCGAGGATGCCGGGCGCTGGTCGCTGAGCCGCTCCTTCCTTCCCTCCACCGGGGAGAAGGTGACTGTGGGCGGGTCGGACGGGGGGGCGGGGCACGCGGGAGCATCTGCCGGTGGTTCGAGGCAAGAGCGGCCCCTCCACGCGATCCCCTTCGACAAGCTGGGGCCGGGACTCCCCCCGGCGGCGGGAGGAAGCAAGGGAGGCGCTTCGCGCCGGCCTGACGCCGATGAAGTGGAGCACGTTGCACGTGTCCTGCTTCGCCGCTACGGCGTGGTGTTCTGGAAGCTGCTCGAGCGCGAAGCGCCGTGGCTGCCCTCCTGGCGCGAGTTGCTGCGCGTCTACCACCGGCTGGAAGCGCGTGGCGAGATCCGCGGCGGCCGTTTCGTGGAGGGCCTGGTCGGTGAGCAGTTCGCCCTGCCGGAGGCGATCGGCGCCCTGCGGGCGGTGCGCCAGCGGCCGCCCGCACAGCAAGTGGTCTGCGTAAGCGGCAGCGATCCGCTCAACCTGGTCGGCACCGTGCTGGCGGGCGACAAGCTGCCGGCGCTGGCCGGCACCCGCGTGCTGTACGAGGACGGCGTGCCGGTGGCCGCGCTGGTCGCCAACAAGCCGCAGTTCCTGCAGGAAGCCGATGGCGCCACCCAGCAGCGCTGGCGCAACGCACTGCTGCGCCGCGCCGGCAGCGAAGCGCACGGGATCGGCCTGGCCGTGTGAGGGCACGGTCGACTGGCGCGCCTTGTTGCGGCCCCCGCTGCGGCTTCGGCCGGCCGTCGGCTTTCAGTCGCTGATGTCGGCGATGTGGATCAGCAGGCCGTCGTGCACCCGGAACTCGCTGCGCCCGTTCAGCGCAATCGCCTGTCCGGCACGCGCACCGTTGGGCAGGTCCATGGCAAACACGCCCTCGAAGGCGATATCCACATGCGCTATGCCGTTGCTCTCGGCGTAGCGGGTGATCGTCTGCCGCCGCCGCGCGAACAGCGGCAGCGTGCTCTGCGCCAGCCGGCGGAAGGCCTCGATGCCTTGCGTGTGCACCGTGGTGACGCCCGCGGTGACGTTTTCGAACGTCACCTGCGGGTGCAGCGTGGCCAGCATGCCGTCCACATCCAGTCGGTTGTAGGCGTCTATGTAGCGGTCGATCAGGGCGCGCATGGGACTTCACCGGAAGGGACGCCGGGAGCATAGCAAGCGCGCCACGCAAAGCCCTTCTACGGTCGGGGAGGGAACGCAGGTCCGGCGGCGCGGGATCGCCCGCACCGCCGGGACCTGCCGTCCTCGTGGGCGCCCTCTCCGGGGAGAGGGACGACCCTTACTTCACGTTGTCGGTCTGCTCGATGAAGCGCGCCACGTTGTCGTGCAGCAGCTTCAGCGACGCCTCGTGCGCATAGACCATGTGACCCGACGGGTACCAGGCGTAGGAGATGTTCTTCTGCAGTGCGTCCGGGATCGGCAGATGGCTCATCTCGTACTGCGCCGCGAAATAGGGCGTGGCCAGGTCGTAGTAGCCGCCGTTGAGGAACACCTTGAGATCCGGATTGGTCTTCATCGCGACCGCCAGGTCCGGCATCACGTTGGTCGACTGCTGCAGCGCGCCGCCGTGCACACCCGGCGCCTTGTGCGAGAAGTCCCAGTGGTCGATGTCGGCGAACAGGCGGTACTGCATGTTCTGGCCGAACTTGAGCTGACGGCGCACGTAGTCGTTGAACGCCGAAACGTACGCCGAGCTGATCGCCGAGGACTGCGGGTCGTACTCCGAATCCTTGCCCAGCGGGTCGAGCGCGGGGCCGGAGAAGCGGCTGTCCAGGCGGCCGGTGGCGAGGCCGTTGTCGAACTGCAGTTCGTGCTCGAACATGCCGCCGGTCACGCGCAGGTTGGCCTTGACCAGGTAGTCGACCGGCAGGCCGGTGTACTGGTGGAGCTTCTCGGCCACGGCGCGCTTGCGCGCCGGATCCAGGTGCGAGCCCTGCATCAGCGCGCTGGCGTAGTCACCCAGCGCGTACTGCTCCACCTCGTGCAGGAACGGCTCCAGCTGTGCCGGCGCCTGCGGCAGCTTGTGGTGGTAGTACGCGGTGGCGGCGAAGGTCGGCAGCGCCAGCGCGTAGGGCAGGTCCACGCCCGGGTTGAACTCGGGACCGTCGATGCTGGTGTCGAAGGAGAGGATCTGCGAGAGCAGCACCACGCCGTTGAGGTCGACGCTGTCCTCGTTCTCCAGGATGTTGGCCAGCACCGCCGAGCGGGTGGTGCCGTAGCTCTCGCCGAACAGGTACTTGGGCGAGTTCCAGCGACCGTACTTGGACAGGAACTGAGTGACGAACTGGGCAAAGGCATGGCCGTCGCCGTCGACGCCGTAGGTGGCCTTCTTGCGCGCCTTCATCTGCTCGTCGCGCTTGGACTTGTCCTTGTCGCCGGCCACCAGCCGCGAGAAGCCCGCGCCGGGCGCATCGATGAACACCAGGTCGGAGGCATCGAGCAGGCTGTAGTCGTTGTTGACCAGCCCGTAGGGCGCCGCCGGCGTGTGGCTGTCGTCGCTGGTGACCACGCGCTTGGGCCCGAACGCGCCCATGTGCAGCCATACCGTGGCCGAACCGGGACCGCCGTTGTAGATGAAGGTGATCGGGCGATGCCCCGCCTCCGCGCCCTGCTTGAAGTAGGCGGTGTAGAACATGCTCACCGTCGGCTCGTCGCTCGGGTCGCCGTGCTCGTGCAGCACCAGGGTCCCGGCCACCGCCTTGTAGTCGATGCGCTTGCCCTCGACGCTGACCGACCCGGTGGTCTCGGAACTGTGGGGCTGCGCCAGCGCGGCATCGGGTCCGGCCTCGCCGGAGGCCTTGTCCTTGTCGGCGGCGAACGCGCCGGGGGCGATGAGCAATGCGGTCAATGCCGCGACGAGGGGGAGCTTGCGCATGGAACGACCTCACGTAACACACGGAAAGCCTCGAGCATAGGCGTGCCCGACCGCCCGTTCATACCCCCCAGAAGTCACACTCATCCCCGCGCGAGCAGGACCACCGCCAGGACGCTCAGGGCCAGCCCGACGAGGTTGATCCGCGAAAGCCGCTCGCGGAATACCGCCAGGCCCGCCACCGCGCCGAGCGCGACCACGCCCAGGTTCATGCCGGCAAACACCAGCGCCGGCCGCCCTGGCAACGCCTGGTGCGCACGCAGGTAGAACAGGATGTTGCCGAAATTGAGCAGGCCGAGCAGCAGCCCGGCGGCGGCACTGCGGCCACCGGGCCGCACCGTCCCGCGCGCCAGCCGCCAGCCCTGCAGGGCCAACGACACCAGCAGCGCCAGCATGAACATGGCCAGCAGCGCGGCACCCAGCGGCACGCCGGCCTGGGCCACGCGCTTGAACAGCACGTCGATCAGGCCGAAGCCCAGGAACACCAGCAGCGGGTAGGTCCAGCGCGCGGCACCGGCGGACGTTTCGCCGGAACCGCCGGGTGGGCGCCACACGAGGGCACCCAGCGCCACGAAGCCGGCCACCATGCCCCATCCCTTGGTGGCGCCGAGCGGCTCGCCGAACAGTACGAACGCGGCCGTCAGCGAGATGAGCAGCGACAGCCGCTGGGCCACCTCCGAGCGCACGATGCCGGCGTGGCGGACCGAGCTGGCCAGCGCCAGGAAGATGGTCGGCAGCAGCAGGCCCAGGCCGAGCAACGCCGGCCACACGGCGAGGGCGGCCTGCATCGCCGGCAGCGGCGGTGCGAATGCCAACGCACTGGCCGTGGCCGCGACCACGTAGTTCCAGGCGATCGCCTGCCCCACGTCGACCGCCAGCCGGCGCGCGAGCTTGAGCAGCACCGAGACCAGCACGCTGCACAGCGCGGCCGCCAGGAGGAAGTGCATGGTGGGTATCCGAGGGGCAAAACCCGAAGGATAAACGCATGCGCGGGACAGCCGGCGGGGCCTCCCCGCGGGAGAGGGCGCCAAGGTGGCACGGCTGGGCGCATCATGTGCCTCTTTGACCGGAGCCTCCCATGCTCGAGCTGCGCCCGACCTGCGAACACTGCAACAAGTCACTGCCGCCCGCCTCGACCGAGGCACGCATCTGCTCGTTCGAATGCACCTTCTGCCACGAGTGCGTCGAGCGCGTGCTGCAGGGCGTGTGCCCCAACTGCGGCGGCGGCTTCACGCCGCGACCGGTGCGGCCGGCCCGCGACTGGAAGAACGGGCACTCCCTGGCGCGTTATCCGGCCACGTCGAAGATCACGCACAAGCCGGTGGACGGGACGGCCCACGCCGCGCTGGTGGCGCAGCTGGACGGCCTGCCCGCCGAGGCGCGCTGAACCGCCGCGGGCGCCGCGACTAGGGCCGGAGGCTTGCCGCGGCGCAAGCCAGTGCTTCGATCCCGGCCCAGTCGCCGGCGGCCAGCTTGTCCGCCGGCGTAAGCCAGGAGCCACCCACGCACAGCACGTTGGGCAGGGCCAGGAATTCGCCCGCACTGGCGGCACTTATGCCGCCGGTGGGGCAGAAACGCAGTTGCGGCAACGGCCCGGCCCAGGCCGCCAGCAACCTGGCGCCGCCCGCCGGCACGGCCGGGAAGAACTTCAGGTGGCGGTAACCACGCTCGAGCAGCAGCATCGCCTCGCTGGCGGTGGCCGCGCCAGGCAGCAGGGGCAGGGGCATGTCCTCGGCGGCATCCAGCAGCCGCGACGTGGCACCGGGCGATACGGCGAAGCGGGCGCCCGCCTCGTAGGCCGCACGCAGGTCGGCTTCGGCCAGCACCGTGCCGACCCCGACCACCGCGCCCTCGACCTCGGCGGCGATCGCCCGCACGGCCTCGAGTGCGGCGGCGGTGCGCAGGGTCACTTCGATCGCCGGCACGCCGCCGGCGACCAGGGCGCGCGCCATCGGCACGGCGGCGCTGGCGTCCTCGATCACCACCACCGGAATCACCGGGGCGAGGCGCATGATGCGTTCGATCTGCTGCTGCCGGTCCATCAGGTTCATCAGAGCACTCCGGCGCCGAGGTCGGCGTTCATGGCGTTGCGACGGAACATCTCGAAGAGCTCGCGGCCGGTGCCGGCCTGATGGGAGCCCTGGCTGCCGGCAGCAGGCTCGCGCGTGGCCAGCTCGGCGGCATCCACCAGCAGCTCCAGGCGGCCGCCGGTGCAGTCCAGGCGGATCATGTCGCCGTCGCGCACGCGCGCCAGCGGACCGCCGGCGGCCGCTTCGGGCGTCACGTGGATCGCCGCCGGCACGCGGCCGGATGCTCCGGACATGCGGCCGTCGGTCACCAGTGCGATGCGGTGGCCGCGGTCCTGCAGCAGCGCCAGCGTCGGCGTGAGCTTGTGCAGTTCCGGCATGCCGATGGCCTGCGGTCCCTGGAAGCGCACCACCGCCACGAAATCCCGGTTGAGCTCGCCGCGTGCGAAGGCGGCGCCGACCGCATCCTGGTCATCGAACACGATGGCTGGCGCCTCGATCAGCAGGCGATCCTCGGGCACCGCCGAAATCTTGATCACCGCCCGCCCCAGGTTGCCCTTGAGCAGGCGCAGGCCACCGTCGGGGCGGAACGGCTCGCCGGCGCCGCGCAGCACGCCGCGGTTGCCGCTTTCCTTGGCGACCGGGCGCCAGGCCAGCCGGCCGTCCCCGTCGAGCTCCGGCACGAAGGTGTAGGCGGCCAGGCCCTTGCCGGCCAGGGTCCGCACGTCGGCATGCAGCAGGCCGGCGTCGAGCAGCTGATCGATCAGGAACGCCATGCCGCCGGCCTCGTGGAACTGGTTCACGTCGGCGTAGCCGTTGGGATACACGCGGGCCAGCAGCGGCACGACCGGGGAGAGCGCGTCGAAGTCGTCCCAGCTGAGCTGGATGCCGGCGGCACGCGCCATCGCGACCAGGTGCAGCAGGTGGTTGGTCGAGCCGCCGGTGGCATGCAGGCCGACCACGCCGTTGACGATCGCGCGCTCGTCGACGATGTGCCCCAGTGGCAGGCGCGAGGCCGGATCCGCGTGGGCCACTACCGCCTGCACGGCCGCGCGGGTCAATGCGTCCCGCAGCGGCGTGTCCGGCGCGACGAAGCTGGAGCCGGGCAACTGCAGGCCCATGATCTCCATCAGCATCTGGTTGGAGTTGGCGGTGCCGTAGAAGGTGCAGGTGCCGGGGCTGTGATAGGACGCCGCCTCGGCTTCCAGCAGCTCCTCGCGCGTGGCCTTGCCCTCGGCGTAGGCCTGGCGCACCTTGGATTTCTGTTCGTTCGGGATGCCGCTGGGCATCGGCCCGGACGGCACGAAGGCGCCCGGCAGGTGGCCGAAGCCGAGCGCACCGATCAACAGGCCCGGCACGATCTTGTCGCAGATGCCCAGGTACAACGCGCCGTCGAACATGTCGTGCGACAGCGCCACGGCGGTGGCCATGGCGATCACGTCGCGCGAGAACAGCGACAGCTCCATGCCGGCGCGCCCCTGGGTGACGCCGTCGCACATCGCCGGCACGCCGCCGGCGACCTGGGCGGTGGCACCGAACTGGTGGGCGAGCTCGCGGATCAGCGCCGGGTAGCGCTCGTAGGGCCGATGTGCCGAGAGCATGTCGTTGTAGGCGGTGACGATGCCCAGGTTCGGCGCGCGCCCCTCGCGCAGCGCGGCCTTGTCCGGCGCGCTGCAGCCGGCGAAACCGTGGGCGAGGTTGCCGCAGGACAGCTGCGCGCGGTGCGGGCCGTCGCCGCCCGCGGCCGCCTCGATGCGCGCGAGGTAGGCCGCGCGGGTTTCGCGGCTGCGCTCGATCAGGCGCGCGGTGACTTCGGCGACGACGGGATGCAGCGGACTCATTTGCAGATCACTCCAACGGACGGGCCGGACGGACGTGCCGGCGATGACGATCGATCAGGGACACCAGTACACGGCCACCGGCACCGGTGAGCGCACCAGCACCGCACGCACCGGATAGTGGGCGGCCTCGCCCAGGCCCAGCCGGGCCTGCGCCAGCACCTCGCGCTTGGCCTCGCCCTCGATGTGCAGGAACAGGTGGCGGGCCTGGAGCAGGGTGGGCAGGGTCAGGGTGATGCGCGGCTCGCCGGCAGCGGGCGCGCGCATCGGCAGCACGCCGCTCGGCTGGTTCGGATCCAGCGCCGCGGCCAGCTGGTCGCCACCGGGGAAGAACGAGGCCGTATGGCCGTCCTGGCCCATGCCCAGCACGACCGCTTCGAACGGCAGCGGCAGCGCATGGATGCGCCGACCGGCTTCGGCCTGGCCCTCTTCCGGCGTGGCGGCACCGGTGTACAGCGGCACGAATTGGGCGGCGGCGGCGTTGTGCTGCAGCAGGTGCGCGCGCACCAGGCGTGCATTGGAGCGCGGGTCGCCCTCGTCCACCCAGCGCTCGTCGACCAGCGTCACCTGCACCCGGGACCAGTCCAGCACCGCCTGCGACAGCAGTTCGAAAAAGCGCACCGGCGTGCGCCCGCCGGACACCGCCAGCAGCGCGAAGTCGCGCTCGAGCAGACCCGCGCGCAGGCGGTCGGCGACGCGCTCGGCGAGGGCGCTGGCGAGGGCCTGGCAGTCGGTGAAGCTGTGGGTGGTCACGTTGAGCGAAGTGGTCATGGGCACGCTGGCGGTGGAAGGTTCGACAGTGTCGGCAGCACGTTGCCGGCGTCGGGTGAAGCGATTACTCGCTGTCCTCGTTCCAGGTACGCCCATCGCGCTCGATCAGCGCCACCGCCGCACTCGGTCCCCAACTGCCGGCCGCATACGGCCGTGGCGGCTCGCCGACGCCACCCCAGGCGGCCAGGATCGGGTCGATCCAGCGCCAGGCCGCTTCGACCTCGTCGCGACGCATGAACAGCGTGGGATTGCCGCGCACCACGTCCAGCAGCAGCCGTTCGTAGGCGTCCGGCTGCTGCACGCCGAAGGCCTCGACGAAGCTCATGTCCAGCGGCACGTGGCGCAGGCGCAGGCCACCCGGGCCCGGATGCTTGATGGTCAGCCACAGCTTGACGCCCTCGTCCGGCTGCAGCCGCAGCACCAGCCGGTTCTGCGCCAGCGGACCGGCGGAGGCGTCGAAGATCGAATGCGGTACCGACTTGAACGCCACCACGATCTCGGACAGGCGCGTGGCCAGGCGCTTGCCGGTGCGCAGGTAGAACGGCACGCCCGCCCAGCGCCAGTTGGCGATCTCCGCCTTCAGCGCGACAAACGTCTCGGTGCCGGACTGGCCGTCGTCCAGTTCCTCCAGGTAGCCCGGCACGCGCTCGCCGTCGATCGCGCCGGCCTTGTACTGGCCGCGCACGGTCAGCTGCGTGGCGTTGCGCATGTCGATCGGCTTCAGGGCATGCAGCACCTTGAGCTTCTCGTCGCGCACCGCGTCGGGCGAAAGCGAGGCCGGCGGCTCCATCGCCACCATGCACAGCAGCTGCAGCATGTGAGTCTGCACCATGTCGCGCAGCGCGCCGGCGCGGTCGTAGTAGCCGGCGCGCCGGCCCAGGCCCAGCGTCTCGGCCACGGTGATCTGCACGTGGTCGATGTGGCCGGCGTTCCACAGCGGCTCGAACAGCGCGTTGCCGAAGCGCAGCGCGAGCAGGTTCTGCACCGTCTCCTTGCCGAGGTAGTGGTCGATGCGGAAGGTCTGCGCCTCGGAGAACACGCGCCCGACCGCCTCGATGATGCACATGGCGCTGGCCAGGTCGCGGCCGATCGGCTTCTCCAGCACCACGCGCGAGTTCGGGCCGTTCAGGCCATTGGCACCCAGCCGGTCGCAGATGTCGACGAACAACTCCGGCGAGGTGGAGAGGTAGAACACGCGGATGTGCCCGGGCTGCTCGTTCACCAGCGCGGCGAAGGCGTCCCAGCCCTCGTCCTTGCGCGCATCCAGCGGCAGATAGTAGAGCTGCGGCAGGAACTCCTCGATGCGGTCGGCCGCGGCGCCGCCGTCGGCCAGCACATCGCGCACCAGGCCACGGTAGCCGGCATCGTCCAGACCTTCGCGCGCCACGCCGATGATCCGGCTGGCGGGGGGCACCTGGCCGTCGACGAACCGGTGGAACAGCGCCGGCAGCAGCTTGCGCAGGGCCAGGTCGCCGGTGCCGCCGAAAATCACCAGGTCGAACGGGTCGACGGGCGGGGGGGAAGCCGTCACGGTTCACCTCGATTGCGTGTTGGGCAGACGGAATGGGCCATCCCGCCTAGGCGCCGGGGATGGTACCAGTGAAATACCAGATTACGCAGCATGGCGTGGAGGCTATGCATACGTTTTCATGGCGGCTTGCCGCAAATGGTGTGAGATTGGTATGGTTTCGGCATGGAGACCGCGCTCGCCACCGAATACCGCCGCCTCTGCGAAAGCCCCGATACGCGCCAGCCCCTGGCCTATCTCAGGCTGCGCCGGGCCATCCGCACCGTGGTCGAGCATCGCGACATCGAGCCGGGCCAGGCGCTGCCCAGCGAACGCGACCTTTCGCAGGCGCTGGGGCTCTCGCGCGTGACCGTGCGCAAGGCGATCGCCGGCCTGGTCGAGGAAGGCCTGCTGACCCAGCGCCACGGCGCCGGCACCTTCGTCGCCGAGCGCATCGTCAAGCCGATGTCGCGGCTGACCAGCTTCACCGAAGACCTGCGCGCGCGCGGCCTGAACCCGCGCTCGGAGTTCTTCGAACGCGGCATCGGCGAGGTCACGCCGGAGGAGGCGATGGCGATGAACCTCTCGCCCGGCGCGGCGGTGGTGCGCCTGCACCGCGTGCGCTATGCCGGCGACGAGCCGCTGGCGATCGAGCGCAGCGTGGTCCCGGCCAGCGTGCTGCCCGACCCGATGCTGGTGCGCGATTCGCTCTACGAGGCGCTGGAGCAACGCCATGCCCGGCCCCGCCGCGCGCTGCAGCGACTGCGCGCGGTCTCGCTGAGCGCCCAGCACGCCCGGCTGCTGCACGTGGCCACCGGCAGCGCCGGCCTGAGCATCGAGCGGCGCAGCTTTCTCGACGATGGCCGCGTGGTGGAGTTCACCAGTTCCTGGTACCGCGGCGACATCTACGACTTCGTGGCGGAATTGCACACCGACTGAGTGACTGCGGCGGCAGCCTGCGCAAGGGCTCTACAATCTCCGGATGAATTCCGACGCCAGCGTTTCGCCCGCCCCGTCGCCCTGCAGGCAGGCCCAGCGGCTGATCGCCGAAAAACAACCGGCGCAGGCGCGCGTGGTGCTGGAAGCCCACCTCGCGCTGCAGCCACGCGATGTCGAGGCACGGGTGCTGCTGTCCGGTGTGCTGCTCGACCTCGGTGACCTGCGGGCCGCGACGGCGCAGTTGCTCGAGGCCGTACCGGCGCTGCCTGACGAGCCGGCGCTGATCGCCAAGCTGGCCCGTTATCTGTTCCTCGCCGGCGAATCGGTCGCGGCCCGCGCCTGTTTCGACCATCCGACAGTCGCGGCGACCCGTTCGGGACCGGCGCTGGCCAACCTCGGCTACGTGCGACAGATGCTGGGCGAGTCGGCCCCCGCGCTCGAACTGATGGAGCGCGCCCATGCGGCCGGTGTGGACAGCGCCGACTTGCATTACTACCTGGGGCTGCTCTGCGATTTCAACGGTCGGCCGGAACAGGCCGCCGATCACTTCCTGACCTGCCTGGCGAAGGATCCGTCCGACGGCAGGGCCATGCTCCAGTGGGCGCGCACGCAGCGGGTCACCCCGGCGACCCAGCACCTGGAGGCGATCCGCCTGGCCCTGCGCTCGGTGGAGCCGGGTAGCGTCCGGCATGCCTCGTTCGAGTTCGCCCTGTACAAGGAGCTGGAAGACCTGGGCGAATACGACGAAGCCTGGCGCGCGCTGCATCGCGCCAACGGCATCATGCGCACGCGCAACCCCTACAATCCGCGCTACGAGGCGGCCTTGACGGATGCCATCGTGGCGCTGCCGCTGGGCGAAGCGGGCGGCGCCGATCGCCCGCCGCCGCCCGGCCCGACGCCGATCTTCATCGTGGGCCTGCCGCGCTCGGGGACCACGCTGCTGGAGCGGGTGCTGGGCAACCACTCCAGCATCCACCCCGCCGGCGAGCTCACCGACTTCTACCGGCAGCTGCGCTGGATGACCAACCGGCATGGCCACCGCACGATCGACCCGGGCGTACTCGGGCGCTGCACGGAAATCGACTTTGCCGAGCTGGGCCGGCGCTACCTGCAGCAGACGCAATGGCGTGCCCAGGGCAGGGCGTATTACGTGGACAAGATGCCGGTCAATTTCCAGCTTGTCGGCCTCATCCGTCGCGCCCTGCCGCATGCGCCGATCCTGCACATGAAGAGGGAGCCGGTCGAGGCCTGCTTTTCGAACTACAAGGCCATGTTCAACGACGCGTGCGCCTACAGCTATGACCTGCCGGGGCTGGCCGATTACCACCATCATTACCAGCGCCTGATGGACCATTGGCACGCCGCCTGTCCGGGCGCCGTGCTCGACGTTTCCTACACCGCGCTGGTGCGGCAACCGGAGGTGACCGTGCGCCGCATCCTCGCGTTCTGCGGGCTGCCCTTCGAAGCGCGCTGCATCGACACCTCGCGCAACGACCAGCCGGTCTCGACGCTGAGCAGCGCCCAGGTGCGTGAGCCGATCCACGCGCGTGGGCTGGAGGACTGGAAGCGCTACGCGGCGCAACTGGAACCCTTGCGCGAAGCGCTCGCCGGCACGGGCGATCCCGGGGGCGCCTGACAGGCGCTGAGCGAGAGCCATCGAAAAAAAGAGGCCGCCTCGCGGCGGCCTCGTCCCGACTTTCCGGGGGCCCGGCCCAAGCGGCCGGACCCCCGGTTGCCAGGTCGGATCACGCCTCCCGTCAGAGCGAGAAGTCGTACTCCGCCGTGATGCGCACGTAGCGCGGCGGCTGGAAATCCCTCGGGATGCCGAAGGTGCTGCCGTAGCGGGTGAACTTCACGTACTGCTGGTTCGGATCGTTCGGATCGTAGTTGGCGCCGGGGACGCCCTGGCCGACCTTGCGGGCGTACTCGCCGCGCTCGTCGCGCTTGACCACCGTGTGGCGGTTGAACACGTTCATGATGTCCAGACCGAAGGTGAGCCCCTTCATCCAGTCCGGCCGGTACTGCGCGCCGATGTCCAGGTTCCACAGCCACGGCTCGTTGCCCACCGAGCCACGCGGCACCACCTGGCCATTGCAGGCGAAGAAGCTGCTGCCGCCCAGGTAGGACGACACGCCACCCTGCTGTGAATAGGCCGCGGGGTTGACGCCCAGGCAGTTCTCCGGGCGGCCGCTCTGCACCAGCAGGTTGCCGCTGAGCGTCCATTCGCTCGCCGGTTCCCACGCGCCGTACACCTTGAAGGTGTGCCGGCGGTCGTTCGGCAGGTTGCCGTTGGCGCCGATCATCAGCTCGGGGAAGTCGAAGTCCTGCGTCACGCCCGTGTCGGACTGGGCGTTGTTGAAGTCGGACTTGACCAGGCCCTCGGTGTTGCCATGGTTGTGTGCCCACACGTAGGAGGCCTTGAAGTACCAGTGATCGGCCCACTGCTTCTCCAGGCTGAACTCGACGCCGTCATACTTGCGCTTGGCCTCGGGCAGGCCGAGTTCCTCCTTGGACAGGTGCACCTCGTCCAGCGTGCCGTCGCCGTTGACGTCGATCGAGAAGTCGGCGGCATGACCCGGGTTGACGATCCAGCAGCCCGGCATGGTCTCCGGCGGCGCGCTCGGATCGGCGCCGTCCAGGCCATGGGCGACCGCATAGTTGTAGAACGGGGTCCAGTTGCAGAAATCGTCGATCGTGTTCTTCAGGTCGCGGTGGATGTAGCGCACGCCGGCGGTCCAGTTTTCCGACAGCTTCTTGTCCACGCCCAGGATGAATTCCTGCTGCTTGATCGGCGAGAGGCTCTTGTCGGCGACGGCGCCGGCCGGCGGGGTCAGGCCGCTTTCGCCGTTGACGACGCCCGACAGCAGCAACTGGTCGAGGACCGGTGCGTCCGTACCGTCATCACGCACGCCGGTGTAGCTGTAGACGTCGTAGCGGTAGAGCGAGGCGGAGGCGCCGCGCAGCGCCACCGTGGCGGCGATCGGCAGCGAGTAGAGCCCGGCCGAGCCGTAGACCTTGAACGAGGAATCGCCGTTCACGTCCCACGAGAAGCCGACGCGGGGCTGCCAGATGTTGTTCTGCTTGACGAACGGTTCGCCGTCGCCGTTGAGGTTCTTGAACGAGTCGTTGCGCACGCCCAGGTAGGCGAGGAAGTTGTTGCTGATGTGCCAGGTGTCCTGCAGGTAATAGGACTTCTGGCGGACATCCACCTGTGCGCCGGTGTTGAAGTAGTAGCCGATCACGTAGCCATCGGCCGGGTTGGTGGTATCGCCCACGTACTCCCACAGCACGCCGCCCTCGTAACCCTGCGAGCCGGTATCGGAGGTCCACCGGTCGTCGACGTAGCCTGCGGCGAGGTCGTGGTCGCCCAGCACCCATTCCAGGTCGACGCGGCCCTCCTTGCGCTCGTCGCCGCCGCCACGCTTGTCCAGGCCGCCCGCGAAGGAGCAGCCGGACAGCGGGGCGACCTCGCCGTTCAGGGCGGGGGTGCGGGCGTCGACGATGTCCGGGCAGCCGGGCTGGTCGAGGTTGAGCGGGTTGCCGTCGTACTGGAAGTAGGCACCGTCGCTGCGGATGGCGAACTGGTCGCGCGAGTACTTCAGGCGCCCGTACTGGGCGCTGAGGGTGAAGTCGTCGGTCAGGTAGCCGGTGTACTTCAGGATGTGGGTCTGGCCGCCGCTCTTGGAGTAGACCGAGCCCTGGTAGTCGCCGCGCTGGCCATCGAAGTCGCCGAAGGAGGCGTAGTAGATGTTCTCCTTCTGGTTTTCGGTGTCGTTGAAGCCGGTGTACTCGAGGATGTTGCTGTCGTTGATGTTCCAGTCCAGCTTCACCAGCCAGTAGGGGTTCTTGTAGTTGCGGGTGTTGGCCTTGGCGGAGACCGACTCGCCGCCCGGCACCCAGGTGCCGTAGGACTGGGTGTCGGTCCGGGTCTCCTGGTACAGGCCGTAGATGAACAGGCGATCCTTGATCAGCGGGCCGCCGAACCATCCGGCATAGGTCTTCTGCGTTTTGTCGTACTGGTCGTTGCCGTACTGCAGGACGCCGCTGTTGAGATAGACGGCCGGGTCATGCCCGCGCAGGGCGTTCGGGACCCAGTCCACGCGCGCACCGCCCTTCCACTCGTTGGTACCGCGCTTGGTCACCACCGAGATCACGCCGCCGGTGGCGTAGCCGTACTTCGCACCGTAGCCGCCGCTCTTGACTTCTTCCTGGTCCACCGCCTCGAACGGCACCTCGGAGTAGGTCAGGCTCTGGAACTGGTTGGTGACCGGGAAGCCGTTGACGTAATAGCTGTTCTCGGCCGCGGAGGCGCCATTGAACACGGCGATGTTGCCCAGGCTCTGGTCCGCCGAGCTCACGCCGGGGGCCAGCAGGGCGACCGCGGTTTCGTTGCGTGCCACCGGCAGCCGCTTGAGCTGCTCGGCGGTGAACACGGTGGTCGCCTCGACCGAACTGATGTCGATCGCCGGCAGCGTGTTCGCGGTGACCTGGATGGTGCCCAGGCTCTGGGCGTTGCGGCCGGCGGCCGACACCAGGTTGAAGTTCGAGCCCTGGCCGGCGACCACGGTCAGGTCGCGCGCGTTGGAGGCGCCATTCTCGGTGACGGTGACCCGGTACGTGCCCGGGACCAGGTTGCCGAACGCGAACCGCCCGCTGTCATCGGCGACCGTGGCGCGGGTTGCGCCGTTGCTGAGGTTCTGTACCTGTACGGAGGCACCGGAATCGACGGTGCCGAATACCGAGCCCATGGTGCTCTGGGCAATGGCGCCGCCCGAGATGCAAAGTCCCATTGCCATGGCAAGCGCCGAACGCTTCAGGCGCAGCTTGTGCGTAGATGTCATGCTGATTGGATCTCCCCAGATAGGTCCGAACGGACCAAACCAGGCCGACGGAAATGCTCCGCAGCCCTCCAAGCCGGAGACGAGCAACCAGCGCAAGAAGTTACGTTCACCCCGCGTAGGCAGGCGAGACGCCCTCTCGTCTCCGAGTGATCGCCGGCAGGCCCCCACCTGCTTAATAAACTAGGCAATCAACCCAAACCTATCGGCGGGCTCGGCGGCTTGTCAACAATTTCTTAGCAGTTGCCTCTTGCGTCCGGCATGACGGCCGACACGCTCCGCGCGTGTCGCCGGTCGCATTCCGCTCGCCCGCGTGCCCGGCGGAGCGCACCGGCGTGCCGTGTGCTAAGTTGATCGCAATCCAAGGTTTCCCCGCGGCGACGCGGGGATGAAACGGGAAGCCGGTGACCCGCCCAGTGCGGCCAGGCCGGCGCTGCCCCCGCAACGGTAGGTGAGACAAGCCGGCGGCCTTACGCCACTGTGCCTCGTGCACGGGAAGGCGCCGTCCGGCGGTCGCGCATGACGCGGCACTCACGAGCCCGGAGACCGGCCTGGACCATTGTCTGGTGACCTGCGGAGGGCGGGCCGGAAGATCGTGCCGCCTGCCCCGGGGCCGCTTCGCCGTCATTCGCATGCCTCCAGCCCATCCAGCCATGGGCCGTGCGCGGGTGCGCGGCGAAGGACCCCAATGAAGAAGACCCTGCTTGCCGCCACCCTGTGCGGCAGTTCGTTCGCCGCCCTCGCGGCCGATGCCACCAAGCCGGCCGCGCTCCCGCCGGTGATCGTCACCGCCACGCGCACCGCAATCACGGTGGACGATGCGCTCTCCTCCGTCACCGTGCTCACCCGCGAGGACATCGACCGGCTGCAGCCGGTGTCGCTGATCGACCTGCTCCAGGGCCTGCCCGGGGTGACGTTCGCCCAGTCCGGCGGGCTGGGCCAGCAGAGTTCGCTGTTCCTGCGCGGCACCAACTCCTCGCACACGCTGTTGCTGATCGACGGCGTGCGCGTGGGCACGGTGAGCGCGGGCATTCCGGCGTTCGACCAGCTGCCGCTGGACCAGGTCGAGCGGATCGAGGTGGTGCGCGGACCGCGCTCGAGCCTTTACGGCGCCGATGCGATCGGCGGCGTCATCCAGATCTTCACCCGGCATGGGCCGCGCAACGGCGGACTGGCGCCCTCGCTGCGGCTGGGCACCGGCAGCCGCGGGTACGCCGATGGCCAGGTCGGCCTGGCCGGCGGCGACACGCACGCCTGGTACAACCTGAGCCTCGGTGGCCAGTACACCCGCGGCATCAACGCCTGCCGTGTCGGCGCGGCCACCGCCTTCGCCGGCTGCTTCACCGACGAGCCGGACGCCGATGCCTACCGCAACCGCAACGCGCTGGCCAACGCCGGCTACCGCTGGGGCGACGGCACGGAGCTGGCCGCCACCTGGCTGCGCAGCGACAGCCGCGTGGAGTTCGACGGCGCCCCCTACGGCAACCAGCACCACAACCGGCAGCAGGTCGCCGGTGTGCGGCTGGGCTTCGACCCGCTTGCGCCCTGGAAGGTCACCCTGGCCGCGGGGCAGAGCCTGGACGAGCAGCGCACCGACAACGACGGCGTATTCGTGGGCTACGGCAACTCGCGGCGCGACCAGGCCTCCTGGCAGAACGACCTGAGCCTGGCCGGCGACCAGCTGCTCACGCTCGGCATCGACTGGCAGCGCGAGCACCTGTCCAGCGATACCGGCTACCTGGACGACAGCCGCAGGGATACCGGCGGCTACGCGCAGTACCAGGCCGGTTTCGGTCGCCACGAAGTGCAGCTGTCGTTGCGCCATGACGACAACCAGCAGTTCGGCGGCCACACCACCGGGGCGGCGGCCTGGGGCTACGGCTTCGACCACGGCCTCAAGTTGTCGGCCAGCTGGGGCAGCGCCTTCCACGCGCCGACCTTCAACGATCTGTACTACCCCTACGGCAGCGGCAACCCGGATCTCAAGCCGGAGACCTCGCGCAGTGCCGAGCTCGGCCTGGCGCAGCAGCAGGCTGGCTGGCACTGGGCGCTCAACGCCTACCGGACCACCATCGACCAGTTGATCTCGCTCGACGCCAACTACTTTCCGCGCAACATCAGCCGCGCACGCATCCGCGGGCTGGAGGCCCAGGCCGGTACCGGGCTGGCGGGCTGGCGGGTGGAGGGCTACCTGACGCTGCAGCGCCCGGAGAACCGCGACGGCGGCGCCAACGATGGCCACCTGCTGCCGCGCCGTCCCGAGCGCACCGCGCGGGTGGAGCTGGACCGTCGTTTCGGGGCGTTCGGCGTGGGCGCCACCGTACTTGTCGCCGGCGCACGCTACGACGACCTGGCCAACCAGCACCGGCTGGGCGGCTATGCGACCACCGACCTGCGCGCCAGCGTCGCCGTCGCCACCGGCTGGCAGCTGGAGGCGCGGCTGGCCAACGCCTTCGACCGGCACTATGAGACCGTCTACTACTTCAACCAGCCGGGGCGGAGCTGGTACCTGACGCTGCGCTACACGCCCGGGGGCTGAACGACACCCTGGCACCCGCAACGGGCCCTGCCTTTCGGCAGGGTCCGGACTTCAGGCACATCCTCCGCCGCAGCCGGCCGGGCATAACGGACGGCATGACCTTGCCCATCCTCTGGCCCACGAACCACGCTGCGCCCTCGCGCTACGCTAGGCACTCCCGCGCGGCTCCCGCCACGCGCCTTCCCCGCGGTACGGACGCCCCGTGAACATCTTCGCTCCCCTGATCCGCCGTCCGATCGGCACCTCGCTGCTGGCCGTGGGCCTGACCCTGGCCGGCTTGTGGGCCTACCTGCTGCTGGGCGTGGCGGCGCTGCCGTCGCTGGATTTTCCCGGCGTCTACGTGGTGGCGAGCCAGCCGGGTGCCAGCGCGCAGACCATGGCCAGCACGATCCTGGCGCCGCTGGAACGGCACCTGGGCCGCATCCCGGGTGTCGACGAGATGTACGGCAATGCCGCCGAGGGCCAGGCCTCGGTCATGGTGCGCTTCACCTTCGACCGCACCGCCGACAGCGCCGCCCGCGACGTGCAGGCGGCGATCAATGCGGCCGCGCCGGACCTCCCCTCGGGCATGCCCGCCCCGCCGCAGTATTTCAAGTTCGACACGTCGCAGATCCCGATCCTGTTCATCACGCTGACCTCCTCGGGGATGCCGCAGGACCAGCTGTTCGACCTGGCCGATACGCTGCTCAAGCCGGCGGTCTCGCAGATCCCCGGCGTCGCGCAGGTGCAGGTGTTCGGCGGCACCCCGCACGCGGTGCGCATCGAGCTGGATACCGATGCCTTGGCCGCCAAGGGCCTGACCGCTAACGACGTGGCCAACGCGCTGCGGGCGGCCAATGTCACCTCGCCGCAGGGCACGCTGAGCGACGGCCGCACGCAGATGACCGTCACCGCCAGCGACGGTCTGCAGAGCCCCGACGAATTCGCCCACCTGCTGATCGCGACGAAGCATGGCGTGCCGGTGCGCCTGGCCGACGTGGCCCGCGTCTACGGCGGCCAGCAGGACAAGTACCAGGGCGCCTGGTTCGCCGACGCCAGCGGCAGCGCGCGCACGGTCGGCCTGCAGATCACCAAGCGGCCGGAAGCCAACGCGGTGGCCACGGTGGAGGCGATCCGCGCCAAGCTGCCGCAGCTGCGCGCCTCGCTGCCGGCCAGCCTGCAGATGCACGCGGTGTTCGATCTCACCCAGACCACCAAGTCGGCCCTGCACGAAGTCGAGGTGGCGCTGCTGATCTCGATCGTGATGGTGGTGCTGGTGATGCTGGTGTTCCTGCGCCGGCTACGGCCGACACTGATCGCCACGCTGAGCGTGCCGCTCTCGCTGGCCGGCGCGTTCGTGGCGATGTGGGCGCTGGGCTACACCCTGAATACCCTGTCCCTGGTGGCGCTGGTGCTGTGCATCGGCTTCGTCGTCGACGACGCCATCGTGGTGATCGAGAACATCGTGCGCCACATGGAGCACGGCATGCCCCCGCTGCAGGCGGCGCTGACGGGCGTCCGCGAGATCGGCTTCACGGTGGTGTCGATCACGCTGTCACTGGTGGCGGTGTTCGCGCCGTTGCTGTTCGGCAACAACATGCTGGTCATGCTGCTGCGCGAGTTCTCGGTGACGCTGACCGCCGCGGTGGTGATCTCGGCGATCGTCTCGCTGACCCTCACGCCGGCGCTATGCGGGCGGCTGCTGACCGCCGAGCCGGCCGACCCGCCGCCGCCCGGGCGGATCGAACGGGCGGTGGAGAACTTCGACCGCGCCCTGCTGAAGCGCTACGAGCGCGCGCTGGACTGGGCCATGCACCATCGCCGGCTGATGCGCTGGCAGCCGCTGCTGCTGCTGGTCCTGACCGTGCTGCTGGGCATTGCCGTGGGCAAAACCGCCGGCGGCACCTTCATGCCGGACGAGGACACCGGCCAGCTGCAGGCGCAGATCACCGCCGACGCCAACGTCTCGCCCGAGCTGCTCACCGAGCGCGTGCTGCAGGTGGCGAAGATCATCAAGGAGGACCCGGCCGTCGAGGACATGCTGACCATGCTGGGCGGCAACGGCGGCGACGGCGGGGCGGTCGGCAATTCGGCACAGATGTTCATGGACCTGAAGCCGCGCGGCGACGCCCCGGGCGACCGCCAGATCGGCGCCAAGGAGGTGGTCGAACGCCTGTCCAAGCGGCTGGACAAGCTGGCCGGCGTGCAGGTCGAGATCAGCATCGCGCAGTTCCTGGGCGGCGGCGGCAGCGGCGACCGCGGTGGCCAGTACGAGTTCCAGCTGGTCAGCGACAACGGCGGCGACCTGCAGCCGTGGACGCTCAAGATGGTCCGCCAGCTGCGGGGCGTGAAGGAGTTCCGCGACGTCGGCAGCGACTTCGACCAGGCCGGCAAGCAGCAATTGCTGAAGGTGGACCGCGAGGCCGCCGGCCGCCTGCACGTGAGCATGGGCGACATCGATTCGGCGTTGTACAACTCGTTCGGGCAGAACCCGGTCTCGGTGATCTACTCGGACATCAACCAGTACCGCGTGGTACTGACCTCGGCCGGCGCCGAGTCGATCAGCCCGCAGTCGCTGCTCAACATCCACGTGCGCAACGGCAGCGGGCGGATGATCCCGCTGTCGGCGGTGGCCCACATCGAGCCGAACATCGCGCCGATGCGCATCCGCCACCACAACCAGCTGGAGGCCGCGACGGTCACCTACAACCTGGCCAAGGGCGTGGACCAGCAGCGTGGCGTCAAGCTGGTCGAGCAGGCGGCCTTTGCGGTACACCTGCCCGACGGGATCCGCGTGGACTTCACCGGTTCCAACCAGCGCCTGCAACAGGCCAAGTCCAACGGCATGATCCTGCTGCTGGCCTCGATCGTGGCGATGTACATCGTGCTGGGCATCCTCTACGAAAGCCTGGGCCACCCGCTGACCATCCTTTCCACGCTGCCCGCCGCGGGCATGGGCGCGTTCCTGGCCATGCTGGTCACGCAGACGCAGCTCTCGCTGATGGCGATCATCGCGATCCTGATGCTGATCGGTATCGTCAAGAAAAACGCGATCCTGATGGTCGACTTCGCACTGGTCGCCCAGCGCGAGCGCTCGCTGCCGCCACCCGAGGCGATCCGCGAGGCGGCGCTGGTGCGCTTTCGTCCGATCACCATGACCACCCTGGTGGCGATGGGGGCGGCGCTGCCGCTGGCGATCGGCTTCGGCATCGGCTCGGAGATGCGCCAGCCGCTGGGCATCGCGATCGTCGGCGGCCTGCTGGTCTCCCAGCTGCTGACGCTGCTCAGCACGCCGGCGATCTACCTGTGGGGCTACGACCGCAAGATCCGCAAGGCCGCCCGCCGCCAGCGACGCGAGGAGAAGAAGCGGCTCAAGGCGCTGGGCAAGCAGCAGACGGCGAGCTGAGATTCCCGGGTTCAGGCCGGCGCGCCGTCCGGGCGCGCCGTGCCGATACCACGCAGGGCCGGGTTGGCGAGGCACCCCAGCGCGATCGCGCTGAGGATCAGGCCGGCACCGGCGAACAGCGCACCCAGCGACACCAGCTTGAGCAGGCTCCCGGCCAGGGCTGCGGAGACCGGCCCGATACCCATGAAGGTGAACATCAGCAGGCTCATGGTGCGGCCCATCATGGCCGGCGGCACACGCTGCTGGATCCAGGTGACGATCGCGATCTGCGCGATGCCGGCCAGCACGCCGACGCCGGCCAGCAGCAGCGCGCCGTACACGGTGCTGTGCACCAGCGCCAGCGTGGCGAGCGCGAGGCCGGCCAGGGTATCCATGCACAGCACCAGCATGCCCAGCCGGTTGCCCACCGCACGCGCCACCCTTCGCGAGAGGAAGCCGCCCACCAGCATGCCGCCGCCGTTGGCCGTCATGAGGATGCCCAATGACGCGGCGCCCAGGTCCATGCGGCTGTTCGCCAGTACCGGCAGGCCGACCTGCATCGGTCCGCCGACGAAGGCGGTGACCACCGCGGCGTAGAGCATGAACGCGCGCAGCGGCAGATCGGCCCAGACCTGGCGCACCCCGGCCGCCACGTCGGCCAGCACCCCACGGCCCATGGCGCGCGACTGGCCGTCGGCCGGGGTGCGGATCAGCCAGAGCGAGGCCAGCGAGGCCAGGAAGCTGGCCGCATCGATCACGAACGCCAGGCCCAGCCCTCGGGCCTCGGCCGCGCCATGGCCGGCATGGGTGCCGATCACCAGACCGGCCAGGGCCGGCCCGACGAACAGGCTCAGCTGGCGCATGCCCATGAAGAAGGCATTGGCCGGGGCCAGCTGGGCCGGCGCCACCAGCTGCGGCAACAGGGCCGAACCGGCCGGGTAGGCGAAGGCGGTGGCCAGGCCGATGCCCAGGGCGATCACGTAGATGGCCGGCATGGCGATTGCGCCGGTCAGCACCAGGCCGGCGAGCAGCGCCACCAGCAGTGCGTTGGCGCCGCGCGCCAGCAGCAGGATCCGTCGCGCGGACAGCCGGTCGACCATCGCCCCGCCGATCAGCATGAAGATCGCCCGCGGCAGGGCCATGGCCGCCAGCACCAGGCCGAGCGCGGCGGGGCTGCCGGTCAGTCGCAGGACCAGCCATGGCAGCGCGACCAGGGTGAACTGGTCGCCCAGCGCCGAGACCGAACTGCCGCCGAACAGGAGGCGAAAGTCGCGGTTGGCGAACAGCGGCGCAGGGGTGGTGTCGTTTTCCATCGAGCGGTTGTCCATGCGGTCGTCCTGGGTGATGGGGAAAGCGGTCTTGCTTCAGGGGGCCGGCGCGCGACCGGAGCGGGCCGTGTCGGCGGCGTCCCAGGCGAGGGTCGCCAGGTGACGGAGATGCCTGCGCACGTCGGGCGGCCAGCGCCGGGTCAGTTCGTCCAGACGCGCGCGCTCACCGCGCCAGAACGCCCGGCTGGCTTCCTCGTAGCCGGGCAGGTTGCCGGCCATCGCCAGCATGAAACGGTCGACCGCTTCAGCCGACTCGCGCGCCCGCTGCGCCCCGCCGCCGTCACGGCTGGCGTGCTCGACCAACCGGCGCAGCGCCGCCGAGGCGCCGCCGGGCTGGCTCCCGAGCCAGTCCCAATGGCGCGGCAACAGGGTCACTTCCCGCGCGATGACGCCCAGCCGCGGGCGACCGGGTCGACGCGGCGCGGGCGGCGCGGGCTGCAGGCGCGCCCGTACCTCCGCCTCGCTGCCGCGCAGATCGAATTCGACCGGGTGGCCAGTGTGGTCGTCGAATGCCAGCAGCGGTCCGGCCGACCCGGCCTCGTGCGCGCGCTTGACCGCCAGCGCCACCTCGGCGCATGGGCCGGAAGCGAGCAGGCGGTCGCCGTCGAAGGCGGTGCAGGGGGCCTCGGGAGGAGGGTGCATGGCCGGAAGGGGCAAGGCGGAGGGCCTCTAATTTACCCGGGTTCAAATGGCCGTCAAGCCTGACCGTGCCGCAGTACCGCCGTGCCCATGGCGTCGGCGCGACACGGCGTTGACGGCCATGGACGAAAGCTACACCCGGCGGAAGGTAGATATTAAACTAGGCAGTACACAAACCTTCCCTCCCCAAAGAAAGGTCTCCCATGCCCTTCTCATCTCCCCGCCTGCTCCGCGGCGTCCTGGCGCTGCTGCCCGCCGGTATCGCCCTGCCCGCCACCGCCGCCCACTTCGAGGTGCAGGGTGGGCGCAGCTACATGGACTCGCACGGCGCCAATGCCGCCTTCGTCGAGGCCACCTTCGCGCCGCATGCGATCGGCCAAAGTGGACGATTGGAATGGTCGCCCGACGTGTCGGCGGGCTGGATCGATCGCCGGGACCTGCCCCGCTATCGCAACGCGGACTACCCCACCGATCGTTCCGTCGCCCTGCTGGCTGCCGGTGCACGCTTCCACTACGGCGCGCCCGATGCCTGGTATCGCCCGCTGTTCTTCAGCTTCCAGCTGGCGGGCACCAACCGCACCACGCAGGGGCTGTCCAGCCACTACCAGTTCGTCAGCACGCTGGGCTGGCAGGGCAAGCACCTGAGCCTGCAGATCCGCCATATTTCCAACGGCGGCTTCAACGGGCCCAACCACGGCGAAACCATGGCCCTGGTCGGCGTCGGGTTCGACTTCTGAGAAACGAAGAAGGCGCCCGCGGGCGCCTTCTCTTTCAGTGCCCGCCGCCCGCCGCGGGGCCGGCCTTGGCGATGAACGGCGGCCGGGTCAGCCAGATCACCAGCACCAGGCTGAGGAAGACCCAGCCGAGCACGTGGAAGACCTCGTTGAAGGAGATCTGGTAACCCTGCTGCGTCGCCATCTGGTTGATCATCGCGGCGGCCGTCTGCGGATCGCCCATGTGCTCCATCGCCGCGCGCGTGGTCGGGTCGTACGCGGTGACGTGCTCGACCAGCTGCGCGTGGTGGGCCACCGCACGGCGCTCCCAGAACAGCGTGGTGATCGAAGCCGAAAAGCTGCCGCCCAGCGTGCGCAGGAAGGTGGCCAGGCCCGAGCCCGAGGCGATCTCGTTCTGCTGCAGGTCCGAAAGCAGGATGGTCAGGATCGGCATGAAGAACAACGCCACGCCCAGGCCCTGGATCAGCTGCACCAGCGCCACGTGGTAGAAGTCGACGCCGATGTAGAAGTCCGAGCGCATGAAGCAGGTCACGCCCAGCACGATGAATGCCACCGAGGCGACCGCGCGCAGGTCGAACTTGGGCGCGAACTTGCCGACGAAGAAAGTCAGCAGTACCGGCAGCACGCCGATCGGCGCGGTGGCGAAGCCGGCCCAGGTCGAGGTGTAGCCGAGGTTGCGCTGCAGCCACAGCGGCATCAGCAGGCTCATCGCGAAGAACGCGGCATAGGCCAGGATCAGTGCGATCGTGCCGTAGGTGAAGTTGCGGTGGCGGAACAGGCGCAGGTCGACGATCGGATCCTTGTCGGTCAACTCCCAGATCAGGAAGATCGCGATGGAGATCGCCGAGACGATGCTGGTGACGATGATGAAGGTGGAGTTGAACCAGTCCTCGTCGTTGCCCTTGTCCAGCACCACCTGCAGCGCGCCAACGCCGATGATCAGGGTGATCAGCCCGACGTAGTCGATCTTGGGCCGCTGGGTCTGGTCCACCCGCCCGCGCATCTGGTTGGCCACCACCATGCTGGCGAAGATGCCGATCGGCACGTTGATGAAGAAGATCCACGGCCAGGAGTAGTTGTCGGTGATCCAGCCGCCCAGGATCGGGCCGGCAATCGGCGCCACCACCGTGACCATCGCCAGCAGCGCCAGCGCCATGCCGCGCTTGGCCGGCGGGTAGATCGAGATCAGCAGGCTCTGCGTGATCGGATACATGGGACCGGCCACCGCGCCCTGGATCGCGCGGAACAGGATCAGCATGCCCATGCTCTGCGACACGCCGCACATGAACGAGGTCAGCGCGAACAGCAGGGTCGACCAGATGAACAGCTTCACCTCGCCGAAGCGGCGGGTGAGGAAGCCGGTCAGCGGCAGCGAGATGGCCATGCTGACCGCGAACGAGGTGATCACCCAGGTGCTCTGGTTCACGCTCACGCCGAGGTTGCCGGCGATGGTCGGCAGCGACACGTTGGCGATGGTGGTGTCCAGCACCTGCATGAAGGTGGCCAGCGACAGCCCGATCGTGGTGATCGCCATGCTGGGTGGACGGTATTGGGTGGTCATGGGCTGCGCCGGTGTCGATGGTTGCCGCCTCCCCCCTGCGCACAGGAGGAAGGCCGGGAGGGGGTTGGTCGGGGTCGCCGTGAGGCTGCCCCCTCCCCAACCCTCCCCTGCAGGCAGGGGAGGGAGCTGCCCCGCCTACTTGCCGTTGCCGGCCATGTTGGCGTGGATGATCTGCGCGATCAGGTCATCGGCCTGGTGCAGCTGCCGCTGGTAGACATCGGTGCTGAAGGCCGGCTTGGACGGTGGCTGCTGTGCCAGCATCGGACCCTGCTGGTTGTGCAGGTCGACCGTCACGTCGGTGGACAGGCCGATGCGCAGCGGATGCTTGTCCAGCTGGCCCGGGTCGGCGAACACCACGCGTACCGGCACGCGCTGCACGATCTTGATCCAGTTGCCGGTGGCGTTCTGCGCCGGCAGCAGCGAGAAGGCGCTGCCGGTGCCCACGCCCAGGCTCTGCACCATGCCCTTGTAAGCCACGTCGCCACCATAGACGTCGGCGTGGATTTCGACCGGCTGGCCGATGCGCATGTCGGTGAGCTGGGTTTCCTTGAAGTTGGCGTCGATCCACACCTCGTTGAGCGGCACCACCGCCATCAGCGGCGTGCCCGGCGCCACGCGCTGGCCGAGCTGCACCGAGCGCTTGGCGACATAGCCGTCGACCGGCGCCACGATGGTGGTGCGCAAGGCGTCGAGATACGCGGCGCGCAGCTTCGCGGCGGCCGTCTGGACGTCTGGGTGCGAGGCCACCACGGTGGCGTCGACCAGCACCTTGCTGGTCTGGTACTGCTGGGTGGCCGCGGTCAATGCGCTCTCGGCCGCGGTCAGCTCGTCACGGGCGTGCGCCAGTTCCTCGGCCGAGATCGCCCCGGACTTGGCCAGGTCGCGACGGCGGTTGAAGTCGGCGCGCGCCTTCTCCACCGCGACCTTGCGCGCGGCGACGTCCGCCTGTGCGCCGCTCACGGTGCTGTACAGGCCGCGCACCTTGCGCACGGTGCTGGCGAGGTTGGCCTTGGCTTCGGCCAGCGCGACGTCGGTGTTGCTCGGGTCGAGCTTGATCAGCACCTGTCCCGCCTTGACCCGGTCGCCATCGTCGGCGCCGATGGACACCACCGTGCCCGGCAATTGCGGCGTGATCTGCACGACGTTGCCGTTGACGTAGGCATCGTCGGTGCCTTCGTACCAGCGGCCGTCGAAGTAGTACCACAGGGCCCATCCGATCAGGGCGAGCAGCACCACCACGCCGAGTGCGCGCAGCAGGAAGCCGCGCTTGTTCTTCGCGGCCGGCCGGCTCTGGTCGGGCTTGGTCGCGTCGTGGGGTTGGGAAGCAGGCTGGCTGGACATGGAGAAGCCTTAGGAATGAGCGGGGATGGAGGGAGTGGAGGCGGTCTGCCGGCCGGCCGGGGCCTCGGGGCGGTAACCCCCGCCCAGGGCCTCGATCAGCTGCACCGAAAGGTCGACCTGCTGCGCCTTGAGCGCGGCCATGCGCTGCTCGGCGAGCAGCAACTGCTGGCGCACGCTGAGCGCCTCCAGGTAGCTGCCGACGCCAGCGCGATAGCGCTGCTCGGCCAGGCGCCAGGCCTCGTTGGCGGCATCCAGCGCGCGCTGCTGCGCCGCGACCTGGGTCGCCAGCGACTGCTGCGCGGCGTAATCGTCGGCAACCTCGTTGAGCGCGCCGACCAGGGTCTGGTTGTACTGCGCTACCGCCAGGTCGTACTGCGCGTCCTTGCCGGCGAGGTTGGCGCGCAGCCGTCCGCCGTCGAAGATCGGCAGGCTGAGCGACGGCCCCACCTGATAGAACAGCGAGGAGGCCCGCAGCAGCGGGTTGCCACCCATGGCGAGCAGGCCTGCCATGGCGCCGAGCTTCACGTTCGGCAGGAACTCGGTCTTGGCGACGGCGATGTCGTGGCCGGCCGCCTCGACCCGCCACCGCGCCGCGACCAGGTCGGCGCGATGGCCAACCAGCTCGACCGGCAGGTCGGCTGGCACCGCCAGGGCGTCGGGCGTCAGCGGCTGCGGACGGTCGATGTCCAGGCCACGGTCCGGACCCTTGCCGAGCAGCACCGACAGCGCCGAGCGGGACGCGTCGATGGCGCGCTGGGCGACCGCCAGCTGCTGCTCGGCGGTCGCCACTTCGGCGTCGCCCTGCTTGAGCTGCAGCTGGCTGTCCAGGCCGGCATGGACGCGCTGCGCGGTCAGCTCGCGCGCCTTGCCGGCGCGGTCGAGCTCGGCCTGCGCCAGGTCGTGCTGGGCGAAGGCGTAGCCGAGCTGTGCGTAGGCGCGGGCGACGTTGCCCGACAGCGCGATGCGTGCAGCGCGCGCCTCCACTTCGGCGGCACGGGCCTGGCCCAGTGTGGCTTCCCACGCGGCGCGCTGGCCGCCCCACAGGTCCAGCCCCCAGTCGAAGCTGAGGTAGCCGAACTTGGCGACGGAGAAATGCGCGTTCTCGCCGAGCAGGCCGGACGGCGGCTTGGCACCGGCCACGCTGGCGCCCAGGCCCAGTTGCGGCTTGCGAGCGGCATCGGCGAGGCCGGCGGCCGCCTGCGCGGCGCGCGCACGCGCGTCGGCCGCGGCCAGGCCAGGGTTGCCGGCCAGCGCCTCGTCGATCAGGGCGTCCAGTTGCGGATCGCCCAGGCCGCTCCACCAGGCGTGGTCCGGCCAGGCGGCCGGCGTGAGGGTGGCGTCGGCCAGGCTGCGCTGGGTCTTCAGCGCGGACGGATCGAACAGCTTGCCGTCCGGATGCAGGCCGCCGCTGCTGGCGCAGCCGGCCAGAACGAGGGTCAGTGCGGTGGCCGCCGCAAGGAGTTGCAGACGCATGGTGTGGGGATTCCGGGTGAGGGTCAGTCTTTGTCGCGCAACGCGTGCAACACACGCGTCAGGTAGTCGTGCAGGCGCCGCCGCTCGGTCTCGCCGAGCGAGCGCTGCGCGGCTTCCAGGACACGCTCGTTGCAATCGGTCAGCTGCTGCCACAGCGCGTCGCCTTCGGCGGTCAGCTCGATGCGCAACGCGCGCCGGTCCTGTTCATGCGGGCAGCGGCGCAGGTAACCGCGGCCCTCGAGATGGTCCAGCTGCCGGGTCATCGCGCCGCCATCGAGCTCGACCGCGCGGGCCAGTTCCGAGGCCGTCATGGGGCCCAGCCGGGCCAGCCGCTTGAGGATCAGGAACTGGGTGAACCGCAGCTCCACGCCGAGCGCGGCCAGCTCCGCCTCCATCGCGCGCACGATCTCCGAGCGCACCAGGCCGAGCAGGACGCCCAGGCTCTCTTCAGGCGCAGGATGCGCGAGGGATTCTGTAACCATGCCGTGCATTCTATTGCCGAAAGGATATTTGTCAAGGCAAATATAGCGGCAACGGCATTTGTTCGGGCAAGCGTCAGGCCGCGCGTACCTGGCGTGACGCCAGCTCGTCGCGCACCAAGGTGGCCAGTGCCGGGTCGCGGATGGCGAACAGCTCGAACACGCCCAGCGCCTGCAGCGTCGGCAGCAGTGCCAGCAGCCGCGGCTCGGCCTGGCGCCGCGCCGGCTCCGGCGTGGCCGGGTCGAGCATGAGTTGGGCGTGCACCACGAAATCGACGAGGGCGTCGGTGTCGGGCGTGGCGGACGGCGGAGTGATGAGCGACATGCCGATCTCCTGGGTCTGGGGCGTCGTCGGGTCGGCCACGGTCGCGCACTTGAACCGAGGGGCTGACCCTCCTCCACGAAGGACGCTGCAACAGGCAGGGGCGTGACAGCGTCCGCGCGGCGGGCGGAGGGGGAGGTCCGCGACGGACCCGCGCGTCGTGCACGCGGGTCGGCAACCAACCTTAGCCGGCGGCAGTTACCATGGGCAGGCAGTCGACACTGCTGGTACCCCCACTACCACCCGTTTCCCCCCGGGGCTCACGATGAGCACGCACATGCAACGCACCGAGCTGAAGACCTTCCTGCGCGCGCGCCGCGCGGCGCTGGCGCCCGAGGTCGTGGGCCTGCCGCGGGGACAACGGCGGCTGACGCCGGGCCTGCGCCGGGAGGAAGTGGCCGCGCTCGCCGACGTCGGGCTCACCTGGTACACGTGGCTGGAGCAGGGCCGGCAGATCAACGTGTCGGCCGCCGCGCTTGCGCGCATCGCCCGCGCCCTGGCGTTGTCCTCCAGCGACGAGGCGTACCTGTTCGCGCTGGCCGGGCTCACCCGGCCCGAACCCGCCCCCGCGCGCATCCAGGTACCCGCGCCGATCCTGGGCATGCTCGAGTGCTACCAGGGGCCGGCGTTCGTGCTCGACCCGCTGTTCGACCTGCTCGCCTACAACCGCTACGCCGACTTCCTGTTCGACTTCGAGGCGGTGCGCGGGCCGTTCGCGCGCAACCACGTGTGGAACGCCTTCATGCATCCGCCACGGCGGGTGCTCTACCAGCCGCACTTCATGCGCAGCGCGGCCAACCTGGTGGCGATCTTCCGCATGAGCCACGCCGCGCACCCGGACGATGCGCGGTTCGACGCACTCGTCGAGGCCCTGGTGCAGACCAGTGCCGAGTTCGCCGGCCTGTGGGAGCAGCAGGAGACCGCGCCGCTGTCGGCGCTGGAACTGCCGCTGTACGACGCGCGCCTGGGCCATTTCTGCGTGCATTCGACGCGCCTGCCGATCCGCGATGGCCAGGCCGACGGCGCGATGGTGTTCTGCTTCGTCCCGGTCGACGCCGCTTCCACGGCCTGCTTCGCGCGCATGGTCGCGCTGGTCGACGGGGCGCCCGTGCCGGCGTGAACGGCTGGCGCCGCTACCACGCGCACGGGGACCCGTGCCCCTCTCCCCGGCGGGGAGAGGGGCACCGGCCTTACCTCACCGGCCTGACGTAGGTGTCGAACAATTCGTCGATGCGCCGGTATTCGTCGAACCACGAGTCCGGATGGACGAAGCCGTGCCGTTCCATCGGGTACAGCGACATCCAGAAGTTCTTCTTGTGCAGCTCGATGAAGCGCTGGTACAGGCGGATGGAATCGGCGGTGAGCACGTTGTTGTCGATCAGGCCGTGCTCGATCAGCAGCGGATCGGCCAGCTTGTCGGCATAGCTGATCGGCGAGCTGATCTCGTAGGCGTGCGGGTCGAGCTCGGGCGTGTTGAGGATGTTGGCGGTGTATTCGTGGTTGTACAGCCGCCAGTCGCTGACCGGGCGCAGCGCGGCGCCGGCGGCGAACTGGCCCGGCGCGCGCAGCAGGGCCATCTCGGTCATGAAGCCGCCGTAGCTGCCGCCGTAGATGCCCACGCGCTTCGGGTCGACGTGGTGGTGCTTCACCAGCCAGGCCTTGCCGTCGAGCAGGTCCTCCAGCTCCGGGTGGCCCATCTGGCGGTAGATCGCGTCGCGCCAGTCGCGTCCGTAACCCTCCGAGGCGCGGTAATCCATGTCCAGCACGACATAACCCTTGCGCACGAGCAGGTTGTGGAACATCTGCTCGCGGAAGTAGTAGGTCCAGGACAGGTCGACGTTCTGCGTGTAGCCGGCGCCGTGCACGAAGATGACCGCCGGTTTCGCCGCGGCGCTCTCGTCGGCAGGGCCGTAGAACTTGGCGTAGATGGTGCCGGCACCGTGGCTGGAGGGCACCTGGACGATCGCGGGCTGGATCCAGTCGTGCGCGGTGAAGGCCGGCTTCATGGTCTGGGTGAGCTCGCGCGGCGTACCGCCATCGACCGGCTGCACGGCCAGCTGGTCGAGCATGTAGGGCGCGGAGTGCAGTACCGCCAGGCGGCTGCCGTCGGGTGACAGCGCGAATTCGTCCATGCCCTGGTAACGGGTAATGCGGGCAAGCTCGCCACCGCTGCTCGGCACGCGGTAGACGTCATAGCTGTAAGGCGCGACCTGGTTGGTGCGCAGGTAGAACCACTTGCCATCCTCGGACAGCTGCGGATGGCTCACCTCGAACCGGCCGCGGGTCAGCGCCCTGGCCTTGCCGTCCAGCGGCTTGACGTAGAGCTGCGACCAGCCGCTCTCCTCGGACAGGTACCACAGCGTCCGGCCGTCCTTGAGCCAGCCGAAATCGTTGAAGTTCCAGTTGATCCAGGCGTCGTCGTGCAGGCGGTGCTGGTTGACCAGGGCGTGGTCGGCGAAATCCACGCTGGCGATCCAGCGGTCCTTGTTGTCGATCGCGCGCAGCTGGATCGCCAGGTTGCGGCCGTCCGCGCTCCACTCGATGCCGCCGCCACCGCCGTCCTCGCTACTGGCGACGATGCGCACCGGACGCACGTCGGGCGCCTTGAGCGCCTTGGCCTGGTCGCCCTTGCCCGCCTTTTCGAGCGCCGCGACGGTCCTGGCGCGGATCGCGGCGAGCGGGTCGTCCTTGATGCCGGGCAGGGTATCGGTCGGCAGCGCGTACTGCCGGTGCTGACGCAGGTCCAGCAGCAGCAGGGATTGCGGCGCCGGCGCGTTGCGGCCGACATAGACGCGCGCATCCTCTTCCTCGGCGTAGCCGGAGTCGCTGACGTAGTGGATGACTTTGGGCTGGCGACCGGGTGTGTAGTCCTTCGCGTGCGTGACGACGAGCAGCCAGCGACCGTCCGGCGAGAGTTCCGTATCGACCGCCACGATCTTGTCGCCCAGCCAGAACGGCTCCGGCGCGCGGCCCGGGTCGGCGGCGGCCAGTGCCTTCGCGTTGGCCTTCTCGGCCTCCTTGTCGGCCTTGAGCTGGCGCAGGGTGGAGAAGAGCTTCAGCTGCTCGGCCTCCAGTGCGTCGGTCTTGGGCTTGTCCGGGTCGTCGGAGAACTTCAGCACCGCCACCGGCGCACTGACGCCGCGGGCCAGGTCGTAGCTGTACCAGTCCTCGCCGACGCGGTACTGCAGCGCGCGGCTGTCGGCGGAAAACTGTGGCGCCGATTCCTTCTCGACGGTCTGCGTCACCTGCACCGTGTGGCCGTCGGCCAGCGTGCGCAGGAACAGGTCGCCGTGGCGGATGAACGCGGCGTAGCGGTGGCTGCGGTCGAACACCGCCGGACCGTCGGCCTTCGCCACCGCCGCCGGGTCGAGCTTCTCGCTGCGCCCGGACACCGGATCCACGCGGTAGAGGTCGCGCACCTCGCTGCCGTCGCGCTTGAGCTGGTAGTAGATCGCCTGCCCGTCGACGCTCCAGTACGGCGACTCCACCGCCTGCCCGATCCAGTCGGGGTTGGCCATGATGGTTTCCAGGTCCAGCGGCGCGGCGGACGAAGCCGCCAGCGCCGGCAGCGCGGTGAAGGCGGCCAGACCCGCCAGGAGAAGTCGACGCATGAGTGCTCCGCTTGTCGCAAAGCACCCGAGCATAGCCAAGCCTGTGCGTGCCGCAAGCGCCACAAGTCCCGGCGCGCGCGGTCGCCGGCGCCGCTGCCGCCCGCGCTAGCGCCCGCGGAACTCGCGCCGGTAGCGCGAGGGGGTGGTATCGAGCGCAGCGGCGAAATGTTGCCGGAGCGACAGCGGGGTGCCGAAACCGGCGCACTCGGCGATGCGCTCGACCGGCTGGTCGGTCGTCTCCAGCAGGCGCCGGGCGAGCGCGAGCCGCTGGCCGGCCAGCCACTGGCCGACCGTGGTGCCGGTGTGCCGCCGGAAATGACGGGTGAAGCTGCGCCGGCTCATCGCCGCGCGCGTGGCCAGCGAGTCCAGGCTGTGCGGCCGATCGAGGTGGCGCACGGCCCAGTCCAGGGTCCGGGTCAGCGGCGTGTCGTGCGCGTGCGCCAGCACCGGCTGCTCGAGGTACTGCGCCTGGCTGCCTTGCCGGTGCGGCGGCACCACCAGGATGCGCGCGATGCGGCTGGCCGCCTCGGCCCCATGGCGGCGGCGCACCACGTGCAGGCAGCAGTCGATGCCGGCGGCGGTACCGGCCGAGGTGACCACGTCGCCCTCGTCCACGTACAGCACCCCCGGTTCCAGGCGCACCCGCGGATGGAGCTCGGCAAAACGCGCGGCCCAGCGCCAGTGGGTGGTGGCGCGGCGACCCTCGAGCAGGCCCGCGGCGGCCAGCACGAAAGCCCCGAGGCACAGGCCCACGATCAGCGCGCCGCGGGCATGGGCACGCCGGAGCGCCGCCAGCAGCGGCGCCGGCGGCGTCTCGTCCGGATCGCGCCAGGACGGCACCACCACGATGTCGGCCCAGGCCAGCGTGCGCAGGCCGTGCCGCGCAGCGATGCCGAAGCCGGCGTGCGCGCGCAGTTCACCCGGTTCGGCCGCGCATACCCGCACCTCGAACAGCGGCACCTCCTCGCCCGCCGTTTCGCCGAACACCGCGCACGGCACCGAGAGGTGGAACGGACGGATCCGGTCGAACGCCACCACCGCCACGCGTGTCCCGGCCATGCCTGTCTTGATCGGACCCAAGATGGCCCGATTCTAGCCTTTAATGGCAATCAGGCCACTCCCGGCCGGACGCGCCGGCCTCGATCATGGCGGCCGCCGGGCATCCGCCCTCCCCGTCAGGAGTCCACCGTGGCCAACCCTTCCATTCCCCGCCGCGCCCTCGTGGTGGTCGACGTGCAGAACGAGTACGAAACCGGCGGCCTGCGTATCGAATATCCGCCGGTCGCCGAGTCGCTGGACAACATCGGCCGGGCGATGGACGCGGCGCACGCGGCCGGCATCCCGGTGATCGTGGTGCAGCAGATGGCGCCAGCGAGTGCGCCGCTGTTCGCCGCCGGCTCCCGCGGCGGGGCCCTGCACGAGGTCGTCGCCGGTCGCCCGCGCGACCACCACGTACCCAAGACCCTGCCCAGCGCCTTCGCTGGCACCGACCTGGCCGAGTGGCTCGCGGCACGCGGCATCGACACGCTCGCGGTCGCCGGCTACATGACGCACAACTGCAACGACACCACGATCAAGCACGCCTTCGACCGGGGGCTGCAGGTCGAATTCCTGCACGATGCCTCCGGCAGCGTGCCCTACGCCAACCGCGCGGGCGTCGCCACGGCGGAGGAGATCCACCGCGTCTTCGCCGTGGTGGAGCAGTCGCGCTACGCGGCGGTGATGCGCACGCAGGAGTGGATCGGCCACCTCGCGCTGGGCACCGTGCCCGAGCGCGACACCATCCATGCGTCCCACCAGCGCGCACTGGCCGCCAGGGCGCGCGCGGCCTGAGCACCGCCCCGCCGGGATCGCCCGTGCCGGCAACGTGCCGTGGCCGTGGATGCACGGGATCGTCGCGCAGCCGGCCCAGCTGGCGGCGGACTCGCGCATGGGCGAGACTGCAGGGCCCACCCCGTACCGGTACCAGCATGAGCCCGCTTTCCACCGTCGAACACGAAACGGGTCCCGACCCCCGTCACAGCGTGATCTGGCTGCATGGGCTGGGCGCCGACGGCAACGACTTCGCGCCGATCGTGCCGGAGCTGGTTGACCGGAGCTGGCCGGCGTTGCGCTTCGTGTTCCCGCATGCACCCGTGCAGCCGGTCAGCGTCAACGGCGGCGTGCCGATGCGCGCCTGGTACGACATCTTCGGGTTCGACGCACGCGCGCCGCAGGACGAGGCGGGCATCCGCCGTGCGATCGGCGCGGTCGAGGCGCTGATCGTGCGCGAACAGGAGCGCGGCGTGCCGAGCGAGCGGATCGTGCTGGCCGGCTTTTCGCAGGGCGGCGCCGTCGCACTGGCCGCCGGGCTGCGTCATGCACATCCGCTGGCCGGCATCGTGGCGCTGTCCACTTACCTGCCGATCGGCGCCACGCTCGCCCCCGAGCGCAGCGCCGCCAACGCGCGGGTGCCGATCTTCTGGGGTCATGGCAGCGCCGACCCGGTGGTGGTGCTGCAGCGTGGGCTCGATTCGCGTCTGTTGCTGGAGGAACTGGGCTACGCGATCGACTGGCATACCTATCCGATGCCGCACTCGGTGTGCGCCGAGGAGATCGCCGACCTGCGTCACTGGCTGGCCGGGCGCTTCGACTAGCCTGCGCCCCGGGACCGCTCCACGACGGCCCGACAGCGCTGGAGCCTCGCGTCGCGCGGTTCGTGCCGGAACCGGCAGCGGCGCGCGGCCGGTTGCCGGCATACTGCCCGGCATGAGCGCCCCGTCCGCCCGTCCGACCACGCCGCTGCCGGAGTTCTGCCGCCTGCCGGCAGTCGCCGCCCTGTTCGCGGTAGGCGCACTCACCGTCACGCTGATGTGGCTGGCGCCGGACCATGCCCGCGGCTGGCGCGGCTACAGCGTCGGCATGCTGTTCGTGACCTGGCTGTCGATGCTGATCGCGCTGGCGCTGTGCTACGCGCGGCCCTGGCTGCAGCGGCTGGGCGGCTGGATGCCCTATGCGGGGGTGTGGCTGCTGATCGAGCTGGTGGTGGCGCTGGCCAGCGCGGTGGCGCGCTGGATGGATGTCGCTCTGCGGCTGGAGCTGGTCCGGGCCGCCCCCTTGGCCTTCGTGCGCGACAACCTGCTGATCGCCGCGCTGCTGGGCGCGGCGATGCTGCGCTACTTCTACGTGCTGGCGCAGTGGCAGGCGCGCCTGGCCGCGGTGGCGCATGCACAGGTCGATGCGCTGCAGGCACGCATCCGTCCGCACTTCCTGTTCAACAGCATGAACACCGTAGCGGCGCTGGTGCGGGTCGATCCGGCCGCTGCCGAACGCACCATCGAGGACCTGTCCGAGTTGTTCCGCGCGGCGCTCGGCCAGTCCGGCAGCCGCGACGGCACGCTGGGCGAGGAACTGGCGCTCGTCGAGCGCTACCTGGCGATCGAACAGCTGCGCCTGGGCGAGCGCCTGCGCGTCCGGCGTGCACTCGATGCCCTGCCGATGGACTACCCGCTGCCGCGCCTGTTGCTGCAGCCGCTGGTCGAGAACGCCGTGCGCCATGGCATACAGCCCCGCCGCGACGGCGGCGAAGTGGTGCTGCGCGGTGCCGTGGAGGGGGCCATGCTGTTGATCGAGGTCGGCAACCCGCTGCCGACGGCGCCGACGGCGCCCGGCCACGGCCATGGGCTGACCAACGTGCGCCAGCGCGTGGCCTACCGCTACGGCACGCGCGCCACGGTCGTGGCCGGGCCGGACGAGGACCGCTTCGTGGTGCGCCTGCGCCTGCCGCTCGATCCCCCACCCGCGGAGCAGGACTGATGCGCGTGCTGATCGTCGACGACGAGCCGCTGGCGCGCGCCCGCCTGGCCGCGCTGCTGGAGGAGTGCGAGGACGTGGCGGTCGCCGGCAGCGTGGCCGACGGCGAGGCGGCGCTGGCAGCCATCGGCGGGACCCGGCCGGACCTGGTGCTGCTGGACATCAACATGCCGGGCCTGGATGGCGCCGCGCTGGCCGCGCGGCTGGCCGGCCAGGCGCGCCCGCAGGTGATCTTCTGCACTGCCTATGAGAACCACGCGCTGACCGCGTTCGAGCTGGGCGCGGTCGACTACCTGCTCAAGCCGGTCCGGCTGGAACGCCTGCGCGAGGCCCTGCAACGCGCCCGCCAGCGCCTGACCGCGATGCCGGCCGAACCGGTCGGCTACCTGCACGGCCGGCTGCGCGGCGAACAGGTGCGCATCGCGCTCACCGAGGTGGTCTGCCTGCTCGCGGAGGAGAAGTACGTGATCGTGCGCCACGCCGGCGGCGAGCTGCTCATCGAAGAATCGCTGCGCCAGCTGGAGGAGGCCTACCCCGCCCAGCTGGTGCGCCTGCACCGCAATTGCCTGGTGCCGGCGCCACGGCTGCTGGGTCTCAGGACCCTGGCCGACGGCCGCGTGCTGGCGCGACTGGCCGGCACCGACTTCAGCCCCGAGGTCAGCCGCCGCAACCTGCCGGCGGTGCGCAAGCTGCTGCGCGCGGGCTAGGCGCCCGGGCCGGGAAGCGCTCGCTGCGCCCCCCCTTGCGGCCCCCGGGCGGCCCTGCCGGCAGGACCCTGGGGCGCCACGCCGCACGCGCGGCGCGGCGATTGCGGCGACAATGGGCGCTTGAGCGTCATTGCCGGAGATCCCATGCAGCCGTCCATCCTGCGCATCGCCACCCGCAAGAGCGCGCTCGCGCTGTGGCAGGCCGAACACGTCGCCGCGCGACTGCGCAACGTGCACCCGGGGCTCGCCGTCGAGCTGGTGCCGATGACCACGCGTGGTGACGAGATCGCCGACCGCCCGCTGGCTACCATCGGTGGCAAGGGGTTGTTCCTGAAGGAGCTGGAGGTGGCGATGCTCGAAGGCCGCGCGGACCTGGCGGTGCACTCGCTCAAGGACGTGCCGGCCGAGCTGGAGCCGGGCTTCGTGCTGCCGGCCATGCTGCCGCGCGCGGATGCGGCCGATGCCTTCGTCAGCGGCACGTACGCGACCCTGGAGGCGCTGCCCGAGGGCGCGCGCGTGGGCACCTCCTCGCTGCGCCGGCAGGCGCAGCTGCGCGCGGCGCGGCCGGACCTCGCCCTGCTGGACCTGCGCGGCAACGTCAACACCCGGCTGGCCAAGCTGGACGCCGGCGACTACGACGCCATCGTGCTGGCCTGCGCCGGGCTCGAACGCTTGGGCCTGGCCGCACGCATCCGCCAGCGGCTGGCCGCCCCGGACTGGCTGCCGGCTCCGGGGCAGGCGGCGATCGCGATCGAGGCACGCGCGGACCAGCCCTCCGTGCTGGGCCTGCTGGCGGCGCTGGACGATGCCGAAACGCGCGTGACGGTGAGCGCCGAGCGGGCCATGAACCATGCACTGGGCGGCAGCTGCACGGTACCGGTGGCGGCGTGGTGCGTGCTGGGCGAGCGTGGCCTGCACTTGCACGGGCTGGTCGGCGATGCGGCGAGCGGTCGATTGGTGCGGGCGGAGGCGGGTGGTCCGGTCGAGCAGCCGGAGGCGCTCGGCCGCGCCGTGGCCGACGCGCTGCTGGCGCAGGGCGCGGGCGAGATGCTCGGCTGAACTGCCGGCGCCTTCTCCCCGCCAGGTAGAGGCCGGGATAAGCGCTCGGGGGCTCGCGCAAGTGCTGCACGTGCCCCGTCCCGTGGCCGGTTCAACGCAAGGGCGGACCCTCCTCCCCCCGGCGGGGCGAGGGAGCTTGCCCGGGCGCTTGCGCGGTCCTCAGAAGTTGTAGACCAGGTTGGTGGTGGTCAGTGTGTCGGTGCTCTGCGTACCCGGCTGGGTATCGGAGTTGTAACGCACCTGGAAGCCGAGCTTGAGCGCAAGCTTCTTGGTCATGCTGACCGAGAGGCCGGCGTCGTTCTGGTAGTACTTGTTCTTCGAGCCCGCTTCGATCAGCAGCGTGTCCTCGAACGCGGTGTTGTCGGTCAGGCGGTACTTGAAGTTGACCAGGCCGCGACCGACCACTTCGCTTTCGGTGGGCTGGCGCACCTCGACCGTCTGGTCGCCCACCAGCATGGTGGTATTGGACGGACGGTACCGCTTGTAACCGGGACCGATTTCGAAAGACAGCTCGGTACGCTCGTTCTTCAGCGCGATATAGCCGTAGCCGAGCGAAACCACGCCCTGCCACAGGTTGGCGCCGAAGTCGTCATGCTCGTAGCGGCCCGCACCGACGATGTAGCTGCGCGGGTCGAGCTTGTAGCCGACCGAGGCGCCGGCGTCGTAACGGTTGGCGGTGGTGCTGAAGCGGTCGACCGTCTGCCCGGTGTCGGCGTCCACCACGCTGACCTCGCCCTTGGAACGCATGCCGTTGAGGAAGAAGTTGTTCTTCCAGTACTCGTTTTCCTGGTTCAGGCCCAGCTTGGCATTGATGTTTTCGGTGCGCGAGTTGCCCCGCGCCGAGGCGAAGCCGAATTCACCCGAGCCGGTCCAGCCGCCGTTGTCGGTGACGGAGGCGGTGTCCTGCGCCTGCGCCACGCCAGCGAAGGCGAGCAGGCACACGGCAGCGATCAGGGTCTTGTTCATCAGGCGATCCAGTGGGTGGGGGTCAACGGAAAGGCCGCCACCTTAATGCGGCGGATTGAACTAGCAGTGAACATGCGCGGGCCATGCGCGCCCGTTACGGCCCCCGGGCCGGGGTCGGGTCGGCGCGGCACAGCCGCGCCAGCGCCGCTTCGTAGGCGCGTTGCTCGATGGTGCGGCCCAGCAGGCAACTTACCGCAGCCAGCGCCACCAGCGTCACGCCGGCATCGGACAGGTCCACCACCAGCAAGGCCAGGCTCGGCACCGCGTAGGTGAGCAGCGCCGCGACGAAGCGCGCGCTGCGCCCGCGCATGCGATGCGCCGGCGCACGCCCTTCCGGCGGGCTGAGGGCCTGCCAGCGCAGGCCTTCGATCAGGCCGAGCAGCAGGGCCAGTGCCAGCAACACCATGATCCATGGCCGCGTGCCGGCCGCGTGGACGGCGCCGTCCTGTGCGGCCAGGCAAAGCCACAGCCACAATCCGCCGGTGTACCAGGACGCCACCACCCGGCTCACCGGCAGCTGCACCGAGCTGCGCAGCACGCTGGCGGACAGCCGGCGACGGTAGTTGTGCACGGTGTAGACCAGGCTGGCGGCGCTGCACAGCGCCAGCGCCGCACCGGCGGCGCGGGTCGCCCAGAACGTGTTCTCGCCCCGCACCAGGCCGGCCACTGCCAGCATCGGCAGGTACGCCGCCAGCGCGAGCAGTGCCTCGCGCGTGGGCCGGCTGCGCCGCGCCGGGAACCAGCCGTGCCATTCGGACAGGCCCGGCAGGTGCAGGCAGGCAACCACCAGGCCCGCACTGACGAACGCGGCGCCCAGTGCCAGCGGGAGCAGTGCCTCGCTGCGCCCGCCACGGTAGATGCCCAGCGCCAGCGCCAGGCCCAGCAGCATCCACAGGCCATACCCGGACAGCGCCAGCATGCGCAGCAGCGCGGCCGGATAGGCCGGGGGCAGCGGGTGCTCGCCCGCCGCAGCGGGGACACAGGCCTGCATGTCGCTGGGTGGATGCATCACATCGAGGCTCGGCTGGAAAAAAACCGCAGCCCGGTTCCGTGCCGGGCCGTGCGGCGGACTTGCGGCCGTCGCGGGCCGTACCCATGCTACACAAAGCTCCCAGCCCTGCGGTATGACATGGATCGCTACGAACGCATTCTCACCCTCCACCGGGTTCTCAAGTCGGCGCACTACCCGGTACCGCTGGCCCGGCTGATGGACGACCTGGAGTGTTCGCGCGCCACGCTCTACCGCGACATCGCGTTCCTGCGCGACGGCCTCGGCGCGCCGATCGAGAGCGCCGGCACCGACCAGGCCGCGTTCCGCTACGAAGTGGGCGAGGGCGAGCGCTTCGAGCTGCCGGGCCTGTGGCTGACTTCCGACGAACTGGCCGCGCTGCTGGCGCTCAACGAACTGATCGGCCGCTCCGGCCCCGGCGTGCTGGCCGGCGCACTGGCGCCGTTCAAGGCGCGCATCGAGCGCCTGCTGACCGGCCAGGAAAAAGAGAAAGCACTGCCGATCGAGCGCATCCGGGTGATTCCCTGGGGCGAGCGCAAGCTCGACCAGCAGGTATTCCGCGTGACCGCCGGCGCGGTACTGGAGCGCAGCCGCCTGCGCTTTTCCTACCGCGCGCGCACCACCGATTCGGACAGCAGGCGCACCGTCTCGCCGCAGCGGCTGACCCACTACCGCGACAACTGGTACCTGGACGTGTGGGACCACGACCGCGAGGCACTGCGCAGCTTCGCGGTGGACCGTATCCGCGACGCGCATGCACTGGACGAACCGGCGGTGGACGTGCCCGAGGCGGACCTCAACGAGCTGCTCGCCTCCAGCTACGGCATCTTCGCCGGCAAGCCCAAGGCGTGGGCCACCCTCCGCTTCTCCGCGCACGCCGCGCGCTGGGTCGCCGACGAGCACTGGCATTCGCAGCAGAAGGGCGAGTGGCTGCCCGATGGGCGGTACGAACTTAAAGTGCCTTATTCGAAGTCGCGCGAGCTGTTGATGGACGTGCTCAAGTACGGGCCGGACGCCGAAGTGGTGGCGCCGCTGCCGTTGCGCGAGGAGATGAAAAGCCTGCTGCACATGGCGCTGGGCGGGTACCAGTAGGCCGGCAGGGGAACGGAAGGCCACGGCGCGCTGCTGCGCTTTCGCGCTCCTGTTGCCCCGGAGCGGGCCGCCCGGTCCTTGATGCTCCCCGTTTCGCGCGTCCGCTGCCCTACGGGTGGAACGGCCAGAGCTGCGGTATCAGCCACATCGACAGGGTGCAGAACAGCGCGATCAGCGGGATTCCCACCTTCATGAAGTCGGTGAAGCGGTAACCGCCGGCGTAATAGACCATCGTGTTGGTGGGATAACCGACCGGAGTGGCGAACGACGTGGCCGCGGCAAAGGCCACCGCCACCACGAACGGGCGCGGATCGGCATGCGCCGCGTGCGCCACCGTCACCGCGATGCTCACCATCAGCACCACCGAAGGATTGTGGCCCATCAACTCGGTGAGCAACGCGGTCAACAGGTACACCATCAGCAGCGCGGCGAGCGGGCCGTGGCTGCCGACCAGCCCCATCGCGCCCTGCACCACCACGGTGGACAGGCCGGTCTTTTCGATCGCCAGTCCCAGCGGCAGGATTGCGCCGAGCAGGATGATGATCTTCCAGTCCATCCCCTCGTAGACGTCCTTGCGGCCGAAGCAACCGGTCAGCGCCATCGCGGTGGCGCCGCACAGTGCGGCAATCGGGATCGGCAGCCAGTGCAGCCCGGAGGCGATCACCACCAGCGCCATGATCGCTGCGGCCAGCCACGCCTTGCGCATGTTGCCGCGCGCGTCGTCGCGCTCGCTGAGCACGATGAACGCATCGTCGGTGCGCAGCTTGGGCATGCCACCCTCGTCGACCAGCGCCAGCAGCACATCGCCCACCGCCAGGTCGGTGTTGCTCAGCTTGTCGCGCCGCACCTGGCCGCGGCGATGCACCGCCAGCACGGTGGCCCGGTAGCGCCAGTCCAGGCCCAGTTCGGCCAGGCGCCGGCCCTCCGCGGGACTGCCCGGCGCGACCATCAGCTCGGCCAGCACGCGGGAGCGGTCGTCCTCGCGCGCGTAGTGCTGCTCGGGCGCGTTGCGCAGGCGCGTGCGACGCTGGAAGTCCTCGATCTTCTCCCAGTCGCCGCGCACCAGCAGCACGTCGCCCACGGCCAGCTGCTGCTCGCGCGGCGACCACATGCGCCGCTCGCCGCGCAGCAGCTCCAGCGGGTAAACGCCGTATTTGTCGCCCAGCTGGGCATCGGCGATGCGCGTGCCGAGCAAGGGCGAGTCCTCGCCGACCACCAGCTCGGTGACGTACTTGCCGACCTCGCCGCCGTCCGGCAGCGCCGCGTCGATGTGCTTGGGCAGCAGCTTGCGCCCGACCAGCATCAGGTAGGCCATGCCGGCCACGGCCAGCAGCGCGCCCAGTTTGGTGAACTCGAACACGCCGAACGGCGGCAGGCCATGCTTCTGCGCCAGGCTGTCGGCGAGCAGGTTGGAGGACGTGCCGATCAGCGTGCACACGCCGCCCATCTGCGCGGCATAGGCCATCGGCATCAGCACGCGCGCCGGCGAGGTGCC
>NZ_DASSES010000179.1:0-21304 GCF_035695185.1 Frateuria sp.
GGGCGAGGACGACCTGGCGCTGGTGGTGGCTGATCCGGCCGATCCCTATCCGCTGCAGGCGATCGAACTGGCCGCCGGCCGGCCGGTGGCCCTGCGCGTCGGCCTGCGTTCGGAAATCGATGACCTGATCGAGCGCTACTACGGCACCGGCCGCTCCGCGATGGGCACGATCGTGGAAAACCTCGGCGGCGAGGCCAGCGAGGAGGACGACGTCGAACACCTGCGCGATCTCGCCTCCGAGGCGCCGGTGATCCGGCTGGTCAACCTGATCCTCCAGCGCGCGGTCGAGCAGCGTGCGTCGGACGTGCACATCGAGCCGTTCGAGAACCGGCTGAAGGTGCGCTACCGCATCGACGGTGTCCTGCACGAAGTCGAGGCGCCACCGTCCTCTTCCACCGCCGCGGTGATCTCGCGCGTCAAGATCATGGCCAAGCTCAACATCGCCGAGCGCCGGCTGCCGCAGGATGGCCGCATCCAGTTGCGCGTGCAGGGCAAGGAGCTGGACCTGCGCGTGTCGACCGTGCCGACCGCGTACGGCGAGTCGGTGGTGATGCGCATCCTGGACCGCGAGTCGGTGGTGTTCGATTTCGCCTCGCTCGGTTTCACGCCGGAGTTCGAGCAGCGCTTCGTCGAGGTCCTCGAGCGCCCCAACGGCATCCTGCTGGTGACCGGCCCGACCGGTTCGGGCAAGACCACCACGCTGTACACCGCGCTCTCGCGAATCAATACGCCCGACGTGAAGATCATCACCGTCGAGGACCCGGTCGAGTACCAGCTCGAAGGCATCAACCAGATCCAGGTCAAGCCGCAGATCGGGCTCGACTTCGCCAATGCGCTGCGCTCGATCATGCGCCAGGATCCGGACGTGATCATGATCGGCGAGATGCGCGACCTGGAGACCTGCCGCATCGCGATCCAGTCCGCGCTGACCGGTCACCTGGTGCTCTCCACGCTGCACACCAACTCGGCCGCCGGCGGCGTCACCCGGCTCCTTGATATGGGTGTCGAGGATTACCTGCTCGGCTCGACCGTCAACGCGATCCTGGCCCAACGGCTGGTGCGCCGGCTCGATCCGGAGACGGCCATTCCCTACGAGGCCTCGCCCGAGGTGATCGCCGAATTCGAGCTGGAGAAGTACACCGACGAGCGCCCGATCCGGCTGTGGAAGCCCGGTAGCAGCACGGCCAACCCGACCGGCTACCGCGGCCGCCGTGCCATCGTCGAATTCCTGGTGATGAGCGAGCCGCTGCGCCGGCTGGTGATGCAGCGCGCCGATGCCAGCGAGATCGAGCGCGTGGCGCGTGCCGAGGGCATGCGCACGATGTACGAGGACGGCATCGCCAAGGCCGTGGCCGGCGTCACCACCCTCGAGGAGGTGCTGCGTGTCACGCAGGAGGGCTGATGCCGTGCGGGGCGGCGGTCTTGCTTCCTCTCCCCGCCGGGGTGAGGGGGCGGGGCTCGCCCGAAGCGCTCCCGGAGCGATCGCGGCTCTTGTCTGGAAAAGCGCGAGCATGCGCGCCCCTGCTTTTCATTCCCTGCAAGCCTTGACCCCTCACCCCAGCCCTCTCCCCGGTGGGGAGAGGGCGCAGCGCGCGCGGGGCCTCTGACATGGCGCAGTTCCGCTACCGCGCCATCAGCGCCGCCGGGGAGGTGCTGCAGGGCCAGATCGAGGCGCCCAGCCTGGAGGAGGCGATCGGCCGCCTGCAGGACCAGGGCCACACGCCGCTGGAGGCCAAGCCCGCCGACGCCCTGGGCGAGGGCTCGGCGTTCGCCGCGCTGTTCAAGCGAGGCCCGTTCACCGGCGACCAGCTGGCGCAATTCACCCACCAGCTGGCCACGCTGCTCGGCGCCGGCCAGCCGCTGGACCGCGCGCTGGGCATCCTGATGGAACTGCCCGAGGCCGAGCGCGCCAAGCGCCTGGTCGAGCGCGTGCGCGACCGCGTGCGCGGCGGCACCACGCTGTCGCAGGCGCTGGACGAGGAACACGGCGTGTTCCCCAAGCTGTACATCTCGCTGGTACGCGCAGGCGAGGCCGGCGGTTCGCTGGAAGACACCCTGCGCCGCCTGGCCGAATACCTGGAGCGCGCCCAGCAACTGCGCGGCAGCATCATCAATGCACTGATCTATCCGGCCTTCCTGCTGATCGGCGTGCTCGGCTCGCTGGTGCTGCTGCTGGCCTACGTGGTGCCGCAGTTCGTGCCGATCTTCCAGGACATGCAGGTCCCCATCCCGCTGATCACCCGCGTGGTGCTGTTCATCGGCCAGGTGCTCCAGACCTGGTGGTGGTTGCTGCTGATCGTGCTGATCGCGGGCATCGCCGTGTGGCGCGCACGCCTGCGCGATCCGGCGATGCGGATGGCCTGGCACGCCAGGCTGCTGACCCTGCGCGTGATCGGGCCGCTGCTGCTGAAGGTCGAGACCGCGCGTATCGCGCGCACGCTCGGCACCCTGCTCAAGAACGGTGTGCCGCTGCTCACCGCGATCGGCATCGCGCGCCAGGTCACGAGCAACACCGCGCTGGACGACGCGCTCGCGCAGGCGGCCGAGCAGGTCAAGGGCGGTGGCGGCCTGAGTGCCGCGCTCGCGCGCTCGCAGCGCTTCCCGCGGCTGTCGTTGCAGATGGTGCAGGTGGGCGAGGAAGCGGGGCAGCTGGACAGCATGCTGCTGAAGGTCGCCGATACCTTCGACCTCGAATCGAAGCGTGCGATCGACCGCCTGCTGGCCGCGCTGGTGCCGGCGCTGACCATCGTGATGACCGTGCTGGTGGCGATCATCATGGCGGCGATCCTGCTACCCCTGCTGAGCCTCACGGCAAACATTCAATGATGTGGAGAATGCAATGAGTTCGAATGTCCAACGCAACCGCTCGATGCGGGCGCGGCGCGCCCGCGGCTTCACCCTGCTGGAGATGCTCGCCGTGATCGTGCTGATCGGCATCATCGGCGCCATCGTGGTGCGCCAGGTCGGCGGCAGCGTCGACAAGGGCAAGTACGGCGCCGGCAAGGCACAGCTGATGACGCTCGGCCAGAAGATCGAGAACTACGCGCTCGACAACGGCTCGCCGCCGGCGGGCCTGGATGCGCTGGTGAAGAAGCCGCCGAACGCGCCGAACTGGCAGGGCCCGTACGCCAAGCCCTCGGACCTGGTCGACCCGTTCGGCCATCCGTTCGGCTACAAGGCGCCGGGCGAACACGGCAGCTACGACCTGGTGTTCTACGGCCAGGACGGCAAGCCCGGTGGCGACGGCTACAGCAAGGACATCGGCAGCTGGCAATGAAAGCAGGGAACCGCGAACGGGAAGCGCCGGACCGGGGACGCCACGCGTCCCCGGGTTTCGCGCACGCCCGAAGCGTGCGACGCGGCGCTCGCGCCGGGTCGCCCCGTTTCCCGTTCCCGGTGCCCGGTTCCCGGCGCGCGACGCATGTTCGCGGCTTCACCCTGCTCGAGATGCTCGCGGTGATCCTGCTGATCGGCATCGCCGCGGCGGCGGCTGCCGTGTCGGTCACCCAGGGGCTCGCCAGCGCGCGCACGCGGGCGGCCAGCGTGGAGCTCGCGGCCGCGTTGCGGACCACCCGTGCGCAGGCCATCGTCAAGGGCAAGGAACAGACGTTCGACCTGGACACCAAGAGCGCCAGCTACCAGGCCGCCGGTGGCCGGGAGGTGGCGCTGCCCAGGGGCATGCGCCTGTCCATCACCAGTGCGCGCGAGGACCAGCCGGACAACCACACCGGCCGCATCCGCTTCTTTCCCGACGGCAGCTCCACCGGTGGCCACATCGTCCTGCAGCGCGGTGAGCGTCGCTGGCAGGTCAACGTGGCGTGGCTCACGGGCGCGGTGAGCGTGGTGACGATATGAGCGCGGGAAACCGGATTCCGGCAACGGGGAACAAAGGGTGCCTTGCATCCGGCCAGCCCATGCCCGCCCGTGGCGCAGCGCATGCGTCGCGCGGGACGGCGCATTTCCGGTGCCGCGTTCCCCGTTCGCGAACGGCAGCGCGTGCCCACGGCTTCACCCTGCTGGAAGTGATCGCCGCGGTGCTGCTGCTGGCCATCACCTTCGCCTCGCTGATGCGCGTGGCCGGCAGTTCGCTCAACCTCACCGCGCGCTCGGCCGAGCGCAGCGAAGCGGCGATGTGGGCACGCAGCCTGCTCGACAGCGCGTTCGTGCTCGAGCCGATCCGCACCGGCCGCCGCAGCGGGCGCTTCGACGAGCGCTATCGCTGGCAGCTCGACGTGCAGCCGTTCCAGCCCCCGGCCACCGCGCAAGCGAGCGGCCCACAGCCGCGCGCGCCGGCCTCGCCGCTCAAGCTCTACCGGCTCGACCTGGACGTGATGTGGCACAGCGCGGGGCACGACTACACGGCGCGCTTCAGCACGTTGCGCGCCGGTGGCCCGCAGCCGGGGGGGGCTGGAACGTGAGGGCGGGGCAGGTGTGGGGCCAGCAGGCCCAAGGGTCTGCCCCGGTCCGGTACGACCGGGCCGGTCTGCGCGGGGATCCTGCCCGTTCCCCGCGCGCCGCGCGCGCCCACGGCTTCACCCTGCTCGAAACGCTTGCCGCGCTGGCCCTGCTTGCGCTGTTGCTGGTAGGCGTCTACTCGGGCATCCGCACCGCCTCGCACAGCGTGCGCTCGGGCACCGCCGCGGTGGAACGGCTCGACGCGGTGCGCTCGGCGCAGCAGTTCCTGCGCAACGAGCTGGCGCAGGCGATGACCCAGCAGCTGGGCAAGAACCCGGAGAACGACGAACCGATCTTCTTCCGCGGCGAGCCGGGCTCGATGAGCTTCGTCGCGCCTTTGCCGGGCTATCTCGGCAAGCTCGGGCCGCAGGTGCAGACGCTCGAACTGGTCGACAACGGCAAGGGCGGGCAGCGGTTGCAGGTCCGCTTCGCCCTGCTGCCGCCCAGCGGCGAGCCGCTCAAGCCCGGACCGCCGCAGGTGCTGCTGGAGGACGTGCGCGAGGCGAGCTTCCATTACCGCGGGGTCGACGCGCAGGGGCGCCCCGGGGCATGGCGCAGCGACTGGCGCCAGGGCGACCACCTGCCGCAGCTGGTGCGCATCGACCTCAGGCTTCCCGCCGGCGGGTACTGGCCGCAGCTGACTGCGCCGCTGCGGGTGGATGCATCGGCCAACCAGCGCCAGTTCGCCATGCTCGATGCCGCGGGCCAGAACATCGCCTGGAGCTCGCCGTGAGCGCGCGCCGGAGCCAGCGCGGCGTCGCCCTGCTGCTGGTGCTGTGGGCCTGCACGCTGCTGGCGATCATGCTGGGCGGCTATGCGATGAGCGCGCGCACCGAAGGCCTGCAGGCGCGCTTCCAGTTCGCCCAGGTGCAGGCGCACTACGCGGCGGAGGCTGGCCTGTCGCGTGCCATCTATGGCCTGCAGGACCCGCGGCTGGCCGAGCGCTGGCTGGCCGACGGTCGGCCCTACAGGTTCCGCTTCGACGGCGCCGAGGTCCAGGTCAGCGCGGTCGACGAGGGTGGCAAGGTGGACCTCAACAGCGCCTCGCCGATTGTGCTGCAGGGCCTGTTCCGCGCGGCCGGCCTGCGCCCGGGCGAGGCGCAGCAGCTGGCTGCCGCGGTGGTCGACTGGCGCGAGTTCAACGCCGGCCGCAAGGTGGGCCTGGACGTGTACCAGGCCAACGGTTACCAGGCGCGCCATGCGCCCTTCCTGAGCATCGAGGAGTTGCAGCAGGTGGCAGGCATGACGCCCGCGCTGTACCGGAAAATCGCCGGCGCCATCACCATCTGGTCCGGCCGCGACAGTCCCGATCCGAACACCGCCCAGCCACTGGCGCTGGCGGCGATCCCGGGCATGACCCCCGAACGGGTGGCCCAGGTGCTCGCGGCGCGGAAGAACACGCGACCCGGCGTGGCCGGCCTGTTCGCCGGCAACGGAGTGACGCATAGTATTCGTTCGGAGGCCACGATGGCCGACGGCACGCGCGCCGTGCTGCATGCCACCGTACGCCTGCAGGGCGTTCGTGCGGGGGCGCAGCCCTATGCGGTGCTGCACTGGCGGGAGGGTGACCGCGAATGACCAACGCAACGCAATCGCTGCGGCCGCAACTGGACCGCGCGCGCCGCGCCTGGCGCGCCTCGCCGCTGCCGCGCTTCTTCGCCTGGTGGTTCGGCGAACTGGGTGCACTGCTGCCGGCTTCGTGGGGCCGGCTGTTCGGCGGCGGCGCGCAGTGGTACCTGCTGCAGCGAACCGACGGCCGCTGGGAACTGCGCCGTGCCGGGGAGTCGGAGGTGCGTGCGCAATGGCCGCGCGGCACCGAGGCGGCGATCGAGCAGGCCGCGCTGTCGGCGGCGGTGCGCGAGGTGGACCGCGAGGACCTGCGCCTGGCGCTGCTGCTGCCGGCCACGGCGGCCCTGCGCCGCCGACTGCTGCTGCCGCGCGCGGCTGCGGACAACCTGCAGCAGGTGGGCGCCTTCGAGATGGACCGGCAGACGCCTTTCCGCGTCGAGCAGGTCTATTACGCCGTGCTGGAGCTGGACACCCCGGCGCCGGCCGGGCGCTTCTTCGCCGAACTGGTGGCGGTACCCCGCGACACGCTCGATCCGCTGGTGGCCGAACTGGAAGGCGCCGGCATCCGCGTCGATGCGGTGGACGTCGCCGAGGGCACCGGCCGGCTCGGCGTGAACCTGCTGCCGGCGGCGCGGGTGCCTTACCGCACCAACCCGCGCCAGCGCCTCAACCTGGCGCTCGCCGGTGCCGCCGTGCTGCTGCTGGTGCTGGCGCTGGCGCAATGGCTCAACAACCGCGAGCAGGCGCTCGCCGCCATGCAGGCGCAAGTGCAGGACATGCAGGCCGAGGCACAACAGGTCGCCGCCTTGCGCCAGGAACTGCAGGACAACGCCGGCGCCGCCAGTTTCCTGGTCCGGCGCAAGCAGAACCGCGTGACGATGCTCGACCTGCTGCTCGACCTCACCCGCCGGATGCCGCAGAGCGCCTGGCTGGAACGACTGAGCGTCGATCCGAGCGGGCAGGTCGGCTTCCAGGGCCAGGCGCCGCAGGCCGCGGCGTTGATCGATGCGCTGAAGGATTCGAAGGTCGTCCGCGATCCCAACTTCCAGGGCAGCATCCAGCCCGACCCGGCCAGCGGCAAGGAGCGCTTCTACATGGTCGCGCAGCTGCGCCAGGCCGGTACCGGGGCATCGCCGGCGCCGGCCAGCGCGGGCACGGAGGCGCAGCCATGAGGCGCCTGGAACTGAAGCCGCGCGACAGCCGCATCGCCGCCGTGCTGCTGCTGGTGCTGGCGCTGGTGCTGCTCTATTTCCTGCTGGTGCATTGGTGGTTCGTGGCGCCGCTGCGCGCGGTCGACGCGCAGATGGCCGACCTGCGCGACACCCAGAGCCGCTACGCCGCGGCGATCGCCGAGAAGCCGGCGCTGCAGAAACGCATCGCCGAGCTGGGCGCCGGGCAGGCGGCCAGCGCCGCATTCCTGCCCGAGAGCGACCCCAGTGCCGCCTCGGCCGGGCTGATGCAGCGGGTGGTCGATGCGGTCGGTGCGCACACCGCCGGCGGCGCCTGCGAGGTCACCCAGAAGATGCCGCTGCCCAACCCGCCGGACGACGACAACAGCCCCTACCGCAAGGCCGCCGTCAGCATCAGCCTGCGCTGCGACATGGAACCGCTGGTGGCGGTCCTCAACGCGCTGGAGCAGGGCACGCCTTATCTTTTCGTAGACGACTTGAGCATCTATCGCAACCCGGTCGCCGCGCAGCAGGGCAACCAGCCGGTGCTCGAAGTGCAGTTCACCCTGTCCGGTTACGTGCGGCCGTCGCACGGTGCAGTGGCCGCCACGCCGGCCGCCGCCACCAGCGCTGGCGGCGGGGAGGGGCCATGAACGCCGCCGCGCAACGCCGCCTGACCGTGCCACTGGTCGTCGCCACCGTGGTCGTCGGGGTGCTGTTCCTGGCGCTGCTGGCCGGCATCGGCCGCGGCGTGCACTGGGCCGCGCCACGGGCACCGACGCCGCTGCCGGCCCAGCATGCCGCCACGCTGCCGCCGCCGGTGCCGCTGGAACACTATGCGCCGGTGTGGCAGCAGCCGCTGTTCAATCCGGACCGCAAGCCGGTGGCGCACGCCGCCAGCGGCGGCAGCCAGCTCGGCGACATGCAGCTGACCGGCATCATCATCACGCCCTCGCTGCGCATGGCCCTGCTGCACAACAAGCGCGAAGCCGACAAGAACCAGGAGCTGCGCGTGAAGGAAGGTGCCAGCCTGCCGGACGGCAGCTGGACCCTGGTCGAGGTCAGGCCGCGTTCGGCCGTGTTCGACTCCTCCAGCGGCCGCATCGAACTGCAGCTGCCGGCCGGGATACCGATCGACCAGGTACGGCCCGGCCCGGCCGCCGCCGGCTCCGTGCCGGTGCTGCCGGACGAGGTCATCGACCGCTCCCATCGCCTGCAGCCGCCGGACGAGGATGAAGAGAACGGCAACCCGCAGCCCGGCGAACCGGCCTCCAGCCCGGCCCCGCCGCAGAGCGGTGGCGACGAAGACAACCGGCCGAGCGGCGGCGCCGCCATCCAGGCCCTGCGTGGCGGCGCACCCGCCCGCATGGAGATGAACAACGAGGAGCGCCAGGCCGCGCGCCTGCGCCTGCTCAAGGCCGCCATCCAGAAACGCCGCGCCGAACAGGCAGCCGCGAAGGCCCAACAAGGAGATCGCTGACCCATGTTCCCCAACGCCCTGCACCGTCTTTTCCGGGTCGGCGCCGTCGCGCTGACGGTCTGGCTTGTCGGCTGCTCCAGCATGCCGCAGCCGCGCGACGACTACGCGCTGCAGCGCGAGGCCATCGCCGGTACCGAGAAGCCCGCGCCGGCGCCGCTGCCACTCAACAACAACGTGGGTCCGGCCGGTCAGGCCGGCCCGCAGCCGCAGATCAATACCGGCACCGGCGAGTTCATCCACCCCCAGGCGCTGGCCCGTCCACGCCCGCCGGCGCACGGCCAGGGCGCGGTCACCTTCAACTTCGAGAACCAGCCGGTGCAGGCGGTGGTCAAGGCGATCCTCGGCGACTTCCTGAAGAAGAACTACACCATCGTGCCCGGCGTGCAGGGCAACATCTCCTTCTCCACCTCCGAGCCGATCGACGCCAGCCAGGCGCTGCCGGTGCTGGAGACGCTGCTGTCCTGGACCGGCAACGCGCTGGTGCGCCAGGGCAACAGCTACGTGGTGATGCCGGCCAAGAACGCGGTCGCCGGCAGCGTCGCGCCCAGCCTCGGCGCGGTGGCGCCGCAGGGCGGCATGCAGGCGCGGCTGTTCCCGCTGCACTACATCTCCGCCGCGCAGATGCAGAAGCTGATCAAGCCGTTCGCGCGGCCCGATTCCATCCTGCTGGCCGACCCGGCGCGCAACGTGCTGGTGCTGGCCGGCTCGCCGCAGGAGCTGGACAACTACGCGCGCACCGTGCGCACCTTCGACGTCGACTGGCTCAAGGGCATGTCGGTGGGCGTGTTCAGCCTGGAGCGCGCCAACGTGACCGAGCTGATGCCCAAGCTGGATGCGATCTTCGGCAAGCAGGGCGACAGCCCGCTGGCCGGCATGCTGCGCTTCATCCCGATCGAGCGCACCAACGCGCTGGTGGTGATCAGCACGCAGCCGGACTACCTGCAGGAGGTGGGCGACTGGATCGCGCGCATCGACCGCGGCGGCGGCAACGAGCCGCAGCTGTACGTCTACGACGTGCGCAACATCAAGGCCTCGGACCTGGCCCGCTACCTGGCGCAGATCTACACCAATGCCTCGGCGAGCGGCAGCAGCGGCGGCGCGGTCGGCCCGGGGCTCACCTCGGGTACCCAGGGCAATGCCGACAACACCAATGGTGCCGCCATGGGCAGCACCGCGGGCAGCTTCGGCAACAGCGGCGGCATCGCCGGCGGTGAAGGCGCATTCAAGGGTGGCAACGACACCGGCACGGGCGCCACCGGCGGCCTGGCCGGCGCCGGCGGCAACTACGACAACGGCGGCATGGGCGGCGTCGGCAACGCGGGCACGCCCGGCGGGTTCGGCAACACCGGTGGCCTGGCCAACGCCACCAGCGCCGCCAACGACCAGCAGTACAGTTCCGCCGATGGCTCGATCAAGATTTCCTCGGTCGACGCCAACAACCAGCTGCTGGTGCGTGCGCGGCCGTCGCAATGGGCCGAGATCGAAAGCGCGATCCAGCGCCTGGACAACGTGCCGCTGCAGGTGCAGATCGAGACGCGCATCCTCGAGGTGCAGCTGACCGGCGCGTTCCAGTTCGGCGTGCAGTGGTACCTGGAAGGCCTGGTCGGCGGCACGCCCAACAGCAGCGGCGGGATCACCCCCGGCCAGCCGGGCAACCAGCAGCAATGGGCGCTGGGCAACGGCGGCATGATCTACAACCCGACCGGCGACTCGTTCTTCTACTCCTTCCTCAACAACAACCTGCAGGTGGCATTGCACGCGCAGGAGACCAAGGGCAACGTCAAGACGCTCTCGGCGCCCTCGCTGGTGGTGATGAACAACCAGGTGGCGCACATCCAGGCGGGCGACGAGATCCCGGTCAACCAGACCTTCTTCACCACCGGCCTGGGCACCAACACGGACAACAATCCGACCACGGTCGGGCAGGTGCAGTACATCAGTACCGGCGTGATCCTCGACGTGCAGCCGCGCATCAATCCGGGTGGCCTGGTCTACCTCAACATCAAGCAGCAGGTGAGCGTGCCGGGCACCAAGGACACCAACGGCAACTACACCATCCAGCAGCGCGAGATCGCCACCCAGGTTGGCGTGCAGAGCGGCCAGACCGTGCTGCTCGGCGGGCTGATCCGCCAGGACGAGGGCAACACCGATACCGGCATCCCGGGCCTCAACCGCATCCCGCTGATCGGTCGCCTGTTCGGCAGCACCGACCGCCACCGCAACCGCTCCGAACTGATCGTGCTGATCACCCCGCGGGTGATCGGGTCCAGCGACGATGCCAAGCGCATCACCGACGAGTACCAGGCCAAGTTCGAGTCGCTCGCGCCGCTGCGGGCGGAACGCGCCAAGGAGCCGCCGCCGGCGGCCGCCTCGCCGGCCGACGTGCCGCTGCCCACGCCGCCGGCCACGCCCGAGCAGCTCAACCAGCAGGCCGAGGCCGCGCTCAAGCGGACCGACTACGCCGCGGCGCAGCGGCTGGCGCTGGAGTCCTGGCGCAACGGCCCGCAGCACGGCGAGCTGTGCGCGCGCAACTGGCAGATCATCGCCAGTGTCCGCACGCACCTGGGCGACACCGGCGGCGTGGACACGGCACGCAAGTGGGTGACCCAGTGCATGGCCGGCGGCAAATAGCGGGAGCCCGCCGGACGATGCCCTGCCCCTGATCGGCAGGGTATCGCCCGCCAGCGGCACGCCGGCCACGGGCGCCGGCGCAGCACCGGCTATCATCGGCCCGGATGACGCAAGCCCCACCCGCCTTCCCGATCGACCCGCTGCTGCCGGAGCTGCGCGCGTCGCTCGCCAGCCACCCGCGACTGGTCCTCGAAGCCCCGCCCGGCGCCGGCAAGACCACCCGGGTGCCGCCCGCGCTGCTCGATGCGCCGTGGCTGCAAGGCCGGCGCGTCGTGATGCTCGAGCCCCGCCGCATCGCCGCGCGCGCCGCCGCCCAGTTCATGGCGGCCCAGCGCGGCGAAGAAGTCGGCCGGACCGTCGGCTACCGCATCCGCTTCGAGTCGCGGGTGAGCGCGGCCACGTGCATCGAAGTGGTCACCGAGGGCATCCTCACGCGGCTGATCCAGGACGACCCGGAACTGGCCGGCGTCGGCGCGATCCTGTTCGACGAATTCCATGAGCGTCACCTGGCCGGCGATCTCGGCCTGGCACTGGCGCTCGACGTGCAGGCAACCCTGCGCCCGGACCTGCGCCTGCTGGTGATGTCGGCCACGCTCGACGGCGAGCGCATCGCGCACTGGCTGGACGCGCCGCGCCTGTCCAGCCCGGGCCGCAGCTTTCCCGTGCGCATCGCGCATCCGCCGGCGCGTGCGCAGGAGACCCCGGAACACCACCTGGCCCGCATCACGCGACAGGCGCTCGAGGAGAACCCCGGCGACGTGCTGGTGTTCCTGCCTGGCCGTCGCGAGATAGCACGCGCGAACGCGCTGCTGGAAAAGACTCTCCACCTTCCCGAAGGGGGCGGGTTCGAGATCCTACCGCTGCACGGCGAACTCTCGCTGGCCGAACAGCAGGCCGCGCTGGCGCCCGCCGAGCCGGGCACGCGGCGTGTCATCCTCGCCACCAACGTGGCCGAGTCGAGCGTGACCCTGCCCGGCATCCGTGCGGTGATCGATGCGGGCCTCGCCCGCGAGCCCCGCTTCGATCCCAACTCGGGTTTCTCGCGGCTGGAAACGGTGCCGATCTCGCAGGCTTCGGCCGACCAGCGCGCCGGCCGCGCCGGTCGCGTCGCCGAAGGCACCGCCTACCGCCTGTGGCCACAAAGCCGTCGCCTGGACGCCGCGCGCACGCCGGAGATCGCGCAGGCCGAGCTCTCGGGACTCGCACTGGAACTGGCCGCCTGGGGCGTCAGCGCCGGCGGTGCCGCCGCGCTGAGCTGGCTGGATCCGCCGCCACCGGGCGCGCTGGCGCAGGCGCGCGAGCTGCTCGCCGCGCTGGACGCGCTCGATGCGGACGGCCGCATCACGGCGCTGGGCCGGCAGATGCTCGAACTCGGCGCGACGCCGCGGCTGGCGGCCATGGCGCTGCGTGCCCCGCCGGAACTGCGTCCGCTGGCTGCCGACCTGCTGGCCCTGGTCGAGGCGCGCTCGCCGCTGCGGGGTGAACAGGCGCGCAGCGACGATTTCCGCGCGCGCGTGGAGGCCCTGCATGCCTGGCGCGATCGACGTGCCACCGGCCCGGGTTCCGCCGCCGGGACGGGTACGCGCGGCGGCTTCGACAGCGGCGCCATGGCTGCCATCGAGCAGGCGGCCAAGGGCTGGCGCAGACGTCTGGACGTCCGCACGGCCGCGAGTGGGGTGCCGGACAGCCACGCCGTCGGCGACCTGCTGCTGCATGCCTGGCCCGACCGCATCGCCCGCCAGGACGAGGCCAACCCGCGCCGCTACACGCTGGCCAACGGCCGGGGCGCCATCCTGCACGAGGCCAGCGCGCTGTTCGGCGAACCGTGGCTGGTGGTGCTCGACCTGCGACTGGAGGCGCGCGACAGCCTGGTGCTGGCCGCCGCGCCGTTCGATCCGCGACGCCTGGAGCAGGATTTCCCGCAGCACTTCCGGCGCCAGCGCACGCTGCGCTGGAACGAGGCGCGCGCCGCGGTGGAAGCATTCGAGGAGCGGCGCTTCGGCGAGATCGTGCTGGAACGGCGCAGCGTGCCGGTCCAGGCCGAAGACGCCTTGCCCGCACTGCTCGCGGCGATCCGCGACCGCGGCATCGATGCGTTGCCTTGGAGCGAGAACGCGCGCCGCCTGCGCGCGCGCATGCAGGCGCTGGCCGGCTGGATGCCCGAACTGGGCCTGCCGGATGTCGCCGACGCCATGCTGCTGGCCTCCCTGGAGCACTGGCTCGGCCCGTACCTCCAGGGCAAGCGCAGGCTCGACGCGCTCGCGGCCGACGAGCTCTCCCAGGCGCTCGCCACGCTGTACGACTACGAGCAACGCCGCCAGCTCGACCAGCACGCGCCGGAAACCCTCGCCGTGCCCAGCGGCCAGGTGCGCCGGCTCGACTATCCGCCGGGCCAGCCCCCCGTGCTGGCGGTGAAGCTGCAGGAACTGTTCGGCCTGGCCGATACGCCGCGCGTGGCGGGCGGCCGCGTGCCGGTCACGCTGCACCTGCTCTCGCCGGCCGGCCGGCCGATCCAGGTCACGCAGGACCTCAAGGGCTTCTGGGAGCGCACCTATCCCGAGGTGAAGAAGGAACTCAAGGGTCGCTATCCAAGGCACCCGTGGCCGGATGATCCGTGGTCGGCCACGCCCACGCATCGCGCGAAGCCGCGCGGGACCTAGCCGCCCCTTGGCGGATACGCGCCGCTTCGGTGCGCAACGAAACGTTCGCCGCGCGGGCGCCATAGACTGCCCTCCATGCCCCCCGCCTCCCTCACTCCGCATCAGCTGGCCGAAATCGGCGCCTTGCTCGCCGAGCCGGCCCGGGCAGCGATGCTGCTCGCCCTGGTCGACGGCACCGCACGGCCGGCCGGCGAGCTGGCGCAGGCCGCGGGTGTCGGCGCACCGACCGCCAGCGCACACCTCAAGCGCCTGCTCGAAGGCGGCCTGCTCGCCGTGCACGCGCAGGGACGCCATCGCTACTACCGCCTGGCCGGCGACGAAGTGGCCGGCTGGCTCGAGGCGCTGGCGCTGCCGCGTCCTTCGCTGACACCGCCCACCGGCGATGCGGGCCTGCGCCGCGCGCGCAGCTGCTATCGCCACCTCGCCGGCCAGTTGGGCGTGGCCTTGTGCGGCGTGCTGCTTGACCGGGGCCTGCTGGCAACCACCAGCGACGGCCTGGCCCTGCGCACCGATGGCGTCGCGGCGCTGGCCCGGGCGGGACTCGACCCGGCCGCGGCCACCCGGCTGGCAGGCCTGCGCGGCCGCGGATGCCTGGACTGGACCGAGCGCCGCCTGCACGTGGGTGGCCCGCTCGGCGTGGCACTGACCGCTGCCATGCTCGACGCCGGCTGGTTGCGCCATGCCCCGCGCGGGCGCGCGCTGCTGCCCAGCGCCGAGGGCCTGCGCCGGCTGGCTTCGCTCGGCGTGCGGCTGCCTGGCGACTGAGACACCGAGGCGCCCGCCGCGGCCCGCGGCACTCTGCTACCGTGCCTGCCGCATGCGCAGGCTGGGACCTGCAAGGACACGGGGGGCATCATGGGTTTCGACACCACACCCTGGATCGAGGCGGCCTGGGCGGTCTTTCTGGTGTACTGGGGCGCGAGCGCGCGCTGGGTCAAGCGCCCGGTCCGCAGCGAACCGCTGGGACCGCGCCTGTTCAAGTACTGGCTGCCGCTGGCGGTTGCCGCGCTGCTGATCCGGCCGGTACGCAGCTACCCCTCGTCCCTGCTGCACTGGCGCGTCATGCCGGACGCCGCGTGGGTCGCGATGCTCGGCCTGGCCCTGACCTGGGCCGGCGTGCTGTTCGCCTGCCGTGCGCGCAGCGTGCTGGGCGCCAACTGGAGTTCGGAGGTGCAGATCAAGCACGGGCACGAGCTGGTCGTGCGCGGGCCCTACCGGCTGGTGCGCCACCCGATCTATACCGGGCTGCTGCTGGCCCTGCTGGGCAGCGCGCTCGCGCTGGGCGAGCTGCGCGGCCTGCTCGCCCTCGCCATCGTCGCGGTGTCGTTCATGATGAAGCTGCGGCTGGAAGAGCGCTGGATGCGCGAGCAGTTCGGCAGCGCGTACGACGACTACGTGCGGCGGGTGAAGGCGCTGGTGCCCGGCGTGTTCTAGCGGGGCGGGTCAGCGCCCCAGCACGAACCCGGTCAGCACCTGCGCGGTGGCTTCGGGCTTTTCCATCATCGGCATGTGGTTGCAGCCGGTGAGCAGGCTGGAGCTGATCGCCGGGGCCTGGACCAGGCCGTTGCGCAGGCTGTCCAGCGCGGACGGGTCGACCAGGCGGTCCTCCCGGCACCACAGGCCCAGTACCGGCATGGTCAGCCGTCCGAGCTGCTGCTGCAGCGACAGGAAATCCGCCGGCCGACGCAACGCGGCCAGGGTGCGCTGGATGAACGCCCGATCGTTCCGGTTGCGGGCGACGAAGACGTCCTCGATGCGACCGGGCACCTTCGGCGGCTGCAGGAACGCGAGCCTGAGCGCGTGTTCGAAGCCGGCGCGGTCGTCGTAGACGAACGGGTCCTTGCCGGCGCGGATGGCGCGGTCGAAGTCGTTCTCCCTGGCCTTCAGGCCGTAGGCGTCCAGCAGCGCAAGCGCCGCGACCCCCTGCGGGTGTCCGGCGGCGTACACGCCGGCGATCGCGCCGCCCATCGAGTGGCCGACCAGCACGAATCGCTGCAGCTTCAGCGCCGCGAGGAAGGCCTGCAGGCGCCCGGCCTGCGCCTGGACGTCGTAGCTGGCGTCCGGCATGCGCGAGGACTGGCCCCAACCGGGGAGGTCCGGGATCACCAGGTGGAAGTGCGGCGTGAGCTGCGCGGCCAGCGGCAACCAGACGGTCTTGTCGGCGGCGAAGCCGTGCAGCAGCACCAGCGTCGGCCCCTGGCCGCCTTCGTAGTAACTCCAGGTAGTGTCGCCGGCGCGCAGCGTGTGTTCCTCCACGTGGGCGGCCATCGCCTGGCGCATCACGTGCGCGCGCAGCAGCCATTGCGGCGCGAACAGGTAGCTGCCGCCGAGCACGAGCACCACCAGCGCCACCAGCACGCCGAAGAACTTCAGGCGGCGGTACAGCATGTGCTGCCAGAGGGGACGGGTGGTCGCGGGCGGGGTCATCGGCGTTCCTTCGATTGAGCTCTGGATCCCCCCCCCTGCGTGCAAGGGGAGCTTGGGAGGGGGGGGCAGAGGCGGGGAGCAACCCCTCCCCAGCCTCCCCTGCAAGCAGGGGAGGGAGTCGGTGGCTTACTGCTTGCCGGCCTTGGCCTTGCGCAGGATCGACTCGATCGCCCCCTGGGTCAGCGGGTGGTAGCCGTCCTTCGCCTGGGCGTAGGCCGCCTCGGCATAGGCAAGGCCCGCGGGCGTGGCGGCGAAGGCCTTGTACACGGGCAGGGTGAGGTACATGCGGCCGATCCGGGTCATGTGCTCGCGCGCGTCTTCCCACACGCCCTTGTCGCCGGCGGCGATGGCGTGGCTGTACCAGCGCATGCCGATCTCGGCGTTCGGTGTCCCGGTGAGATGCCAGGCGGCATCGAGCTGCCTGATCTTCGACAGCGGCGGCGCATCGGGCAGGCGGTCGAGGAAGTACATCCACTCCTGCGTGTTCCAGCCCTTGGCATCCAGCTGCGCCGCGTCCAGCGTGCCGGCGAGGAAGTCCGCGCGCTCCCTGTCGATCGCCTGGAAGCGGGCGGACGTCGGCAGCGGCGCATCCTTGGGGATGCCCGGCTGGTAGACCCAGGCCCTGGCCTCGTCCCAGGCCATCTTGCCCGGGTGCGTGTCGAACAGGTTGGCCTTCATGTCGGCGAGCATCTGCTCGGTGGTGATCGAGGTGAAGGCGTGGCGGTGGAAGTAGGCCTTCAACCAGGCGTCGAAGGTCGCGCGGCCGAAGCGCTGCTCGAGCGTGCGCAGGAACCAGGAGCCCTTGTCGTAGGCGACGTCGGAGAGCGCGTCGTCCGCGCCGATGCCGCGTGGCTCGGGCGCCAGGCGCTGGGTGTTCTCGGGCATCTCGCCGATCGACTTCTGCAGTGCGCGGGCCGACAGCAGCGCCTCCTCGTCGGCCAGCGCCTTGCCGTAGACCGCCTCGGTGATGCGGCCCTGCACGTAGGTGGTGAAGCCCTCGTTGAGCCAGATGTCGCGCCAGCTCGCGGCGGTCACCAGGTTGCCCGACCAGGAGTGCGCCAGTTCATGCGACACCAGCGAGACCAGGCTCTTGTCGCCGACCAGCACGGTCGGCGTGGCGAAGGTCATGTTCGGGTTTTCCATGCCGCCGAACGGGAAGGAGGGCGGCAGTACCAGGATGTCGTAACGACCCCAGGCGTAGGGGCCGTAGAGCGTCTCGGTCGCCTCGATCAGTTTTTCGGTGTCCTCGAACTCGTGGGCCGCCTTGCCGACCACCGATGGCTCGGCATAGACGGCCGAACGCGGGCCGGTCTCCCTGACCGCGATGTCGCCCGCTGCGATCGCCAGCAGGTAGGAGGGGATCGGGTGCGGCTGGTCGAAGCGGAAGTCGCCGTCGAGCGGATGCTTTGCGTCGTTGAGCGCGCTCATCACCACGCGCACGTCCTTCGGCGCGGTCACGTGCGCCGAATAGGTGAAGCGGATCGCCGGCGAGTCCTGCAGCGGCACCCACGAGCGGGCGTGGATCGACTCGGACTGCGAGAACATGAAAGGCAGTTTTCGGTCGGCCGTCTGCGCGGGTGTCAGCCACTGCAGGCCGGAAGCCTGCGGCGAGGTCGCATAGACGATGCGTACCTTGGCCGGATGCTTCGGCGCCTGGATGGTGAGCTTGCTGCCAAGCTCCTTGTCGCGGGGTGCCAGCGCGAACTTCAGCGCGGTGGCGCGTCCGGTGGCGTCCAGGCCCTCGACCTTGGCGACTTTGAGATCGCGGGTGTCCAGCACCAGTGCGGGCGCCCCGGGGCTCTTCCAGTCCAGGCTCAGCGTGGCGGTACCGTCCAGCGCCTTGTGCGGGAAGTCGATCGCCAGGTCGAGATCCAGGTGGGTCACGCGCACCTGGTCGGGCTGCGCATAGGAATGCGGGTCGGCGGCAAGGGCGGACAGCGGCAGGACGAACGCGCCGAGGGCGAGGGCGGGAATCACGCGCATGCGGGTCTTTCTCCGGGGACGGAAGCGGCGAGTATGCCATCCGCCCGTGCGGGCATGCCCGTGACGGAAGGGCTGGTGTCCCGCGGGTTCCGCTTCGCCGGTGCCGCCGGGAGTGAGGGGCTCCGCTTGCCCTTCCGGGCCGGGTTCCCGCGAGCCGGCCCCTCACCCCGGCCCTCTCCCCGCGGGGGAGAGGGGCAACGGTGTTTACAGCACGGGTTTGCCGTCCTGCTTGTAGATCGTGCCGTCCTTCATCACGAAGCCCACCCGCTGCAGCGCCGTGATGTCCTCGAGCGGGTTGCCGGGCACGGCGATCACGTCGGCGTGGCGGCCGGGCTGGATCTGGCCCAGCTCGTCGGACTTGTGCAGCAGCGCGGCCGCATGGGTGGTCGCGGCCTGGATCACGTACATCGGCGGCATGCCCGCCTGCACCATGTACGCGAACTCCTTGGCGTTCTGTCCGTGCGGGTACACCGCCGCGTCGGTACCGAAGGCGATCTTCACGCCCGCCTTATAGGCGCGGCCCGCGGTGGCCAGGATGATCGGGCCGACCTGCCTGGCCTTGCGCGCCACCTGCGGCGGGTAGTAGCCGGGCTTGGCCGCCATCTGCTCGACGTACTTGCCGGCGATGATGGTGGGCACGTACCAGGTGCCGTGCTCCTTCATGAGCTTCATGTCCGCGTCATCCATGAAGGTGCCATGCTCGATCGAGTCGACGCCCGCCAGGACGGCCCGGCGGATCGCTTCGGCGCCGTGCGCGTGGGCGGCCACGGTGAAGCCATAGTCGTGCGCGGCGGCGACCACGGCCTTGATCTCCTCGATCGTCATCTGCGGGTTGTCGGCGCTGGAGCTCTCGTCCAGCACGCCACCGGAGGGCATGATCTTGATCACGTCGACCCCGTCCTTGTAATGCTGGCGCACCGCCTTCCACGCATCGGCGGGGCTGTTGATGATGCCGTCTTTGGGGCCCGGGTTGCCGGCCAGATCCTGGCGGTAACCGTCGGTGGGATCGGCGTGGCCGCCGGTGGAGCCGATCGGCACGCCCGCGGTGAAGATCCGCGGGCCGGGCACCACGCCGGCATTGATCGCGTTGCGCAGGGCGATCGACTCGTTGTCGCCGTCGCCGAGGTTGCGCACGGCGGTGAAACCGGCGAGCAGGGTGCGCCTGGCGTACACCGTGGAGCGGATCGCGTAGTCGGCCGGATTCCAGCGGAACTGGTCGGTGTAGCCGGTGGGGCTGGTCTCGAAGGTCAGGTGGGTGTGCGCATCGATCAGGCCGGGCAGGCAGGTGTCGCCGGTCAGGTCGACCAGCTGGAATGCCTTCCCGTGCACCTTGGCCTCGGCCGCGTAGCTGCTGGCATCGGCGGTGCCCGGACGGATTTCACGGATGCGCCCGGCGTCGACGACCAGGGTGGTCTCGCCCAGCAGCTTGCCGGCCGCCGGGTCGAGCAGGTGCGGGCAATGCAGCACGGTCAACGCGCCCTGGGCCGGCGCTTCGGCAGCGAGCAGGGGACTGGCCGCCAGCACGGCGGCGAGGGCAAGCACGGGACGAACGGTCATCGGCAGCTTCCTCTGGAGGGAGCGCCCATCATAGGCAGCTTGTCCGGCCACCGCACAGGCCGGCCCCGGGAAGGCAGGCCTAGGTGTCCTTGCCCTCGTGCCCGTGCGCGTGCTGATGCTGCTCGGCCTCGACGTGGCGCCGGTGCAGGTCCTCGCTGCCGCTGTCCTCGGGCACGTGGGTGACCGGCTTGGGCGGGGCATCCATGTCGCCGTCCACGCCGGTGATCTTCAGGATCGAGTGGCGAACCTCGCGCGCCAGGATCACGCGGGCGTCGCGCACCATGTCCTCCAGCGCGCGGTCGTAGTCCAGCTTGCCGCCCTCGTCGGTCCACACGATCCTCTGCTCGCGCAGCTTCTGGATGAAGCCGCGGAACAGCGCCTTGTCGAAGAACTCCGGCGCCGACTGCTCGTTGAGCAGCGACAGCCGCTGCGCGGTGAGCGCGCAGGCGTTCTCCAGCTCCCCCGCACTGGTGGTGTGCGGGCCGTTCTTGGCCAGCGCGGCGATGGTGATGTAGTAGCGCTCGAACGCCTGGATCAGGCTGCGCGCGATGGTCTTGAGCTGGAACGCGGCATCGTCCTGGCCCGGCCCGCGCTCGAGCACGCGGCCGTCGGCGGAAGCCTCCAGCAGGCCGCGACGCACGAAGAAGTCGATGGTGCCCTGCATCTGCGCCACGAAGCCGTCCGAGTCCCAGGGCAGGAACAGCTCGCCCTGGATGAACGGGTAGATGATCCGGCCCAGGCGCAGCATCGAGGCGCGCGTCATGCGCCGGTTGTTCAGGAAGCAGCAGGACACCCATGCCGCGGTCGCGGTCAGGTGCAGCACGTTGTTGCGGAAGTACGAAAGCAGCACCGCGTTCTCGTCGTCGGCTTTCAGCACGTCGCCCAGCGGATGGCGCACGCGGCGGATCCAGCCCATCTGCTCGCCGTAGGCGATGATCGCGGGCGGATCCATCGGCGTTACGGTGATGCGGTCGGAGTAGGGCAGCTCGACCAGCAGTGCGCGGGTCAGCTCCAGCTGCGCCAGCAGGTCGTTCTCGGCCATCGCGTGCTTGGGCGTGGCCAGCAGTGCCAGCGCCAGCAGGTTGATCGGGTTGACGTCGGCGGCGCGGTTGATGTTGACCTGGATGCGTTCCGCGAGGTCGTCCACCACGCGGCCCAGCCACTCGGGCTTGGCGTCCGGATCGCCGCTGGCGGCGCGCCAGCCGCTGCTGGCCGCGTCCAGCAGCGGGGTCAGCTCGATCGGCTCGCCGAAATTGAGCGCGACGTGGCCGTAGCGCTGGCGCAGCACCTTCAGCCCCTTGAGCAGGCCGAGCAGGGATTCCTTCTCCTTCGGTTTGCCGGAAAGCTCCCCGATGTAGCTCTTGCCCTCCATC
>NZ_DASSES010000180.1:0-10489 GCF_035695185.1 Frateuria sp.
CGGACTACGGCTTCGCCCTCACCCCGGGCCGGTTGGACTGGGACCGTTTCCGCGGCCTGCGCGATCGCTATATCGAAGGCATCCGCCAGCGCTACGCGCAGCGGCTGGGCGAGGTGGACGTGGCGTGGGTCGGTGCGGCAGGGCGACTGGTGGCGCGCGATACCGTGCTGGCCGGCGACATGCGGTACCGCGCGCCGCAGGTGGTCATCGCCACCGGAGCGCGGCCACGGCGCCTGCCGCTGCCCGGCTTCGAGCTCGGCATGGTCTCCGACGACGTGTTTTCGCTGAGCGCATTGCCGCGCTCGATCGGTATCGTGGGCGGGGGCTACGTCGCCGTCGAGTTCGCCTGCCTGCTGCGCGCGCTGGGCTGCGAAGTGGAGTTGCTGATCCGCAAGCAACTGCTGGACGGCTTCGACGCCGAACTCACCCTGGCGTTGGCAGCGCAGATGCGCGCGCAGGGCATCCGCATCACCGCCGAAAGCAACGTGACCGCTGCCCGCGGCGAGCCGGGCGCTTTGCTGCTCGATGACGCCCATGGCGGCGCGCACGGTCCGTTCGAGGCCGTGCTGTGGGCGGTCGGGCGGGTGCCCAACAGCGACGGGCTCGGGCTGGAAGCGCTCGGTGTGGCGCGCGATGCCAAGGGTTTCATCGAGGTCGATACGCACCAGAACACCAGCGTGCCGGGCATCACCGCGCTGGGCGATGTCACCGCCTGTCCGGCGCTCACGCCGGTAGCGGTCGCCGCCGGCTATGCCCTGATCGAGCGCCTGTTCGGCGGCCAGCCGCAGGCGCACTTCGATTACCAGGCGATCCCCACGGTAGTGTTTGCCGACCCGCCACTGGGCATGATCGGGTTGACCGAGGCGCAGGCGCGCGCGCGCCATGGCGATGCGGTGCAGGTCTACTGCAAGCGCTTCGTGCCGTTGCAGTTCGCGGTTGCCGGACACACCGCCCCGACCGTGATGAAGATCGTCTGCACCGGCGACGACGAGCGCGTGCTGGGCATGCATGCACTGGGCCCGGGCGTGGATGAAATGCTGCAGGGCTTTGCGGTGGCCATGCGCCAGGGCCTGACCCGGCGTGAGCTGCGAGAGGCCGTGGCGATCCACCCGACCTCGGGCGAGGAAATGCTGTTGATGCACTAGTCGCTACACTGCCGCGATGGACATCTTCCGCTTCGACCGGGGCAGCGCCCCGCTGCTGATCAGCCTGCCGCACGACGGCAGCCACATTCCCGACGAGATCGCCTCGCGCATGCATCCGCGCGCGCGGCGATCGCCGGACACCGACTGGCACGTCACCCGCCTGTACGCCCCGCTGGCGCAGGCGCTGGGCGCGAGCCTGCTGCGCCCGCTCGCCTCGCGCTACGTGGCCGATCTCAACCGGCCGGCCGATGGCCAGGCGTTGTACCCCGGGCGCAGGGAAACCGGATTGGTGTCGACCGTCGGCTTCGATGGCGAGCCGCTGTTTCTGGCGTCGGAGCATGAGCCGGACGCCGCCGAGATCCAGCGCCGCATCGAGGCGTACTGGCGGCCCTATCACCAGGCCTTGCAGCAGGAGCTGGCGCGGCTGCGCGCGTTGCATGGGCGGGTGGTGCTGTGGGAAGGCCACTCGATCCGCAGCCGCGTGCCGATGCTGTTCGACGGACGACTGCCGGATCTCAACCTCGGTACCGCCGACGGAACGAGCTGCTCGCCGTCGCTGCAGCAGCGGCTGGAGCACGTGCTGCGTGCGCAGGATCGTTTCGATTTCGCGGTAAACGGCCGCTTCAAGGGGGGCTATATCACCCGGCAGTATGGCCGTCCAAACCAAGGCGTCGACGCGGTGCAGCTGGAAATGACCCAGTGCAACTACATGGACGAGGACAGCTTCGCCTGGGACGAAGACAAGGCCGTCGTGCTGCGCGCCGCCATCGAGCCGCTGCTGCGCGCCTGCCTTGCCTGACGCAAGTTCCTTCGTCGGACGGAGGGCACGTCGCAAGTCAAGGGCCGGGCGCGATCGGCGTGCGTGGGAAGGCTGCGGGTGTTCAGTTGCCGTATCCGTCGGACGCCGCATCGTGCGCTCGCCGCGCCGCCCGCGATGCCGGGTTCCGGCCGGGTCCGCGGCTTTCCAGTTCCGAGGTTTTCGATATGCGTAAGCTCGTGATCGCTTCCCTGCTCGTGGCGGGTGTGGCCCTTTCCGGTGCAGTGCTGGCCCAGGATGCTGCCCCGAAGGCGGCGACCAAGACCGCGCAGGCCGCCGCTGCCCCGAAGAAGGCCACGGCCCACCACCATCATCACGCCCACAAGGCCATGAAGAAGACGGCGGAAAAGCCGGCCGCCGGCAAGTAAGCAGTCGGGTTGGGCATGGGCCCCGCCGGCGCCGCCGGCGGGGCTCCTTGTTTCAGCGCTCGGCGGGCAGCGCCGCGGTGCACTTCAGCTCGATCGCGATGGGGGTCGGCAGTGCGCTGATGCCCACCGTGGTGCGGCAGGCATCGACGCCGGCGAAGTACTCGGCATAGAGCTTGTTGTAGACCGCAAAATCGCGCGCCATGTCGGTCAGGAACACGGTCACGTCGACCAGGTCCTCCCAGCGTGCACCGCTGGCCTCCAGCACCGCGCGCACGTTGGCGAACACCTGCCGGCACTGCGCCTCGATGTCGTAGGCGGCGAGGCTGCCATCGTGCTCGTGGACGTTCCCCGGCACCCGGTTCGTGCCCGGCTCGCGCGGGCCGACACCGGAGAGGAACAGCAGATTGCCCACCCGCCGCGCATGCGGGTAGGCGCCCACCGGCGCCGGCGCCGTCGCGGTGCGGATGCCCTCGTTCATGCCTGGGCCTGCCAGCGCTCGGCGAGGCCGTCCAGCGCCTTGCGATAAGCCTCGCCCATGCCCTCGCGGCCGGTGACGACCAGGCCGAGATCGTGCATGTGGCCGTCGGTGAGGCCGTAGATCCAGGCGTGCACGGCCAGCTTCTGGCCACGCTCCCAGGCATCCTGCACGATGCTGGTACCGCACACGTTGAGTGCCTGCTCGATCGCATTGAGCTCGCACAGGCGTTCATGGCGGGCGGTGAAGGGAACCTGCGGCTGCAGCGAGGCGTCGTGCTTGAACGCGACGTCCTTGACATGGCGCAGCCAGTTGTCGATCAGGCCCATGCGGTCCTCGCGCAAGACGGCACCCACGCCGCCGCAGCCGTAGTGGCCGACCACCAGGATGTGTTCGACCTTGAGCACATCGACCGCGAACTGGATGGTGCTCAGCGCGTTGAGGTCGGTGTGCACCACCACGTTCGCCACGTTGCGGTGGACGAAGATCTCGCCCGGCGGCAGGTCGACGATCTGCGTGGCGGGCACGCGCGAGTCGGAGCAGCCGATCCACAGGTATTTCGGCGCCTGCTGCTCGGACAGCCGTTCGAAGAAGTGCGGGTCGGCGGCGGTGACGCTGGCGGCCCAACGGCGGTTGTTGGCAAGCAGGTCCTTCAAGGTGTGCGGCATGGGAATTCCAGGTCAGTAGCGGATACAGATGTTCTTCGGCTCGGTGAAGAAGGCCAGCGCCTCGGTGCCCCCCTCGCGGCCCAGGCCCGATTGCTTCACGCCGCCGAACGGCGTGCGCAGGTCGCGCAGCAGCCAGCAGTTGGTCCAGACGATGCCGAAGTCGAGCGCCGCCGCGACCCGGTGCGCGCGCGACAGGTCCTGCGTCCACACCGAGGCGGCCAGGCCGTAGCGGCTGTCGTTGGCCAGTGCGACGGCTTCGGCCTCGTCCTCGAACGGGATCAGGCCTACGACCGGGCCGAAGATCTCGGTCTGGTGGGTGGCCGAAGCGTTGGGCAGGCCCTCGAGCACGGTGGGCGCGACGAACCAGCCGTTGGCGCAGCGGCCGGACAGCCGCACGGCTTCGCCGCCGCACAGCACGGAGGCCCCCTCCGCGCGGGCCTGGGCAATGCAGCCGACCACCTTGTCGAAGTGCGCCCGGGACACCAGCGCGCCGAGGTTCGTGCCGGGCTCGGTTGGATCGCCCACGACCAGTTGCCGTACGCGCGCCAGGTAACGCTCGCGGAAACGCTCGTAGATCGAGCGCTGCACCAGCAGGCGCGAGCCGCACAGGCAGATCTCTCCCTGGTTGGCGAAGCCCGAGCGCACGATGGTGTCGAGGTTGGCCTCGGAGAGATCCGCATCGGCGAACACGATGGCGGGATTCTTGCCCCCCATCTCGAGCGAAACCTTCTTGAATCGCGCCGCCGCGGTCGCGGCGATGGCCGCACCCGTCGCGGTGCTGCCGGTGAAGGAGATCGCCTTGACGTCGGGGTGCTCGACCAGCGGCTGGCCCACGCTGGGGCCACGCCCCTGCACGATGTTGAGCACGCCTGGCGGAAAGCCGGCTTCGATGCTGAGCCCGGCTAGTCGTGCGGCGGTGCAGGGCGTTATCTCGGAAGGCTTGGCCACCACCGCGTTGCCGGCGGCGAGCGCCGGCGCGATCTTCCAGGTGAACAGGTACAGCGGCAGATTCCACGGACTGATGCAGCCGACCACGCCCAGCGGCTGGCGCAGGGTGTAGTTGATTGCGCCGGTGCCCGGCTGGCCCAGTGCCATGGCGTGCGACTGGCTGTCCCAGCCCTGGATCGCGGCGGCGAAGTAACGCAGGTTGCTGACCGCGCGCGGGATGTCGAGGCCGCGCGCCAGCGCGAGCGGCTTGCCGCTGTCGCTCGACTCGAGTGCGGCGAAGGCATCCAGGTCCTGTTCGATCAGGTCGGCGAGGCGATCGAGCAGTCGCGCGCGCTGCTCGACCGGCATGTGCGCCCAGGCCGGTGCAGCGCGGCTGGCGGCGGCCACGGCGTCCGCCACGTCGTCGGCGTCGGAGTCCGGGCAGTGGGCAAAAACCTCGCCGGTCGCCGGGTCGTGGACATCCAGCCAACGGTTTGCCCGCGGACCGGCGAGGCGGCCGTCGATCAGGTTGGCAAGGCGCAGGAAAGGCATCCGTGCAAGCTTACGACCTGGGGGTTGGGATTGCACCGGACGGCAGCGTATGCAGGGTCGGGACGTGGGCAGCCCCTGTTTCCCCCTGCCGGCGGGGAGCGGGACCGGTCCGCTCAGCTGAGCGCGCGGGTGCGTCCACCGTCGACGGCGATGCTGACGCCGTTGACATAGGCGGCCGCCGGCGTACACAGGAACGCGATCACGGCGGCGACCTCGGCCGGTTCCCCAAAACGCCTGGCCGGAATGGTCGCCATCAGGTCGCGGGCGATGTCGTTCTCGCTGCGCCCGCTGGTCTTCGCCTGCGTCCCGAGCAGGCTGTCCAGCCGGCCGGTACGGGTGTAGCCGGGCAGCACGTTGTTCACGGTGATGCCGTCGGCGGCCAGCTCGCCGGACAACGTCTTGGCCCAGGCAGCGACGGCGGCGCGCACGGTGTTGGAGACACCCAGGTTGGGGATCGGCTCTTTCACCGAGGTGGAGATGACATTGACGATGCGACCGAAGCCCGCCTCGCGCATGCCCGGCAACAGCGCCTGCACCATCGCCTGGCCGGCGATCAGGTGCTGGCGGAAGGCCGCCTCGAAGGCCGCCGGGTCGGCGGTGTGCGCCGGGCCGCCAGGCGGGCCGCCGGTATTGTTGACGAGGATGTGCACCGGGCCGGCCGCGGCCAGGTCGGTGACCACGCCCTGCAGGCGCGTGGTGTCGAGCATGTCGACCGCCTGCCAGCGATGGTCCTGGCCGTGCGGGCGTGGCAGTTGCGCCGCCAGTTCCTCGAGCGGGCCGGGCGAGCGCGAGAGCAGGGTGACGGTGGCACCCAGGTCCGCCAGTTCGATGGCGCTGGCCCGTCCGATGCCCTGCGATGCGCCGCAGACCAGTGCGTGGCGGCCCGTGAGATCCAGTTGCATCGAATGCCTCCTTGGGTTGGACGTGACACCGTGGCGCCACGCCGCCGTGGCTGCTCGATCCCCGGCCGCCTTCCGCGTTCCACCTCTACCCGGCGTTGCCCACCAAGGGCTGCCGAAGAGGCCGGATCACGTCAGCGCGCCTTCCACTGCAGGAACATGGCCGCGAACCAGCAGCCCCACGCCAGCCACGGGGTCACCCGCCAGAGTCCGAACCAGCGGGTGATCGCGTCGTCCCGAAGCAGCTCGGGCAGGCGCGGCTGCGAGGAGCGCAACACGTGCTGCATGCGCATCCAGGTGCGCATGCCGCTGGGCCGTCCCTGCTCGGGCTCGGCGATGATCTTCCATTGCTGCGGGTGACGCTCGCGTAGCAGCCGGGCGATCCGGTACTGCGCCAGGTAATAGAGCACGAAGCAGACGATGCCACCGGCCAGGAGCAGGAGATAAAGCGCGACGAGGGAGTTCACGATCCGCTCTTGCTCCAGTGCGTGGGCAGGGCGGTGCGCAACGTGTTGAGCAGGCCCTTGCCTTCGGGGGCCTTGTCGCAGATGCCGTTCTCCACTGCCTTGGCGTAGGTCTCGTTCATCATCCCGATCCAGATGGTGCCGTCAGGCCCGTGCTGGATGCGGAAGCTGCCGTTGGAGGTCATCTGCACCGGCGCCTCGGCCGAGAATGTGGCGGGCGACTGTTCCCAGTAGGTGTCGCCGGCCTGCTGGTCGGCCGAACTGTAGACCACCAGGTAGCGTGCCTTGTCGCTGGCCACCTTGAGCTGGCCGAACGCGCCGGTGGTCGCATTGCTCCAGCCCATGTACTCGCACAACCGTACGTCCTGCGAGTCGATCGGCTGGAACGCGGCGTCCAGCAGTACGGTGGTCGGCGCGAACAGGTAGCTCGAGTGCAGCCAGCGGCCGTTCAATTCCGACTTGAGCGCGACCCGGTAAGGCAGCTTGACGTCGGTGGGCAGGCGGAAGGCGAGGAAGTAGCTGCGCACGCCATTGAGGCTGGCCACCATGCTGCCAGGGCCGAGCTCGAACTTCTTCGGCCGCCAAGGCAGCGGGGTCAGGTAGGAGAAATCCGCGAAACTGCTGCAGCAGGGCGTGGCCTGCTGCAGCCGCAGCTTGGCCTGTTCGAGCGCATTGCCGGTATCGGTCGGCGGGCGCAGGTTGGGCGGAACCAGCACGTTGACGGCGTGGCATGCGCCAAGCAGCAGGGTGAGGGCGACCAGCAGGAGTGTCGGCGGGAGGCGGCGAAGCATGGCGATCAGAAGTCTGCGGATCCGGCGGCGCGCGGGTAGGGGATCGCGTCGCGGATGTTGGAGAGGCCGCACACATAGCACAGCAGGCGTTCGAAGCCCAAACCGAAGCCGGCGTGCGGGACGGTGCCGTAGCGGCGCAGGTCGCGGTACCAGCCGTAGGTGGTCAGGTCCAGGCCGAACTTGGTCATGCGGCGGTCGAGATAGTCCAGCCGTTCCTCGCGCTGGCTGCCGCCGATGATCTCGCCGATGCCCGGCGCCAGCACGTCCATTGCGGCGACGGTCTTCTCGTCGTCGTTCAGGCGCATGTAGAAGGCCTTGATGGCCTCGGGGTAGTTCATCACCACCACCGGGCGTCCCACGTGCTTCTCGGCGAGGTAGCGCTCGTGCTCGGTCTGCAGGTCCACGCCCCAGGCCACCGGGTATTCGAATTTCTGGCCGGAGTTCTTCAGGATCGCGATCGCGTCGGTGTAGTCGATGCGCTCGAACGGCTGGGCGATGAAGTTCTCCAGGCGAGTGACCGCCTCGGGCAGCACGCGCTCGGCGAAGAAGGCCATGTCGTCGGCGCGCTCCTCCAGCACGGCCTTGAAGATCGCCTTGAGGAAGCGCTCCGCGCAGTCCGCGTCGGCGGCCAGGTCGGCGAAGGCGATCTCCGGTTCGATCATCCAGAACTCGGCCAGGTGGCGCGGGGTGTTGGAGTTCTCCGCGCGGAAGGTCGGGCCGAAGGTGTAGACCTTGCTCATCGCCAGGCAGTAGGCCTCGACGTTGAGCTGGCCGGAGACGGTGAGAAAGGCCTCGCGGCCGAAGAAATCCTTGCGGAAGTCGACCTTGCCGTCGGGCGTGCGGGGCAGGTTGGCCAGGTCCAGCGTGGACAGCCGGAACATATCGCCGGCGCCCTCGGCGTCGGAGGTCGTGATGATCGGCGTGTTGACCCAGAAGAAGCCTTCGGCGGTCAGGTGGCGATGGATCGCCATCATCATCGTGTGGCGCACGCGCGTGACCGCACCGAACAGGTTGGTGCGCGGGCGCAGGTGCGCGACCTCACGCAGGAACTCCATCGAATGCTGCTTGGGCTGGATCGGGTAGGTCTCCGGGTCGTCCACGAGACCGGTGACGGTCACATCGCTGGCCTGGATCTCGAACGCCTGGCCCTTGCCCTGCGAGGGCACCAGCGTGCCGGTGACGATCACGCCGGCACCGGCGGTCAGGTGCCTGATCTCGCTCTCGTAGTTGGGCAGTGTGGCCGGCGCCACCGCCTGGATTGGGTCGAAGCAGGAGCCGTCGCTGACGTTGACGAAGGACAGGCCCGCCTTCGAGTCCCGCCGCGTGCGCACCCAGCCGCGCACGGTCACGGTGCTGCCGGCTTCGATGGCGCCGGAAAGGGCCTGCTTGACGCTGCACAACGTCGGGCTGGTAACCGCCATGGGATTGAAACTCCTGCGCACGCGCCGCATCTGGACGCTGTCGTGTTCGATTTCGCCGCGCCGGACTGGACGGCGCGTCGGGGCAAACCCACATGATAATGTAGGCCCGCGGCCTTCTTCACCTTCACGCCATGAGCATTTCGATCACTCCCCCCGCGCGCGAGCGCATTCACCAGTTCCTCGCCCAGACGCCCGAGGCGGTCGGCGTGCGTTTCGGCGTCAAGCGCACCGGCTGCTCGGGCTTCGCCTACGTGGTCGACCTGGCCGACGCGGCGCGCCCGGATGACCGGACCCTCGACGTGGACGGCATCCGTCTGATCGTGGACGCCAAGAGCCTGCCTATGGTCGACGGTACGGTGATCGATTTCCGCCGCCAGGGCCTCAATGCCGCGTTCGTGTTCCACAACCCCAATGCCACGGGGGAGTGCGGGTGCGGGGAGAGCTTTACGGTCGGGTGAAGCATCGGGACCGCCCTTGGGCGCGGCTCCGCGGCACGACGGCAGGGCCCCTGCCGACCTGACTTTACGCCGCGCACCGGGGCGCGATACACTTCCGCTTCTGTCCATGCCGCACAGGCGCGGGCGGGTACTTGCCTCACCGCATCCGGCGGGAGGCTGCGAGGCCCTTCGGGGCCGCATCCACAAGGAGCCAACACCAAAATGACCATGCGTCATTACGAAATCGTGTTCCTGGTCCACCCTGACCAGAGCGAGCAGGTCCCGGCCATGATCGACCGCTACAAGGCGCTGATCGAGGCCGACGGTGGCAAGGTCCACCGTCTGGAGGACTGGGGCCGTCGCCAGCTGGCCTACCCGATCGAGAACCTGGCCAAGGCGCACTACGTCCTGCTCAACATCGAAGTGGGCCAGAACGCGCTGAACGAGCTGGAGTCGGGCTTCCGCTTCAACGACGCGGTGCTGCGCCACCTGGTCATCAAGCGCGACGAGGCCGACACCGAGCCGTCCTTCATCCTGAAGTCGAAGGAAAAGGATGACGCCAAGTCCTCGCGCCGCCGCGACGACGATGGCGACGGTGACGACCGTCCGGCGCGCCGCGAGCGCGATGACCGCGACAACGATCGCGACAGCGACTGATCCAGGAGCACTGACCCATGTCCAAGTTCTTCCGCCGCCGCAAGTTCTGCCGCTTCACGGCCGAAAACGTGAAGGAGATCGACTACAAGGATCTCAACACGCTGCGCCAGTACATCACCGAGAACGGCAAGATCGTGCCCAGCCGCATCACCGGCACCAAGGCGCGCTACCAGCGTCAGCTGGCCACCGCGATCAAGCGCGCCCGCTTCCTGGCGCTGCTGCCGTACACCGACAACCACGACGTCTGAGCAACTGTCCTTCTCCCCACCGGGGAGGAGGCGCCCCGAGGGGGCGGATGAGGGGCCAAGGTTTTGCAGGGTTCTGATCAAAGCGTCGCTCTGATCGCTTTCCCTGCGAGCCCGCCCCTCACCCCGACCTTCTCCCTCGTCAGTGACGACGGCGAGGGGAGAGGAGCAAAGACGGCACTTCGGACAACCGTCCACGGCTGCGCCGGCCTGACCGGTGCTAACGAAAGGAAATACCCATGGAACTGATTCTTCTCGAGAAAGTCCGCGGCCTCGGCAATCTTGGCGACAAGGTCAAGGTCAAGCCCGGCTACGGTCGCAACTACCTCCTTCCGCAGGGCAAGGCCGTGCCGGTCAACGCCGCCAATCTCGAAGCCTTCGAGAAGCGCCGTGCCGAGTACGAGGCCAAGGCCAACGCGCTGCTGTCCGACGCCGAGTCCCGCAAGGCCAAGCTGGAAGGCGCCGAGGTGACCATCACCGCTCACGCCAGCCCGGAAGGCAAGCTGTACGGTTCGGTCGGCCCGCGCGAGATCGCCGAGGCGCTGGAAGCCACCGGCCACAAGGTCGGCAAGGGCGAAGTGATCCAGGGCGAAGGCCCGATCCGCAACACCGGCGAGTTCGAA
>NZ_DASSES010000181.1:0-21277 GCF_035695185.1 Frateuria sp.
CACCGAGGAGATCATGAAGGTGGCGCTGGCCCAGGCCAAGCGTGGCCGCCTGCACATCCTGGGCGAGATGGCCAAGGTCATCAGCACGCCGCGTTCGGAGATGAGCGAATACGCCCCGCGCCTGCTCACCATCAAGATCCATCCGGACAAGATCCGCGAGGTCATCGGCAAGGGCGGCGCCACCATCCGCTCGATCACCGAAGAGACCGGCACCACGATCGACATCAGCGACGACGGCACCGTGATCATCGCCTCGGTCAACCGCCTGGCGGCCGACGAGGCCAAGAAGCGCATCGAACAGATCGTCTCCGACGTCGAGCCGGGCCGCATCTACGAGGGCAAGGTCGCCAAGCTGATGGATTTCGGCGCGTTCGTGACGATCATGCCGGGCAAGGACGGTCTGGTGCACGTCTCGCAGATCTCCTCCGAGCGCGTCGAGAAGGTCTCCGACAAGCTCAAGGAAGGCGACATCGTGAAGGTCAAGGTGCTGGAAGTGGACAAGCAGGGCCGTATCCGCCTGTCCATGAAGGCCGTGGCCGAGGACGAAGCTGCCAACGGCTGAAGCCCTTGCTCCCTCTCCCCGCCGGGGAGAGGGCCGGGGTGAGGGGTCGGGGCTGGCGGCAAGCACTCCGATCCAAATCAAAAAAGCGGGCCTCTGGCCCGCTTTTTTTTTGCCAGTTCCGTGCAGGGCGGGTCTCAGCCCATCCTTCCACCACCACGACGGAAGCCTGCCCCGATGCGGCTTTTGCTACGATCCCCCCGATCCCAAGCAAGGCATGCCCGTGACCGCGCAGAACCCCGCCGACTTCGAAGCCCTGGGTCGCCAGGTATGGGACGCCTGGAGCCGCTCCTGGGCTGGCCCCGCGCCGGCGCCCGCCGCCCCGCCGCCGGCACCGGGCGTGGATGGTCTCAAGGGTTATCTCGACTGGATGCAGCAGGCTGCCGCCTCGATGACCGGGCAGGGCGGCCATGTCTCACCGCCGGTTGCGCCGTTCGGCCAATGGACCATGCCCGGCGCGGGTGCGCCGCCGTTCGGACTCGACGCGCTGCGCGGACTGCTCGACACGCCCGCCTTCGGCTACTCGCGCGAACAGCAGGCCCGGCAGCAGGCAATTCTCCGTGCGCTGCTCGACCACCAGCAGGCCAGCGCGCGCTACCAGGAACTGCTCGCCCGCGCACAGGCGCAAGGCGCCGAGCGGATGCAGCGCAAGCTGGCCGAGCCCGGCTTCCAGGTCGATTCGCTCAAGGCCATGTACGACCTGTGGGTCGATGCGGTGGAAGAGGCCTATGCGGAGATCGCGCTGTCGGACGAGTTTCGCGAGGCCTATGCGGCGCAGGGCAACACGCAGATGCGCGTGCGTCAGTTGCAGCAGCAGCAGATGGAGCAATGGTGCCGCGAGGTAGGTCTGCCGACCCGCAGCGAAGTCGCCACGCTTGGCCAGCGTCTGCAGGAACTTCGCCGCGAACTGCGCCGGATGCGGGAGGCCGCCCGCGACGAGGCAGCGGTAAAGACGTCCGAACGCAAAGCGTCCGCCAAGCCCACGGCGCGGGCCAAGGTCAGGCCCGCCTCGAAATCCACTCCCCGTCGCGCACCGCCCAAGCCGCGCTGAGCCCGCCCATGCAGACGCCAGGACCGCTGGATCCCGCCCGGATCCTCGAAGAGATCACCACCTTTCAGCGCAAGCTCGCCGCTGGCCCGGGCAGCCTGCGCGGCCTGCCCGAGCCGGCCTATGCGGCGACCCCGCGAGAGCTCGTCTACCGGGAGGACAAGCTCACCCTCTGGCGCATGCGGGGAGAGCGCAAACCGACCTCCAGAACCCCGCTCCTGATCGTCTATGCGCTGGTCAACACGGTCTGGATGACCGACCTGCAGAGCGACCGTTCGCTGGTGCGAAACCTGCTGGCGCAGGGTGAGGATGTGTACCTGATCGACTGGGGCTATCCGGACGGTGCCGACCGCTGGCTGACGCTGGAGGACTACATCGACGGCTATCTCGATCGCTGCGTCGATGCGGTGCGCGCGCAGGCCGGCGTGGAGGCGGTCGACCTGCTGGGCATCTGCCAGGGCGGGGCCTTCTCGTTGTGCTACACGGCGCTGCACCCGGCCAAGGTTGCCAACCTCGTCACCATGGTCACGCCGGTGGACTACCACACGCCCGACAACATGCTTTCGCACTGGGCGCGCGGCATCGACGTGGACCTGTTCGTCGACACGCTGGGCAACGTCCCGGCGGCACTGATGAACTGGGTCTACCTGACGCTCAAGCCGGTGCGCCTGCTGCAGCAGAAGTACGTCAACCTGGTCGACATCCTGGACAACCGCCAGGAACTGGAGAACTTCCTGCGCATGGAGCGATGGATCTTCGATTCGCCCGACCAGGCGGGCGAGGCGTTCCGCGAGTTCGTCAAGGATTTCTTCCAGGGCAACAAGCTGGTCAAGGGTGGCCTGACCATAGGCGGCAAGCCGGTGGACCTGGCCGCGATCACCCAGCCGGTGCTCAACATCTACGCCGAGCAGGATCACCTGGTCCCGCCCGACGCGTCGCGCGCCCTCGGCCACCACATCGGCAGCGACGACTACACCGAGCTGGCCTTCAAGGGCGGCCACATCGGCATCTACGTCTCCGCTCGCGCACAGCGGGAGGTGCCGCCGGCCATCCACCGCTGGCTGCGCGACCACGAGCGACCCTAGGGTCTGGCGATCGCGGCGCGTGCGTGCCCGCATGCTAGGCTTTCACGTCATTCCCGCCTCGCCCGACCCATGAACGCCTCCACCGAATCCCCCCGCGAGCACGACACCATCCGCGCCGTGCAGTGGCGCGGCGATCGCCTGTGCCTGCTCGACCAGCGCCTGCTGCCCGCCGAAGAACGCTGGATCGAGTGCCGCGACGCCGGCCAGGTCACCCAGGCCATTCGCGACCTGGCGGTGCGCGGTGCGCCGGCGATCGGCATCGCGGCCGCATGGGGCGTGGTACTGGCGGCGCAACAGGGCATCCCGCTGGACGAGGTGCTGGCCACGCTGCGCGCCGCCAGGCCGACCGCGGTCAACCTGATGTGGGCGCTCGACCGCATGAAGGCGCGCATTGCCGGCGGGGCGGACGCTGCTGCGCTCGAGCGCGAGGCGCAGGCGATCCAGGACGAAGACCTGGCGGCCAACCGCCACATGGGCGAGCTCGGTGCTGCGCTGATTGCCCCCGGCTCCGGCGTGCTCACCCACTGCAATACCGGATCGCTGGCGACCGCCGGCTACGGCACCGCCCTGGGCGTCATCCGTGCGGGCGTGGCGGCCGGACGCATCGACGAGGTGTTCGCCGGGGAGACGCGTCCCTGGCAACAGGGCGCGCGTCTGACCATGTACGAACTGGTGCGCGACAGGATCCCCGCGCACCTGATCGCCGACTCGGCCGCTGCGCACCTCATGCGCTCGGGCAGGGTTCAATGGGTGATCGTCGGCGCCGACCGCATCGCCGCCAACGGTGATACCGCCAACAAGATCGGGACCTACCAGCTGGCCATTGCCGCGCGTCACCATGGCGTCCGCTTCATGGTGGTGGCGCCCTCCTCGACGGTGGACATGGCCACGCCCGATGGCGAGGCCATCGAGATCGAACTGCGCCATGCCGACGAACTGCTCGCCACCGGCGGGCGCCGCACGGTGGTCGAAGGCGCGCAGGCCTGGAACCCGGTGTTCGACGTCACGCCGGCCGGGCTGATCGACGCGATCGTCACCGAGCGAGGGGTGATCGAACACCCGGGCACGGTGGCCATGCAGGCCATGTTCGGCCGATGAGGCTTCGCCGCGAGGCCGGCCTGTTCGCCATCGGCGGCGCACTCGGCCTGCTGGTGGACGCCGGCACCGTGCAGGCGTTGGTCGGCTGGGGCGGATGGAATCCGTACCTCGCCCGCGTGCTGTCCTTCCTGCTGGCGGCTACGGTGACCTGGACCTGGAACCGCCGGCACACCTTCGCGCACCGTGACAGCGGGCGTTCGCCGCTTGCCGAATGGCTGCACTGGATGGCGCTGATGGGCCTGGGGGCATGCGTGAACTATGCCGTCTACGCGAGCCTGCTGCTGTCCTTCGCACGGCTCGGCCGGTGGCCGGCGCTGGCCGTGGCGGCCGGCTCCGCCGTGGCCGCGCTGGTGAATTTCGCGACCGCGCGGGGCGTGCTTTTCCGACGGTCAAAACAGGCCGTCTAAGTAACTGATTCCATAGGTAAAAATCAAGGCGCTCCAAATGCATTCGTGGTACAATTTCACGATTGCTTGAGGGCCGCGCGAGCGTGCGTTTGAAGCGCCTGTCGCGCGGCCTTTTTCTGGTTCCACGGAAGCCACTGGGAAGCCGATTGATGGCAGAACTCGCCAAAGAAGTCATCCGCGTCAACATCGAAGACGAGATGCGCCAGAGCTACCTCGATTACGCCATGAGCGTGATCGTGGGACGCGCCCTTCCGGACGTGCGTGACGGCCTGAAGCCCGTGCACCGCCGCGTACTGTTCGCGATGAACGAACTGGGCAACGCCTGGAACAAGCCCTACAAGAAATCGGCCCGCGTGGTCGGTGACGTGATCGGTAAGTACCACCCGCACGGCGACGCGTCCGTCTACGACGCGATCGTGCGCATGGCCCAGCCCTTCTCGCTGCGCTACATGCTGGTCGACGGCCAGGGCAACTTCGGTTCGGTCGACGGCGACAACGCCGCGGCCATGCGTTACACCGAGGTGCGCATGTCGCGCCTCACGCACGAGCTGCTGGCCGACATCGACAAGGAAACCGTCGACTTCGGGCCGAACTACGACGAGTCCGAGCAGGAGCCGCTGGTCCTGCCAACCCGCGTGCCGAACCTGCTGATCAACGGCTCGGCCGGCATCGCCGTCGGCATGGCCACCAACGTGCCGCCGCACAACCTCAACGAGGTGATCGCCGGCACCATCGCGCTGATCGACGAGCCGTCGCTGTCGGTCGACGAGCTGATGCAGTACATCCCGGGTCCGGATTTCCCGACCGCCGGCATCATCAACGGCGCCGCCGGCATCGTCGAGGCCTACCGCACCGGTCGCGGCCGCATCCTGGTGCGCGCGCGCACCGAGATCGAGACCGAGGCCAACGGCCGCGAGACGATCCTCGTCCACGAGCTGCCCTACCAGGTGAACAAGGCGCGGCTGATCGAGAAGATCGCCGAGCTGGTCAAGGAAAAGAAGATCGAGGGGATCAGCGAGCTGCGCGACGAGTCCGACAAGGACGGCATGCGCGTCGTGATCGAAGTGCGCCGCGACGCGATGGCCGACGTGGTGCTCAACAACCTGTTCCTGCAGACGCAGCTGCAGGTGACCTTCGGCATCAACATGGTGGCGCTGCTGGACGGCCAGCCGCGGCTGCTCAACCTCAAGGAGATCCTGGAGGCGTTCATCCGCCATCGCCGCGAGGTGGTGACCCGCCGGACCATCTTCGAACTGCGCAAGGCGCGCGCCCGTGCCCATATCCTCGAAGGCCTTACCGTCGCGCTGGCCAATATCGACGAGATGATCGAGCTGATCCGAAGCTCGGCGTCGCCCGCCGAAGCGCGCGAGCGCATGCTGGCGCGCAAGTGGCAGCCGGGCATGGTCGGCACGCTGCTCGCCGCCGCCGGCGCCGATGCCTCGCGGCCGGAGGACATGGACCCGCGCGATGGCCTGAAGGGGGACGGCTACCAGCTGTCCGAAGTGCAGGCGCAGGAAATCCTGGCCATGCGCCTGCACCGCCTGACCGGGCTGGAGCAGGAGAAGCTGTCCGACGAGTACCGGCAGATCCTGGACACCATCCGCGGCCTGATCGAGATCCTCGAGAACCCGGACGTTCTGCTGAAGCTCATCCGCGAGGAGCTCGAGGCGATCAAGGCCGAGTATGGCGACGATCGCCGCACCGAGATCCAGCATTCGCAGGAGGACCTCAACGTCCTCGACCTGATCGCGCCGGAGGACATGGTCGTCACGCTGTCGCACACCGGTTATGTCAAGCGCCAGCCGGCCAGCACCTACCGTGCGCAGAAGCGTGGTGGCAAGGGCCGTTCGGCCTCGGCGCTGAAGGACGAGGATTTCGTCGAGCAGTTGTGGGTGGTCAATACCCACGACACGCTGCTGACCTTCACCAGCACCGGCCGCGTCTACTGGCTCAAGGTCTACCAGATGCCCGAGGCCGGTCCGGGAGCGCGCGGCAAGCCGATCGTCAACCTGCTGCCGCTGGCCGAGGGCGAAAAGGTCCAGGCGGTGCTGCCGATCCGCGAGTACAGCCCGGATTGCTACGTGTTCTTCGCCACCAGGAGCGGCACGGTCAAGAAGACGCCGCTGACCGAGTTCGCCTTCCAGCTGCAGCGCGGCAAGATCGCGATCAACCTCGACGAGGGCGACGCGCTGGTGGGGGTCGCCATCACCAATGGCAACAGCGACATCCTGCTGTTCGCCTCCAATGGCAAGGTCAACCGCTTCGACGAGAACACCGTGCGTTCGATGGGCCGCACCGCCACCGGCGTGCGCGGCATGCGCCTGGCCGACGGGGCCGAGGTGGTCTCGCTGATCGTAGCCGCCGAGGGTGATGTGCTCACCGCCACCGAGCGTGGCTACGGCAAGCGCACGCCGCTGGAGGAGTTCACCAAGAAGGGCCGTGGCACCCAGGGCGTGATTGGTATCCAGTGCTCCGAGCGCAACGGCGCGCTGGTCGCCGCGGTGCAGGTCACCGAAGACCACGAGCTGATGTTGATCTCCAACCAGGGCACGCTGGTGCGTACCCGTGTGGCGGGAGTCTCGCAGCTTGGCCGGAACACCCAGGGCGTGACCCTGATCCGCCTGCCCGCCGACGAGAACCTGGTCAGCGTGGTGCGGCTGGATGCCGAGGAAGGCAACGGCGAGGACGCCGAGCCGACCGAGGGGGTTCCGCCGGAAGGTCCGGCGCCGGTCGAGGATGGATCGGAAGAAGCCTGAGAATGAAGAAAGCCCCGGTTCGCCGGGGCTTTTTCTTGGGGCCGGGCGGCAGCCGCCGGAGGGGGCCCGTCCACGATAACCAGGGCGTGAAGAATCAACCGGTCGTGGTGCTGGCTTCCTGTGCCGCGAGCGCCTGCAGCATCGCCTCGGCGGTGGAGACACGGAACTCGCCGGGGGCTTCCACGTGCAACTGCCGCACGACACCGTCCTCGGCATACAGGGCAAAGCGGCGTGCACGAAGTCCCAGGCCGTAGGCGGTGCCGTCGAACTCCAGGCCCAGCGCGCGCGTGAAGCTGGCGTTGCCGTCCGCCAGCAGCTTCAGGCCGGGAGGCACCTGCTGCACGGCCGCCCAGGCCTGCATCACGTACGCGTCGTTGACCGCCATGCCGGCCACCTCGACGCCGCGGTCCCGGAACGCCTGGAAGTGCTGCACGTAGCCGGGCAGGTGATGGTCCGAGCAGGTGGGGGTGAAGGCGCCGGGCACGGCGAACAGCACCACCCGGCCCCGACCGAGCAGGCTGGCGGTGGACATGCGCCGGACCGGGACGCCGTCCTCGATCACGTCGACTTCGAGGTCCGGCAGGGTCTGGCCGATCTGGATGGTCATGGCACGCGTCCGTGGGGTGGGGGCGGGCATCGTAAACCCGGCCGGCGGCGGCTGTCGCCTTGAATCGGCGAAGCCCGCACCTACTTTTGGGGACAAGCGGCGCCTGCCGTGACCCTTTCTGGAGGAATCTGCCCATGAGTTCGAACCGCAACCCGATGTGGAACGCAGCCAGCGCGTTTCCCGAGGAGATTCGCCACGCCTTCGACCGCTTCTTCCAGCAGGACGAGGCCGACCCGTCCAACGTCGTGACCAGCCAGTGGGCGCCGCGGGTGGACATCAAGGAAGAGGACAAGCGCTTCGTGATCTTCGTCGACGTCCCCGGGGTTGACCCGGCGAACATCGAGGTGAGCATGGAGAAGGGCATCCTCACCATCAAGGGCGAGCGCACCGTCCAGAACCAGGAGCAGACCGGCCGTTTCACCCGGATCGAGCGTGCCCACGGCACTTTCCATCGTCGCTTCGCCTTGCCGGACAGTGCCGACCCGGAAGGCATCACTGCGGTCGGCCGCCACGGCGTGCTGGAAATCGACATTCCCAAGCGTGCGGAAACCACGCCGCGGCGGATTTCCATTTCCACCGATCATGGCAGCGGGACTGGCAGCGCCGGCGCGACGGGCTCCAGCAGTGGCAGCACCTCGATCAACCACTGAGTAGCTGCCTCAGCGTGTTCCTGGCGGCCCGTCGCGGATCGCATCCGCAACGGGCCGCCTGCTTGCGCAGTCTTGCCGAGGAAGGCCAGTGGAATTCAAAGACTATTACGAGATTCTCGGGGTGAAGCCCGATGCCAGCGAGGCCGAGATCAAGGCCGCTTACCGGAAGCTGGCCCGGCAGTACCACCCCGACAAGAACAAGGAACCGGGCGCGGAGGAGCGCTTCAAGGCAATCAACGAGGCCAACGAGGCGCTGCGCGACCCGGAAAAACGCCGGACCTACGACCAGTTGCGTGCCGGCGGTTACCGTGGCGGCGAACAGTTCCGCCCGCCGCCGGGCTGGGGCCACGGCGGAGGTTTCGACTTCGGTGACGCCGGCGACGGCGATTTCAGCGATTTCTTCGAAAGCCTGTTCGGGCGCGCCGGCGGCGGACCACGCGGCCAGCCGCGCCCGCGTCGCGGCCGGGATGTCCAGGCGCAGGTGCAGATCGACCTTCAGACCGCCTTCGACGGTGGCCGCACCCGCCTGGCGCTGCAGGACGGGAGCGGCCACGAACGCGTGCTGGAAGTGAAGATCCCGGCCGGAATCCTTCCCGGCCAGGTGATCCGGCTCGGCGGACAGGGCCACCCCGGCGCGGCCGGTGGACCGAGCGGCGACCTGATGCTGGAGGTGGCCATCCGCGACGATTCGCGCTTCAGGCTGGAGGGCAGGAACGTATTGCACGTGCTGCCGCTGGCGCCGTGGGAGGCCGCGCTCGGTGCGACCGTTCCCGTGCCGACCCTGGCCGGCAACGTGGACCTGCGGATTCCCGCCGGCTCGCAATCAGGCCGGAAACTGCGCCTGAAGGGCCGCGGGCTGCCGGGCAATCCGGCGGGTGACCAGCTGGTGGAGTTGTCGATCCGCGCCCCGGCGGTCGAAAACGATGCCCAGCGCGAGGCTTACGAGGCGCTGCAGAAGCAGTTCGAGGGGTACGACCCGCGCGCCTGAGGCGTCTGCATCCTTCCGGAGCAGGACCCGAGAGCAGGCGGGCGGGGCAACTTTGCTCCCTCTCCCTCTGGGGAGAGCGGCCGGTCTTGCAGGAGCCGCAAGGGAGGGCTGCGAGACCGGGCGCCGGCCATCAGCCGGCACAGGCGCGAGCCCCACCCCTTATCCGACCGTTACCTCGGCGGGTCCAGGGCTCGACAGCAGAGGCCTGTCCCGGAACGCCGGCGCGCAAGCCGCGCCGAAGGCGAACAGGCCCGGATACGACGTGTCAGGCCGGCAGCAGCGGCTTGATGGTGGCAACCAGTTCGTCTTCCTTGATGGGCTTGGTGACGTAGGCCTTGGCGCCTTGGCGCATGCCCCACACGCGATCGGTTTCCTGGTCCTTGGTGGTCACCAGCACTACCGGGATGTGCGCGGTGTCCGGGTCCTTGCTGATGATGCGGGTGGCCTGGAACCCGTTGAGGTTGGGCATCACCACGTCCATCAGGATCAGATCGGGACGTTCGCGCTTGGCCGCCTCGACACCCGCGGCGCCGTCTTCGGCGGTCAGCGACTCATGGCCGAGTTTTTCGACGATGCGCTTGAGGCCCAGCAGCTGCGACGGGGAATCGTCAACGATCAGGATTCGTGCCATGAGGTGGGGGTTTCCTAGTAGTTGTCGTGGATTCTATGCCGCGCGGAGAGCGCTTCCAAGCGCGGACTTCACGGGCTGCCGACGCGCACGAGGGTGCGCCCGAAGGATCGGCCGGCCAGCATGCGCTCGAACACGGCCGGCAGTTCCTCCAGGGTGACCTCGTCGGTGGCGATGCGGTCGAGGTGGCGGGGCTTCCAGTCGTCGGCCAGGTGCTGCCAGATCGATTCACGCAGCTCACGCGCGGTGCCGGCCGAAGCGATGCCGAGCAGGCTGACTCCGCGGATGATGAAGGGCATGACCGTGGCGTCGAAGGCGACGCCGCCCGCGTTACCGCAGATCGCCACGTTGCCGTAGGGCGCCACCAACGGCAGCAGGCCGGCGAGCATGGGACCGCCCACATTGTCGAGCGCTCCCCCGAAGCGGGCCGAATCCATCGGCTTGCCGCTGAAGGCGAGCTGGTGGCGGTCGATGCACTGGGAGGCACCCAGGCCACGCAGGAAGTCGAAGTGGTCGGCCTTGCCGCTGACCGCGTGCACCTCGTAGCCGGCTCGGCTGAAGATGTCGATCGCCAGTTGCCCCACGCCGCCGCTGGCGCCGGTGACGGCGATCGGGCCGAGGTCCGGCGTCTGCCGGTTGTCCTGCATGCGCAGCAGGGCCAGCGCCGCGGTGAAGCCGGCGGTTCCCAGGATCATGCTCTCGCGCAGCGACAGGCCGGCGGGGAGCGGGATGGTCCAGCGCGCATCCAGTCGGGCGTATTCGGCATAGCCGCCGTCGCGTGTCTCGGACAGGCCGCTGCCGGTGCACAGCACCGCATCGCCTTCCCTGAAGGCCGGATCGGTCGAGGCGACCACGTGGCCGGCCAGGTCGATGCCGCCGTTGAGCGGGTACCGGCGCAGGATCTTGCCCTTGCCGGTACCGGCCAGCGCGTCCTTGTAATTGACCGAGGACCAGGCGACCTTGACCAGCAGTTCGCCCGGCACGAGCGCATCGGCGTCCATCGTCTCGATGCCGCTGCGGTAGCCGGCTTCGTCATGGCGGATGCGCATGGCACGGAACGCGGTGGACGGGCTCATGCTTGCCTCCTCGTCTGCAACTCAGGCGTCGATACTGCGATCGTCGACCCACTTGGGCAGGTAACGACCTTCATAGCTTGCCATCCAGTCGAACAGCTCGCCCATGTCCTGGCCGAACCAGACATCCTCGCGCTGCTCCGGGCGCACGAAGCGCTCGTCGACCATGTGGTCCATCATCGCGCGCAGCTGCGTGTAGTAGCCGCGTACGTCCAGGAAGGCGCAGGGATAGCGATGCAGGCCCAGCTGCGCCCAGGTGAGCATCTCGAACATCTCGTCCATGGTGCCGAACCCGCCGGGCAGGGCGGCGAAGGCATCGGACAGCTCATACATGCGCGTCTTGCGCTGGTGCATGGTCTCGACCACCACCAGCTCGCTCAGTCCGGGGTGGGCGACCTCGAGGTCCACCAGCTGGCGGGGGATCACCCCGATCGCCCTGCCACCGGCGGCCAGCACCGCGTCGGCGACCGTACCCATCAACCCGACCTTGCCGCCCCCATAGACCAGCGCAATGCCGCGCAGGGCCATCTCGGTGCCGAAGGCGCGTGCCTGTTCGACGTACTCCGGATGGCTGCCGCTGCTGGAGCCGCAATAGACGCAGAGGGCGGTGGGTTGGGGCATGGTTGTCCTGTGTGCTTGCTGTTCGCAGGAGCCCACTTGTGGGCGATGCTCTGGTGCTCGATGCACGGCAGGGCAAGAGCATCGCCCACAAGCGGGTTCCTACAGGGGTTCACTGAAACGAAACGGCCCGCCCATGTCGCCACGAGCGGGCCGCCTGGCCGTCCAGGGCGCGATCAGTTGCCCTTGTGGATGGCGCGCTTGTCGACCGACAGCGCAGCCTCGTGCACGGCCTCCGAGAGCGTCGGGTGGGCGTGGACGATGCGCGCCAGGTCCTCGGAGGAACCCTTGAACTCCATCGCCACCACGCACTCGGCGATCAGCTCGGACACGCCCGGGCCGACCATGTGCACGCCCAAGATGCGGTCGGTCTCGGCGTGGGCGAGCATCTTCACCTGGCCGATGGCCTCGTTCATCGCCACGGCGCGGCCGATGGCGGCGAACGGGAAGGTGCCGACCTTGTACGGCACGCCCTCGTCCTTGAGCTGCTTCTCGGTCTTGCCAGCCCAGGCGATCTCCGGCTCGGTGTAGATCACCCACGGCACGGTGTCGAGGTTGATGTGGCCGGCCTTGCCGGCGATCCACTCGGCCACCGCCACGCCTTCCTCGGAACCCTTGTGCGCCAGCATCGGGCCGCGCACGGCATCGCCGATCGCCCACACGCCGTCGACGCCGGTGTGGTTGTGCTCGTCGACCACGATGCGGCCGCGCTCGTCCAGCTTGACGCCGGTGTCATCGGCCAGCAGGCCGTCGGTGTAGGCGCGGCGGCCCACGGCCACCAGCAGCTTGTCGACCACGAGCTTCTGTTCGCCGTCCTTGTCGGTGTAGCTCAGGTGCACGCCATCTTTCTTCACCTCGGCCTTGGAGACCTTGGCGCCGAGCTTGATGGCCAGCCCCTGCTTGGTGAATTCCTTCAGCGCGATCTTGGCGATGTCCGGATCGGCGGCGCCCAGGAAGTCGGGCAGCGCCTCGAGCACGGTGACCTCGGCGCCCATGCGCTTCCACACGCTGCCGAGCTCCAGGCCGATCACGCCCGCACCGATCACGCCCAGGCGCTTGGGTACTTCGGCGATATCCAGCGCGCCCGCGTTGTCGATGATCGTCTTGCCGTCGAACTTGGCGAACGGCAACTCGATCGGCACCGAGCCGGAGGCGAGGATCACATTGGTGGCGGCCAGCGTCTGCTTGGAACCGTCCTTGCCCGTGACTTCGACCTGGTTGCCCTTGAGCAGCTTGCCCTTGCCGTAGAAGGCGGTGACCTTGTTGGCCTTGAACAGCTGCGCGATGCCGCCGGTGAACTGCTTGACGATCTTGTCCTTGCGGCCGATGAAGGTACCCATGTCGACCTTGGCACCGTCCACGCTGATGCCGTGCACCGGGAAGTTGTGCGAGATGTTCCAGAACTGGCGCGAGGAATCGAGCAGCGCCTTGGACGGGATGCAGCCCACGTTGAGGCAGGTGCCGCCGAGCGCCTGCTTGCCGTCCTTGCCGGTGAAGTCGTCGACACAGGCGGTCTTCAGGCCCAGCTGCGCGGCGCGGATCGCGGCCACGTAGCCGGCCGGGCCGGCGCCGATGACGATGACGTCGAATTGTTGGTCACTCATGTGTCGGTTCCTTGCTGTGTCGCGACCCGGTGGATCGCGGCATCGAATGAAGCGGAGAAGTCGGTGAGCGTGGATCGGATCGCACCGCTCACCGCCAGAGCTTCGTACCTATTTTCTGATCGCCGGGGCGGCGATCAGAGACCGAGCAGCATCCGCTGCGGGTTCTCCAGCTGGTCCTTGATGTCGACCAGGAACAGCACCGCGTCCTTGCCGTCGATGATGCGGTGGTCGTAGGAGATGGCGATGTACATCATCGGCGCGGCGATGACCTGGCCGTTCTCGACGATCGCGCGCTCCTTGATCGTATGCATCCCGAGGATCGCGCTCTGCGGCGGGTTCACGATCGGCGTGGAGAGCAGCGAACCGAAGGTGCCGCCGTTGGTGACCGTGAAGGTGCCGCCCTGCAGGTCATCCAGCGAGAGCTTGCCGTCGCGCGCCTTCTTCGCGTAGTCGGCGATGCCCTGCTCGATGTCGGCGAAGCTCATGTCCTGCACGTCGCGCAGCACCGGCGTCACCAGGCCCTTGTCGGTGGACACGGCGATCGAGATGTCCTGGTAGCCGTGGTAGATGATGTCGTTGCCGTCGACCGAGGCGTTGACGATCGGGTGGCGCTTGAGCGCCTCGGCGACCGCCTTGACGAAGAAGCTCATGAAGCCGAGCTTGATGCCGTGGGTCTTCTGGAACTGCTCGCCCTGGCTCTTGCGCATCTTCACGACCTCGGCCAGGTTCACCTCGTTGAACGAGGTGAGCATGGCGATCGAGTTCTTCGATTGCATCAGGCGCTCGGCGATCTTCGCGCGCATGCGGGTCATCGGCACGCGCTCTTCCGGACGGGCGCCCGGAGTCGGCTTGGCGGCCGGCGCGGGGGCGGCGCCGCCCTTGCCGTAGTTGACCAGGTCTTCCTTGGTCACGCGGCCGTCGCGGCCGGTGCCGGCGACCTTGGACGGGTCGATGTGTTCTTCGGTGGCGACGCGGCGGCCGGCCGGGGACAGCTCGTCCACGCCCTTGCCGGCCTTCGGCGCCTCGGCCTTTGCCGGAGCGGGGGCGGCGGCCTTCGGTTCTTCCTTCGCGGCGGGCGCGGGCGCCGGCGCGGCGGCGCCTTCTTCCAGCACCGCGATGACCTGCTGGCTGTTCACCGTGTCGCCGGCCTGGTGCCTGATCTCCTTGAGCACGCCGTCGACCGGCGAGGGCACTTCCAGCACCACCTTGTCGGTTTCAAGGTCGACCAGGTTCTCGTCGCGCTTGACCGCGTCGCCGACCTTCTTGTGCCAGCTGGCGATGGTGGCGTCGGAGACCGACTCGGGCAGGACGGGGACTTTGACTTCGATGGACATGACGGGTCCTTAAAGGTGAGCGCCGCTCCTGGCGCGACACATAGCGGCCATCCTGGCCGCATTGATCCGAAAAAAAGCTTACTCCGCCGACTGGTCGTCGCCGACCGGCGCGACCAGCGCCTGCTCGACGAGCGCCGTCTGTTCGGCGATGTGGGTATTGAGGTGACCGGCGGCCGGGGCGGGCGATCGGCCGCGGCCGGCGTACGACAGGCTGTGCTTCGAGCCGACGCAGGCCTGCAGGTGGTGGCGGATCTGGAACCAGGCGCCCTGGTTCATCGGCTCCTCCTGGCACCACACCACTTCCCTGGCCGACGGGTACTTCGCCAGCTCCTCGACCACGCGCGGGCGCGGGAACGGGTAGAGCTGCTCGACGCGCACGATGGCCACGTCGGTCAGGCCGCGCTTCTCCGCGTCCTCCAGCAGGTCGTAGTAGACCTTGCCCGAGCACAGCACCACACGCTTGACCTTCTTCGGCGCAAGCTCGCGGTGCTCGCCGATCACCAGCTGGAACTGGCCGCCGGCCAGCTCGTCCAGCGAGGACACCGCCAGCTTGTGGCGCAGCAGCGACTTGGGCGTCATCACGATCAGCGGCTTGCGCACCGGGCGCACCATCTGCCGGCGGATCATGTGGAAAGCCTGCGCCGGGGTGGTCGGCACGCACACCTGCATGTTGTCCATCGCGCACAGCTGCAGGAAGCGCTCCAGGCGGGCGGAGGAGTGCTCCGGGCCCTGGCCTTCGTAGCCGTGCGGCAGGAACAGCGCCAGCCCGCACAGCCGGTTCCACTTGGCCTCGCCCGAGCTGATGAACTGGTCGATCACCACCTGCGCGCCGTTGGCGAAGTCGCCGAACTGGGCTTCCCAGATGTCCAGCGTCTGCGGGTCGGTGGTCGCATGGCCGTATTCGAACGCAATCACCGCTTCCTCGGACAGCAGCGAGTCGATGATCTCGACGTCGGCGCCCGGGCGCACGGTGGCCAGCGGCATGTAGGTGTGGCCGTCCTTCTGGTCGTGCAGCACCGCGTGGCGGTGGAAGAAGGTACCGCGCCCGGAATCCTGGCCGACCAGGCGCAGGTTGTAGTCCTGGTCGATCAGCGTCGCGTAGGCCAGGTTCTCGGCGAAGCCCCAGTCGGCCGGGTGCTCGCCCGAGGCCATCTTGCGGCGGTCGTCGTAGATCTTGGCGACGCGCGGCTGCAGCGTGAGGTCGGCGGGCAGGTCCAGCAGGCGGTTGGCGAGCTCCAGCAGCTTCTGCTTCGGCACGCCCGTGTCGGTCTGGGTCGACAGCTTGCCACCGAGGAAGCGGCTCCAGTCCACGTGGATGTCGCGCTTCGGGTCCGGGTCCAGTGCGGTCATCGAGCCGCCGGCTTCCAGGCGGTCGCGGTAGGCGTCCAGCTCCTTCTTGCCGTCGCCTTCGGCCAGCACGCCTTCCTTGACCAGCTGCTGCGCGTAAAGGTCGCGCGTGGTCGGTCGCTTCTTGATGACCTGGTACATCACCGGCTGCGTGGCGGAGGGTTCGTCCGCCTCGTTGTGGCCGTGGCGGCGGTAGCAGACCAGGTCGATGACCACGTCCTTGCGGAACTGCTTGCGGAATTCGTAGGCCAGGCGGGTGACCTCGATCACCGCCTCGGGGTCGTCCCCGTTCACGTGCAGCACCGGCGCGTTGACCATCTTGGCCAGGTCGGTGCAGTACAGGGTCGAGCGCGCGTCCTGCGGATTGGAGGTGGTGAAGCCCACCTGGTTGTTGATCACGATGTGCAGGCTGCCGCCGATGCGGAAGCCGCGTGCCTGCGACATCTGGAACAGTTCCATGTTGACGCCCTGGCCGGCGAAGGCCGCGTCGCCATGGACCAGCACCGCCATCGACTGGGTACGCTCGCCGTCATGGCGGCGGATCTGCCGCGCACGCACGGAGCCGGCGACCACCGGGTTGACGATCTCCAGGTGCGACGGGTTGAACGCCAGTGCCACGTGCACGCCGTTGCCCTTGGGCGTTTTGACGTCGGCGGAGAAGCCCATGTGGTACTTCACGTCGCCCGAGTGGGCCGGGTCATCCGGGTGTTCGAATTTGCCCTCGAACTCGTCGAACAAAGTCTTGGGCGGCTTGCCCAGGATGTTGACCAGCACGTTGAGGCGGCCGCGATGGGCCATGCCGATGACCACGTCCTTGACGCCGTTGTCGCCGGCGGCGGTGACGATGTCGTCGACCATCGGGATCAGGCTGTCGCCGCCTTCCAGCGAGAAGCGCTTCTGGCCGACGTACTTGGTGTGCAGGTAGCGCTCCAGGCCCTCGGCGGCGGTCAGGCCGGCCAGCACGCGCTTCTTGCCGCTGGCGTCCAGCCCGGCGCTGCCGTTGGCCTGCTCCAGGCGGGTATAGATCCAGCTGCGCTGCGCGTGGTCGGAGATGTACATGAACTCCGCGCCGATGGTGCTGGCGTAGATCTTCTTCAGGCGCGAAAGCAGCTCGCGCAGCTTCATGCGCTGGCCGCCCCCGGCGAAGGTGCCACAGTCGAATTCGGTGTCCAGGTCGGCTTCGGAGAGGCCATGGAAGGCCAGCCCCAGGTCCGGCGCCTCCATCTTGTTGGCCAGGCCCAGCGGGTCCAGGTCGGCGGCCAGGTGGCCGCGCGAGCGGTAGGCGGTCAGCAGGCGCAGCACGCCGGCCTGCTTGCGGGCATGGGCGTCGTCGACCGGGGCGCCGGCCGCGCGGCGCTGCTGCTGCGCCGCCTCGATGCGGGCGATGGCGGCCGAATGGGGGACATCGCTGCCGCGGCCCCTGAACGATTCGAAGTAACCGGCCCAGTCGGCCGTGACCGACGCGGGATCGGCGAGCCAGGACTCGTAAAGCTGCTCGACGTAATCGGCGTTGCCGCCGGCGAGTTGGGAGGACTCGGAAAACTCGCGAATCAGGTTCGTGCTCACGTCACCACCGGCAGGGAAGGGAGGCTTGCGGCCGCCCGCCTGGGGAAGGACGAGGGCCGATGCAATCTTAACGATTATACGCCGGGCCTGCTGCGCCGCGGCAAGCCGGACAACGGTTTGGAGGTCGCGGCGTGGCCACGGATTTCAAGGCCGTGCGGCGGCGGATCGGCATGGCATGGTGCCTGCGGCGGTCCGCCGCGCCGGGTTGGCGGCGCGGGCGGCAATCCAGCCCCGGTTCAGTTCAGCGCCGACGGACTGCCGACCAGTGCCCGGGTGCTACGCGCCGGCGTGCGCCGCCGCGGCGATGGCGTCCTGCAGCTGGCTGGGCGTGAATGGCTTGGACACCACGATCACCCCTTCGGGCGCGCCGGAAATGGCCGCCTTGTCTGCATAGCCGCTGATGATGATCCCCGGCAGGCCCGGCTTGGCCGCACGCAGCTTGCGGATCACCTCCGATCCGGAGACCAGTGGCATGGCGTAGTCGCTGATGATGAAGTCGATCGCCTCCAGGTCGTCCGCCTGGAGCAGCTGGCTCACGTGCTCGCCGTCGGCCGCCGTGGTGACCCGGTGCCCCAGGTCCTCCAGCATGGCGGCGGTGGTGGCGCGCACGCCCTCGTGGTCGTCCACCAGCAGGATGTGGCGGGCGCGATTGCGCATGGCCGCACCATCGATGGGCGGGCTTGCCGGGAGACGACGGGTCGCTTCCGGGGAGCGCGGCAGCCAGATCTCGACCGTCGTGCCCTGGTCCAGGCGGCTTTCGATGCGCATCGTGCCGCCCGACTGCTGGGCGAAGCCGTAGACCATGGACAGGCCCAGGCCCGTGCCCTTGCCGACCGCCTTGGTAGTGAAGAACGGTTCGGTGACCCGTTCGAGCATGTCTGCGGGAATGCCGCAGCCGGTGTCGGAAACCGCCACCACCACGTAGTCGCCGGCGACGGCGTCCTCGCCCCCGCCGATGCTGGCGTTGCGGCAGGCGATGCTGATCTTGCCGCCGTCGGGCATCGCGTCGCGGGCGTTGATCGCCAGGTTCATCAGCGCCAGTTCCAGTTGCGTCTCGTCGGCGTAGGCCGCCCAGAGCCCGTCTTCCAGCTGCCATTCCAGCGCGACCAGCCCGCCCAGCGTATGGGTGAGCAGCTGGGTGACCGTGCCCGACAGGTTGGCCATGTCGACGCGGGCGGGTTCGAGCTTCTGCTTGCGCGCGAAGGCGAGCAGCCTCGAGACCAGCTCGGCGCCCTGCTGCGCCGCGTGGCGCGTCATCTCCAGCACCTTGCGCTGGTCGTCCGCCAGCGTGACGCGCCGTTCGATCAGGCCCAGGCCACCGAGCACGGCCGCCAGCAGGTTGTTGAAGTCGTGCGCGATGCCGCCGGTGAGCTGGCCCAGCGCATCCATCTTGCGCACGTGCAGCAGCTGCGTCTCGAGGTTCTTCCGGTCGGTGACGTCGAGCAGGGTGCCGGCGTACTCCAGCGGCTGCCCCTCCGGGTCGCGCAGCAGCACGGCCTGGTCGAGGAAATGCTTGTAGGTGCCGTCGGCGCACTGCCAGCGGTACTCGACCGCGTAGGCGCGCCCCGCGCGGCGCGCGCGCAGGGCAGCGGCGACCCGGTCGCGGTCCTCCGGATGCAGCCGATCGAGCCAGAGCGTGGGCGTGGCGACGACGTCGTCATAATTGAAGCCGGTCACCGCCGTGAAGTTGCCGCTTACGAACTTGGGCATGCGCGGCGTCGCGTCCTGGTCCTCCAGGTACAGCACCAGGGGCAGCGACTGGATGATCGCCGCCTGGCGCTGCTCGACCAGGCGCAGCTCCTGCTCGGCGCGCAGGCGCTCGGCGTTGGCGCGCAGGTTGGCGTCGAGCAACTGCTGCTCCTGCCGGGCCTTGCGGCGAACCTCGCGGGTCATCATGTACAGGTCGACGAACACCGCCGCCTTGGAGCGCAGGACCACCGGCTCGACCGGCTTGAACACGTAGTCGACCGCGCCCATCGAGTAGCCGCGGATCAGGTGCTCGGTTTCCTTGTTGACCGCCGACAGGAAGATGATCGGGATGCGCTTGGTCTGCTCGCGCGCGCGGATGATCTGCGCGGTCTCGTAGCCGTCCATGCCCGGCATGTAGACGTCCAGCAGGATCACCGCGAACTCGCCCTTGAGCAGTTGCCTGAGCGCGTCCTCGCCGGACCGGGCGAGCACCACGTCGGCAATGTCCTCCAGCACGGTACGGATGGCGAGCAGGTTGCGCTCGTCGTCATCCACGATGAGGATGCGTGCCCGCTCCGACGGCTCGGCGGGGGGCACGCGCCGCAGGGTGGACAGGGGCTGGCGGGAAACGGGTAGGTTCATGGGGGGAATGCTCCGCGCTTACAGCGCGACGGCGGACGTCCGCTCGCGCGACCGGGCGAGCCAGACGCGCAGCAACGCCAGCAGCAGTTCGATGTCGACCGGCTTGGCGATGTAGTCGGAGGCGCCCGCATCCAGGCACTTCTGGCGGTCGCCCTTCATCGCCTTGGCGGTGACCGCGATCAGCGGCACCTCGGCCAGCGCGGGCTGCGCACGGATCTGCTGCATGGTTTCGTAGCCGTCCATCTCGGGCATCATGATATCGATAAGCGCGATGTCGATCCCGGGGGTCTGCTCCAGGATCAGGATGCCTTCGCGGCCGCCCTCGGCATGCAGGACTTCCACGCCGTGGCTCTCCAGCACGCTGGTCAGCGAATAGATGTTGCGGATGTCGTCGTCGACGATGAGGATGCGCGCGCCGGCCAGCTCCGTCATCGGGTGCATGCTGCCGGCCGCTTCGGGCGCCGGCTGCGGCGTGGGCGCCTGGCGAATGTGTTCGGCCAGGCGGGCGAACACCTGGGTCAGCTGCTCCGGTGCGGCCGGCTTCTCGGTGACGCCGAATGCGCCCAGGCTCAAGGCCGAGTCGAGCTTGTCCGCGCCGGAGATCACGTGGATCGGCATGTGCATGGTCTGCGGATCGTGCTTGAGCAGGTCCAGCAGCACGAAACCGTCGATGTCCGACAGGCCGAGGTCGAGGGTGATCGCGTGCGGCTGCAGCTTGCGCGCCAGCGTCAGGGTGCCGGCGCCGGCCGTGGAGACCACGCCCTTGAGTCCTGCCTCGCGGGCGATGTCCAGCAGGATCGACGCGAAGGTCGGGTCGTCCTCCACGATCAGCACGAAAGGCGAGTCGCCCAGTGCGTCACGGTCGTCGGTGACCTCCATCGGCGCCGGCAGGGCCCCGGGCACCATGGCGCCGCTGTTGTCGTAGCGCGCGCTGCTGCTGCCCATGGTCGGCGCGACCGGCGAGAGGGCTTCCAGGGGAACGAACAGGGTGAAGGTCGAGCCCACTCCCGGGGTCGAGCGCACCTGCAGTTCGCCGCCGATCAGGCGCGCGATCTCGCGGCTGATCGAAAGGCCCAGGCCGGTGCCGCCGTACTTGCGGCTGGTGGTGCCGTCGGCCTGCTGGAAGGCTTCGAAGATGAGCTTCTGCTTGTCCTTCGGGATGCCGATGCCGGTGTCGGTGACGGCGATCTCGATCGCGTGCTCGGCATAGCGCAGCACCGGATGGTTGGTGCTCCAGCCGCCGGACACCTGGCGCACCGCGAGCGTGACGCTGCCTTCGCCGGTGAACTTGAAGGCGTTGGACAGCAGGTTGAGCACGACCTGCTGCAGGCGCTTCTCGTCGGTGCGGATCGATGCGGGGAGACCGGCATCGAATTCCACCCGGAACTCCAGGTTCTTGTCGCTGGCCAGCTGCCGGAAGGTGCGCTCCATGTGCTGCTTGAGCCCGCTGAGCGGCATCTCGCCGATTTCGATGGACACAGTGCCCGACTCGATCTTCGACAGATCGAGGATGTCGTTGATCAGGCTCAGCAGGTCCGAGCCGGCCGAGTGGATGGTGCGGGCGAACTCGGTCTGCTT
>NZ_DASSES010000182.1:0-6836 GCF_035695185.1 Frateuria sp.
CGGCTCGATTCGCGCAGCCTGGGCACGCGCCAGTGCCCGGTGCTGTTCGTCCCGGAAATCGCCCGCGGGCTGGTCGGCCACCTGGTCAGCGCGGTGAGCGGCGGCGCGCTGTACCGTCGCGCCAGCTTCCTGCTGGATCACGCCGGCAGGCGGGTGATGCCGGAGTGGATGAACATCGTCGAGCGTCCGCTGCTCCCGCGCGGCATGGGCTCGGGCGCATTCGACGCCGAGGGCGTGGCCACGGGCGACAGCGCACTCATCGAGAACGGCGTGCTGGCCCGCTACATCCTGAGCAGCTACTCGGCACGCAAGCTCGGGCTGGAATCGACCGGCAACGCCGGCGGCATCCACAACCTGCTGGTCGAGCCTGGGCAGGACGACTTCGCCGCGCTGCTCAAGCGCATGGGCACCGGCCTGGTCGTCACCGAGGTGATGGGGCAGGGCGTGAGCACGCTGACCGGCGACTACTCGCGCGGCGCGGCCGGTTTCTGGGTCGAGGGTGGGGAGATCGCCTACCCGGTGGAGGAGATCACCATCGCCGCCAACCTGCGCGACATGTTCGCGGGCATCGTGGCCGTGGGCAGCGACGTGGACCGGCGCGCGCAGATCCTGACCGGCTCGATCCTGCTGGACCGCATGACCGTGGGCGGACAATAGCCTTTGGCCTATGGCGCCGCCGCGCGGCTTTGCTAGCATCGCAGCACCGGCGAGAGGCCGGCGTCATCGAAGGAAAGAGGAGCCTGTCATGAGCGTTCCACCCGATTCCGTCGTCCCGCCCCCGCCGCCTCCCGGTGAGCCGGTCCCGCCGCCCGAGCCGTTCGATTCGGCCGGTGCGCCCAGCCACGAGGAGCGCCAGTGGGCGCTGTTCGCGCACCTGTCCGCCCTGGTGGGCGGGCTGCTCACCGGCGCGTTCGCCGGCCTGGGCTGCTTCATCGGCCCGCTGGTGATCTGGTTGATCAAGAAGGACACCATGCCCTTCGTCGACGATCAGGCCAAGGAGGCGCTGAACTTCAACATCACCCTGGCCATCGTCGGCGTGATCCTGTTGCTGCTGACCCTGGTCACCTTCGGCTTCGGCGCATTGCTGACGGTGCCGGTCGGCATCCTGGTCGGCATTGCCTGGCTGGTGTTCACGATCATCGCCGCGATCAAGGCGAACGAGGGCGAGCGGTACCGTTATCCGTTCACCCTGCGCCTGATCAAGTGACCCGCGGGTGGGCCCCGGCCCACCCGGCTTCCTGCAGGAGCGCCGCTGTGCGCGACCACGAGCATCCCGGTCGTGCGCAGCGGCGCTCCTGCGGCTTTTTCAGTGGGAGCGATGAGCCGCGTAGTGGGCCAGCTCTTCGAGCAGCACGGCCCGGTCGCCGAACGGCGCGATCGCCTGCAGCGCCGCAGCGATCAGCTCGGCCAGCCGTGCGCGCGACGCCGCCAGGCCGATGATCGAGGGAAAGGTGGGCTTGTCGGCCGCCGCGTCCTTGCCGGCGGTCTTGCCGATCACCGCTGACTCGCCTTCCACGTCGAGGATGTCATCGCGGACCTGGAAGGCCAGGCCGACGGCCGCCGCATAGCGATCCAACGCATCGATCGCGCCCGCGTCGGCGCCCGCGGTGAGCGCACCCAGCTGCACGGCGGTTCGGATCAGTGCGCCGGTCTTGCAGGCGTGCATGTGTTCCAGCTCCGCCAGCGTCAGCCTGCGGCCCACGGCCGCCAAGTCCAGCGCCTGCCCGCCGGCCATGCCTTCGGCGCCGCAGGCGCGGCCGAGCACACGCAGCATGTCCAGCGCGCGGGCGGCGTCGGTGCCGCTGTGCGGATCGTGGGCCAGGATCTCGAAGGCGAGCGCCTGCAAGGCGTCGCCGGCGAGGATCGCCATCGCCTCGCCGTAGACGATGTGGCAGGTCGGCCGACCACGGCGCAAGGCGTCGTCGTCCATCGCCGGCAGGTCGTCGTGCACCAACGAGTAGGCGTGAATCAGCTCGACCGCGCAGGCGGGTGCATCCAGTTCGATGCCATCCATGCCGAGCGCGTGGCCGGCGGCATAGACCAGCAGCGGGCGTAGCCGCTTGCCACCACCCAGCACGGCGTAGCGCATGGCGCGGTGCAGCTCCAGTGGCGGCAGCTGCTCGGACGGCAGCACGCGCGCCAGGGCGGCGTCGGCACGCGCGGTCAGCGCGAGCAGCCGGGGGCCGAGTTGGAACGGCGCGTCAGGGTTCGGGGTCGAAGGGTTCGGCGTCGTCGGGCGCATCGGGATCGAGCAGCAGGCGCACGCGCAGTTCGGCCTTGTCCAGGGCCTGCTGGCAGTGACGGTAGAGGCCGATGCCGCGCTCGAAGGAGGCCAGCGATTCGTCCAGGCTCAGCTCGCCGCCTTCCATGCGCGCCACCAGTTGCTCGAGCTCGTCCAGCGAATGCTCGAAGTCGGCGACGGATGGGGTTTCCGCGGTGGCGGGAGCGGTCTTGGCCATGGGCGGCAACGCTAGCGCAGCGGGGTGCCGGAATCAATGTTTGGGGGTGTGCGGGCCTCGGACTTTGGCGCTTCGCGGGCGACGCTCTGGGTGAATGGCTTTCAGTAGATCCGTTCGCGCTCAGCGCGGGCCGCACGCCGAAGTCGAAGCATGGCCCCGAGCCCCGCGGTGCTCCTGGCGCGAGAGCGACCAGGGCGGCTCAAGCAGCCGGCATCCACCGCGGCTGGGCGCCGGCGGCATCGAACAGCGCGGAGCCATGGGCCGTTCGCCAGAGGTCGGCGACCGCGATGAGTTCGCCTTCCGCATAGAGCAACGGGCAGGCTTCCCGCCGCCAGGGCGGCACCCCGGCCTGCTGGAACAGGTCGCGCAGTTCGCGGGTATGCCGGTCGCCGGCGGGCCTGATGCGCTCGCCACCCCGGCGCAGGCGCACGACGAACGGGGTGCCGAGGGGCCCCGCCGGAGCGAGCGCGAGCTGGCCGCCATCGGGCAGCGTCAATGGGGCGCCACGCCAGCAGGCCTGCCAGTGCGGATCGATCGGCGGCCGTGGCGCAAGCGCCCACAAGCGCCCCCTCCAGATGTGCAGCTCCACGCCTGGCCAGCGCACGCACGGCTGTTGGCCGGGCCGGGCATGGCACTGGCGTTCGATCTGTCGCCGCTGTGCGGTCGTAGGTGCAGGCAGGCCTTGGGCATGCAGCCAGTGGTCGAGCAGGGGCTCGCGCAGGGCGGGATCGAGGGCGAGCCAGCCTTGCGCATCGAGGCTGTCACTGGCGGAGTCGTGCAGGGCGGCGAACGCTTCAAGCCAGTGCGCGCGCAAGGCCTCGTCCGCGGCCCGGCAGAGCGCCGCGCTGTGCAGGATGGAATCGACCGCATGCGGCCAGTGCCGACGCATGCGCGGCAGGATGTCGTGGCGCAGATGGTTGCGCGCCAGGGCGGTGTCCTGGTTGGACGGATCGTCGATGCAGGGCAGCGCGTGAGCCTCGATGTAGTTGCGCAACACCGTGCGCGGGAGAGCCAGCAGCGGGCGCCAGAGCTGGCCCCGACCGAGCGGACGGACGGCCCGCATGCCGCCGAGTCCCTGCGGGCCGGCGCCGCGCAGCAGCTTGAGCAGCACCGTTTCGGCCTGGTCGTCGCGATGGTGTCCCAGCAGCAGCCATTCGCCGGGATGCAGCGCGCCAGCGAAAGCGGCGTAGCGCGCATGCCGCGCGGCAGCTTCCAGGCCCTCGCCGGCGGCACGCGGCACCTCGACCCGGCGCACCTCGCAGCGGACGTCCAGCGACGCACAGAACGCCGCCGCCTGCGCGGCCCAGGCGCCGCTTGCCGGATGCAATCCGTGGTCCACGTGCACGGCGCGCAGGCCACGTGCACGCGCCTGCGGCAACGCGGCCAGTGCATGCAGCAACGCAGTGGAATCGGGCCCGCCGCTGAAGGCCACGCACAGCGGGCCGTCCGGGTGGCTGTCCAGGGCGTGGCGCAGCGTGTCGGGCAGCGTGCGCAGGTTATTCACGGCTGGCCGGCTTCTTCTTGTTGCGCACGTAGATGTGCTTGCCGTTGCCGAGCTGGCGGTCTTCGGTATCAAACAGCCCGATCGCACCGATGAGGCCACTCAGCTTGCCATAGCCCCAGTTGCGCGAGTCGAACTCCGGCGCGCGCTTGCTGACCATGCTGCCGACGGCGCCGAGGCCCGCCCAGCCGGTGTCGTCGGCGGCGTCCTCGATGGCGTTGCGCAGCAGGTTCACCAGCCGCGTGTCCTGGCGTAGCTCCTGCGTGTTCAAGCGCTGGGCCGGTTCGGCGGGCTTTTCGCTGTCGCTGTCGGGCTCGCCGAGCACGTCGGTATAGATGAACTTGTCGCAGGCGGCGACGAACGGCCCCGGCGTCTTGCGCTCGCCGAAACCGTAAACGGTGAGGCCGGACTCTCGGATGCGCCGCGCCAGCGTGGTGAAGTCGCTGTCGCTGGAGACAATGCAGAAGCCATCGAAGCGGCCCGTGTAGAGCAGGTCCATCGCGTCGATGATCATCGCCGAGTCGGTGGCGTTCTTGCCTTTGGTGTAGCCGAACTGCTGGATGGGCTGGATCGACAGGTCCAGCAGCCGGTCCTTCCAGCCGCGCAGGTGGTTGTCGGTCCAGTCGCCGTAGGCGCGCTTGACGTGGGCGGTGCCGTAGCGGGCCACCTCCGCGAGCAGGCCCTCGGCCAGACCGGGTTGGGCATTGTCGGCGTCGATCAGTACGGCGAGCTTGGCGTGGTCGGCCATGGCGATGTCTTTTGGGACGGGCCCCGATAGTAAACCGGGGGCGCGGCCCTCTGTAGGAGCGCACCCAGTGCGCGACCGCAGGCATCCGGTCGCGCACTGGGTGGGCTCCTACGCGGTCAGCGCTGTAGAAAGGCGCAGGCCTCGACCACCGCCTCCGGCGCGCGGATGTGGGCGTGGGCGAGTCCGCGCACGCCGGTCAGGCGCTTATTCGGCGTAGGCGCCGTAGCTGCGCAGCCGGCGGTAGCGCTGCTCGAGCAGGTCCGGCTCGGCGACCGCTTCGAGCTCGTCGAGCTGGTTCATCAGCACGGCCTTGAGGCGGACCGCCATCGAGCGCGGGTTGCGGTGGGCGCCGCCCAGCGGTTCGCGGATCACCTTGTCGACCAGGCCGAGTTCGTGCAGGCGCGGAGCGGTCATGCCCAGCGCCTCGGCGGCGTCGCGGGCCTTGTCCTGGCTCTTCCACAGGATCGAGGCGCAGCCTTCGGGGGAGATCACCGAGTAGGTCGAGTACTGCAGCATGTTGACGCGGTCGCCCACGCCGATCGCCAGCGCGCCGCCGGAGCCGCCCTCGCCGATCACCGTGCAGACGATCGGGGTCTTCAGGTCGGCCATCTCCAGCAGGTTGCGGGCGATCGCCTCGCTCTGCCCGCGCTCCTCGGCGCCGACGCCCGGGTAGGCGCCGGGAGTATCGATGAAGGTCAGCAGCGGCAGGCCGAAGCGCTCGGCCGTCTTCATCAGGCGCAGCGCCTTGCGGTAGCCCTCCGGGCGCGGCATGCCGAAGTTGCGGCGCACCTTGGTCCTGGTGTCGCGGCCCTTCTGGTGGCCGATGATCATCACCGGCCGGCCGTTGATGCGGCCCAGGCCGCCGACGATGGCGGCGTCGTCGGCGAAGGCACGGTCGCCGGCCAGTTCCTGGAACTCCTCGCAGATCACGCCGATGTAATCGAGCGTGTAGGGCCGCGCCGGGTGGCGCGAGAGCTGGGTGATCTGCCAGGAATTGAGGTTGCGGAAGATCTCGGCGGTCTTGACCTTGAGCTTCTCGCGCAGGCGCGCGACTTCCTCGTCGATGTTGAATGCCTGGCCATGGCTGGCGTGGCGCAGTTCTTCGATCTTCGCTTCAAGTTCGGCGAGCGGTTGTTCGAAATCGAGGAAGTTGGGGTTCATTCGCGGGCGGTTCGGGACGCTGAGCGGGGCAGTATAGCCGGGGTGGGTGTCAAGGCGGGAACGCGGGCGTATGGGGCCCAGGCGGCCGTTCGCCGGGGAGATGGCCCTTCGACTTCGGCCCCAGGGGCCTACGCTCAGGGCGAACGGTTGTTTGTTCCCTCCCGCGGAGGGAGAGGGGCTCAGGCTTCGGACTTGACGATCCGGAGCTTGGCCGCCTCGACCCAAGACAGCCCGCGCAGCGCGCGCAGCAGGTCGGGAATGGCTTCCACGCGCCACTGCTCGCCCAGCTCCAGGTCGGCTTGGGCGCTGCGGTTGTGGTAGCCGTGCAGGATTACCGTGGCGCGGCCGCCGCGGTAGCCGGCCAGGGTCTGCTTGAGTTCCTGCTCGAAGCCCGGGCCGATCCCGTTCAACTTGACCCTGAGTGCGCGGGCGTGCCGGCGGCAGGCGTCGGCCAGGGTCATCGCGCCGCGGGCGCGCAGCTGGAAGCCGCCGCCGGAGAACTCATCGATGCGCAGGCCACCGTCGACGATCAGCATCTCGTCGCGGGTGAGCAGGGGTGCGACCTGCTGGTAGAGCTCGCCGAAGAAGCTCACCTCGATGATGCCCGTGCCGTCTTCAAGCCGGACAAAGGCATCGCTGTCGCCGCGCTTGCGCACCGCCGTGACCATGCCGGCGACCGTCCACGGCGTGTCCGGGCCGCGGCGGAAACGGTTTTCCTCGCCATCGCTCTTGCGCGGACGCGGCGGCTGGTAGCGCTCGGCGATCTCGCCCAGCGGACAGGTGGACAGCTGCGCCAGCTCCTCGCGCCACGGATCGGTGGGGTGGCCTGAAAGGTAATGACCGAGCGTCTCGCGCTCGCCCTGCAGCTTCTGCTCCAGCGGCCAGTCGGGCGCGGTGGGCAGCTCGATCTGCACCACGGGCGCGGCGCTGCCCATCAGCGCGCCGAACATGTCGTTCTGGCCGGACT
>NZ_DASSES010000183.1:0-11672 GCF_035695185.1 Frateuria sp.
TGCAGGCCTGGCTGGCAGCGGCGTTCCGGGCGATCTGCCTGTTCAACGCGGTGGGCCTGCTGCGGGCGAAGTTCCTGCGCCGCAGCGGCGAGATCGGCGTGCGCCGCGCGCTCGGCGCGAGCCGCCGCGCGATCTTCGCGCAGTGCCTGGTCGAAGCGGGGGTGATCGGCCTGCTGGGTGGCTTGCTGGGCTGGCTGCTCACGCTGGGCGGCCTGTGGCTGGTGCGCCAGCAACCGGTGGACTACGCCTACCTGGCGCACCTGGACACCCGCATGTTCCTGATCACCTTCGCGCTGGCGCTGGCAGCAAGCCTGCTGGCCGGACTGATACCCGCCCTGCGCGCCAGCCGCGTGGTCCCGGGTTGGCAACTCAAGGCGCTGTGAGGAGACCCGCCATGCAGATCCGCCCCATCCTCTCGGCCCTCCGTCGCCACCGGCTAGCCACCTTCCTCATCGCGCTGGAGATCGCGCTGGCCTGCGCGGTGTTGTGCAACGCCTGCTTCCTGGTCGTCCAGCGCTGGGAGCTGATCCAGACCCACAGCGGCGTGGACGAGCGCGCGCTGGCGTTGCTGATGGTCGACGGCTTCGAGCCGGAGCAGGCCGCCGACGTCAATGCGCGCATGCTCGCCGGCCTGCGCGCCATCCCCGGCGTGCAGTCGGCGACGCTGGTCAACCAGGTGCCGTTCGGCCCGCAACGGGGGGCGGCCGGTATCTCGCACGACAAGGGCAGCTTCAAGAACAAGATCGGTGTGGTGGACTTCGTGCTGGCCGGGCCGGGCACGTTCCAGGCGCTGGGTCTGAAGCTCGTCGCCGGCCGGTTGCCGCAGGCGGACGATTACCGTCCGGCCACCACGTTCGTCCCGGAGGATGCGCAGGTGCTGGTGAGCAGGTCCCTGGCCGAGCACGCGTGGCCCGGCGAGAGCCCGCTCGGCAAGGAGTTCTGGTGCGACAAGCTGCACTTCCGCGTGATGGGCGTGGTCGACCACCTGGCCCGGGCGCGCCCGCGGGACTGGGGCGCGCAGGCAGTGGAATGGACGGTGTTCACGCCCACCCTGCCGGGAGGCTCGCTGTCGGGCACCTACCTGCTGCGGGCCAGCCCGGCCGAGCTGCCGCGCGTGCTGCGGGACGCACGCAATGCGGTGGAAAAGATCGCGCCGGACGTGGTGCTGGACCAGGAGGACAGCCGGACCCTGAGCGACCTGCGCACCGACTACTTCAAGTCCGACCGCATCATGATCGACCTGCTGCTCGGGGTGATCGTGGTCATGCTCGGGGTCACCGCGCTCGGCATCGTGGGCCTGGCGAGCTTCTGGGTCGCGCAGCGTCGCAAGCAGATCGGCGTGCGACGCGCGCTGGGCGCTACGCGCGGCGACATCCTGGGCTATTTCCAGACCGAGAACTTCCTGATCGTCAGCTTCGGCATCGCGCTGGGCATGGTACTGGCCTATGGCCTGAACCTCGCGCTGATGACCCACTACGAGCTGCCGCGCTTGCCGCTCTACTACCTGCCGATCGGCGCGCTGGTTCTCTGGGGCCTGGGCCAGCTGGCCGTGCTGGCGCCGGCGTTGCGTGCCGCGGCGGTACCGCCGGTGGTGGCGACGCGCAGCGTGTGAGCTGGAGACCAGGCCCGAGAAAACCCCCGAGCGCGGCCTCCGCCCGACGCCCCCTTTGCCGAAAGCGCCGAGGCCGCCGGTGCCGGGTAAGGGCGGCGGGGAGGGAGGGGATGGCCCGGCCGAACCCGTTCGGGACCATGGACACGCTTTTCCGGCCGGCACCCATGCCTTCTGGCACGGGAGCAGCGCCCGCCCGATGCGACAATCAAGCCCTCACCACCGAAGGACGCCAACGATGAGACTGCGACCCCTGATCCTCTGCATGGGCCTGCTGGGCACCGCCCCGCTGGCCATGCCCGTGCTGGCCGCCGACAGTGCGGCGACCACGCATGCCGACGTGGCCACCCGCGTAAAGGCGCTCAATGCGCTGCTGGCCGAGCAGTGGCAGCACACGCTGAAGGACTCGCCCGAGTACGCCACCATCCTGGGCGACCTGCGCTACAACGACCGCTGGAGCGACTTCTCGCTCGAGCACACCGCGGCCGAACGCAAGGTCACCGAGAATTTCCTGCGCCGGTTCCAGGCGATCGACACCACCGGCTTTTCGGCAGAGGACAAGCTCAACCAGCAGCTGATGGTGCGCCAGCTCAAGGACAGCCTCACCAGCCTGGACTTCAAGCTCAACGAGATGCCGCTGGAACAGATGAGCGGCGTCCACCTGCAGCTGGCCGGGTTCGTCAGCTCGATTCCGTTCAACAACACCAAGGAATACGAGGACTACCTCGCCCGCCTGAAGGCGGTGCCGAAGCTGTTTGACCAGGTCACCGCCGTGGCCCGCAAGGGCATGGCCGACGGCATGATGCCGCCGAAGTACCTGCTCGAGCAGGTGGTCCAGCAGATCGCCAGCATCCAGAAGCCGGCCGGCATGGACAGCGTGTTCGCCGAACCGCTCAAGCATTTCCCCAAGACGGTGCCGGCCGCCGATCAGGCCCGGCTGAAGCAGGCGATCCTCGCCGCGATCGACCAGCAGGTCCGCCCCGCCTATGCCCGGCTCGGCCAGTTCGTGGCGAAGGACTACGCCCCGCATGGCCGCAGCCAGCCGGGTATCTGGCAGCTGCCCAACGGTGACGCGATCTATCGCTTCCTGGTCCGCCAGACCACCACCACCGACAAGACGCCGGCGCAGATCCACCAGATCGGCCTGGACGAGGTCGCCCGCATCGAGGGCGAAATGACCAAGGTGGCCAAGTCGCTGGGCTACGCCGACCTCAAGAGCATGCGCACCGCGCTGAAGACCGATCCAAAGGTGCACGCCAAGTCGCGCGAGGACATCCTGCAGCGCTACCGCGCCTACCTGGCGCAGATGAAGCCGGAATTGCCCAAGCTGTTCGGCCTGCTTCCCAAGACCGACGTGGTGGTGATGCCGGTCGAGCCCTTCCGCGAGAAGTCGGCCGCCGGTGCCGAGTACCACCAGGGCACGCCGGACGGCTCGCGGCCGGGCCAGATCTTCGTCAACACCGGCGACTTCGCCGACCGCAGCGTGCTGTCGATCGAGTCGACCGCCTATCACGAAGGCATCCCGGGCCACCACATGCAGATCTCGATCGCGCAGACGCTGCCCAAGCTGCCGCCGTTCCGCCAGCAGTCCGGCTACACCGCGTACGTGGAAGGCTGGGCGCTGTACGCCGAGCAGCTGGGCCGGGAGGTGGGCTTCTACAAGGACCCGCTGTCCTGGTACGGCCACCTTTCCGACGAGCTGCTGCGTGCCGACCGCCTGGTGCTGGATACCGGCGTGCACTACAAGCACTGGTCGCGCCAGCAGATGGTGGACTTCTTCCACGCCCATTCCAGCGAGGACGAGCCCAGCATCCAGGCGGAGACCGACCGCTACATCACCTGGCCGAGCCAGGCGCTGGCGTACAAGATGGGCCAGCTGAAGATCGTGGAGCTGCGCGAACGGGCGCGGAAGGCGCTGGGCGACAAGTTCGACCTGCGCGCCTTCCATGACGAGGTCCTGGGCGGCGGCGCGCTGCCGCTGGACGTGCTCGAGCAGCGCACCAACGCCTGGATCGCGGCACAACAGGCCAAGGCCTGAGCCGGCGCGCTCTCCCTCGGGGTGTCCGGGGGAGAGCGCCAGGCGGGAGGCCTGCGCCGCGATATTGGTGCATGCTTGCATCGCCCGCTGCCGGGCCCGGGGCTTCAGCCGGGCCCGGCCAGCGAAGAAAGTCGGCGGGCATGGCAACCTTTTGGCGTGGAAATGCATCCATGCCGGCATGTGCAGGAAAAAGATGCGTACCGTCCTGATCATTGACGACAACCCGGCGGTGGGCGAAGCCCTCTCGCTGCTGCTGTCGCTGCACGACATCCGCCCGCTGATCGCAGTGACGCCCCACGAAGGGCTGGCGACGCTGGACCGCGAACTGGTCGATGTGGTGATCCAGGACATGAACTTCACCGCCGACACCACCTCGGGCGAGGAGGGCGTGGCGCTGTTCCGCGCGATCCGCCAGCGCCACACCGACCTGCCGGTCATCCTGCTGACCGCCTGGACCCACCTGGAAACCGCGGTGGAGCTGGTCAAGGCGGGCGCGGCCGATTACGTGGCCAAACCCTGGGACGACACCAAGCTGTTGGCCACGGTCGAGAACCTGCTGGAACTTTCCGAATCCACCCGCGAGGTCAACCGCACCCGCCGCGAGCGCCGCCGGCGCCGCGAGGTGCTGCGCCAGACCTATGATCTGGACGGCCTGGTGTTCGCTTCCGACGCGATGGCCCAGACGCTCGAGCTCGCCTGCCAGGTGGCGCGCTCGCACGTCCCTGTGCTGATCACCGGGCCCAACGGTGCCGGCAAGGAGCGCATCGCCTGCATCGTGCATGCGAACTCGCCGGTGCGGAACGGCCCGTTCGTGGCGGTCAACTGCGGCGCGCTGCCGGGCGAGCTGATCGAGGCGGAGCTGTTCGGTGCCGATGCCGGCGCGTACACCGGCGCCAACAAGGCCCGCGAGGGCCGCTTCGAGCTGGCCGACGGCGGCACCCTGTTCCTGGACGAGATCGGCAACCTGCCCCTGCCGGGCCAGGTCAAGCTGCTGCGCGTGCTGGAGACCGGGCAGTTCGAGCGCCTGGGCTCGGGCCGCACGCGGCAGGTCAAGGTGCGCGTGCTGTCGGCCACCAACGCCGACCTCAAGGCGATGGTGCGTGCCGGCACCTTCCGCGAGGACCTGTACTACCGCCTCAATGTCATCGAGGTGAACCTGCCGCCCCTGGCCGAGCGCACCGACGACATCGTGCCGCTGGCCGAGTACTTCCTGGACGGCCGCGCCGAGCTCGGCGATGCCGCGCGCGAGGCGCTGGTGAGCTACCCGTGGCCCGGCAACGTGCGCGAGCTCAAGAACGCGATCGAGCGCGCCGCACTGCTCGCGACCGATGGCATCGTCACGCCGCAACTGCTCAATCTGCCGCAGCACACGCCCACGGTCGCGCGCAATCTCGACGAACCCAGCCGCGAGGCGGTCGAAACCGCGCTGCACCGGGCCGACGGCGTGGTCAGCCGCGCGGCGCAGTCGCTGGGGCTGTCGCGGCAGGCGCTGTACCGGCGGATGGAGCGCTACGGACTGGCAACCAGCTGACCCTCGCGCGGCACGACGCCGGAGGTGGCCCCAGCTCACCTGATGCGCCGTGCAGGGCTGCCCGGCTGAGAACCATCCTGCGGGGCCTGGACATGCATCGCGGCGGTTGCCGGTACGGAGTGGCCGCGGGATGATCGGCGCCATTCCCCCAAGGAGCAGGAACCATGCGTATCCGGACCGTCGTGCTCGCCTCCCTCCTGGCCGCTGCCGGGGCTCATGCCCAGTCGGTGCCATCTCCCGCCAGCCAGGCCAGCGACAGCTGGAGCGCCCCGGCACACGCTTCCACCGCGAGCTATCGCGCCGGCGCCGCGCTCCCGCATACCCAGGACCCGTCCTCCTCCCACTTCAGGTTCAAGGAGCGGCGCAGCCACATGCCACCTGCCAACGCGGCGCAGCAGCACTCGGGCAGTGCCGCGGTCGGCGCGATGGGCGACATGGACCGCAACGGCCGTCCGGCGGTCAGTTGCCCGCAGACCCCGATGGACCCCGCGTGCCACTGACGCCCGTGGCCCGGAGCCGGAGCCCCGCATGCAACTGAGATCGCTGCAGGCCCGGCTGACCGGCCTGCTGATGCTGGCCAGCCTCAGCGGGGCGCTGGTCTATGCCGGTCTTACCCAGTGGCCACTGCCACAACTGTTGACCTGGCTGCGCCACGACCCGCGGCTGGGGATGCACCTGCCCGCCTGGCCGGGCATCTCCGGCAGCCTGTTCGCGACGATGCTGGTGCTGTTGCCGCTGGCGTTCTGGCTGGGAGCGCAGGTGATGTCGCCGATCCGCCGCCTGCTGCGCGCGCTGGAAGGGGCGGTGGCAAGCTACCGCGACGGCGACTTCAGCTTCTCCATCGCCGCCGAGCGGCGCGACGAGCTGGGCGCGCTGATCCGCATGCACAACACGCTGGGCCAGACCCTGCGCGAGCAGCGCCAGCACCTAGTGCAGCGCGAGCTTCTGCTGGACACCGTGGTGCAGCACACGCCCGTGTCGCTGGTGCTGACCAACGCCCAGGGTCGCATCGCCTACGCCAACATCGCTGCGCGGCACCTGTTCAACGAAGGGCGCAGCATCAGCGGGCTGGACTTCGGCGAGGTGCTGGTCAACGTGCCCGAGGCACTGCGTCGCGCGGTCGAGACCGGCGAGGATGCGCTGCTGACCGTGCCGATGGACGGGATCGAGGAAACCTTCCACCTGTCGCAGCGCCTGTTCCGGCTGCAGGGGCGGCCGCACAAGCTGTATTCGTTCCGCCGCATGACCCGCGAACTATCGCGGCAGGAAGTGGCGACCTGGAAGCGGGTGATCCGCGTGATCAGCCACGAGCTCAACAACTCGCTCGCGCCGATTTCCTCGCTGGCCCACTCGGGCGCCGAACTGGCCCGGCGCGGCGACCTGGCGCGCCTGCCGGGTGTGTTCGCCACCATCGGCGAGCGCGCGCGTCACCTGCATGGCTTCATCGCCGGCTACGCGAGCTTCGCCAAGCTGCCGGCGCCGCAGCCGCAGGCGATCGACTGGCAGGCGTTCCTGGACAGCCTGGCGCTGCATTGCCGCTTCCGCCTGGCCGGGCCGGTGCCGGCCGAGCCGGGCTGGTTCGACAAGGCGCAGATCGAGCAGGTGCTGATCAACCTGATCAAGAACGCGCACGAGGCCGGCGGCGCGGAAGACGGGGTGACCCTGTCGCTCGCCCAGGTGGGGCACGACTGGCGCATCGAGGTGGCCGACCGCGGCCCGGGCATGAGCGAGACGGTGCTGGCGCAGGCGCTGCTGCCGTTCTATTCGACCAAGCGCGCCGGCACTGGCCTGGGACTCGCGCTCGCGCGCGAAATCAGCGAGGCGCACGGCGGGCGCATCACGCTGGCCAATCGCGAGGATGGCGGGCTGCGCGTGAGCCTGCTGCTGCCCATACGGCCTTGATGCGTCCTGCTCCTCCCCCTGCTTGCAGGGGGCGGTTGGGAGGGGGCAAGGCTCCTGCCTCCCATCCAGGGCACCCCTCCCCAATCCTCCCCTGCAAGCAGGGGAGGGAGTCCGCTTCTCACCTATACTCGTGGTCCAGCCACGGGAGGGGAATTCATGGGCAGCATCGTGATCGGCGTCGTCATCATCGTGCTGGCGATCATCGTGATCGCCAAGCTGGTACGGATCGTCCCGCAAGGCTACGAATGGACGGTGGAGACCTTCGGGCGCTACACCCGCACGCTGAGTCCCGGGCTGCATTTCCTGATCCCGTTCTACCAGGCCGTCGGCGCCCGGATGAACATGATGGAGCAGGTGCTGGACGTGCCCTCGCAGGACGTCATCACCAAGGACAACGCGGTAGTGCGCGTGGACGGCGTGGTGTTCTACCAGGTGCTGGACGCGGCCAAGGCCGCCTATGAGGTCGCCAACCTCGAGCAGGCCTCGCTCGCGCTGGTGATGACCAACATCCGCACGGTGCTGGGTTCGATGGACCTGGACGAGAGTCTGAGCAAGCGCGACACCATCAACGCACAGCTGCTGCGCGTGGTCGACGAGGCCACCCACCCGTGGGGCGTCAAGGTCAACCGCATCGAGATCAAGGACATTGCGCCCCCGCGCGACCTGGTCGATGCGATGGCCAAGCAGATGAAGGCCGAGCGCGAGAAGCGCTCGAACATCCTGGAGGCCGAGGGCTTCAAGCAGGCGGCGATCCTCAAGGCCGACGGCGAGAAGCAGAGCGCGATCCTGGCCGCCGAGGGCAAGAAGGAGGCGGCCTTCCGCGAGGCCGAGGCGCGCATCCGCCTGGCCGAGGCGGAGGCCGAGGCGACCCGGATGGTTTCCGAGGCGATCGCCAACGGCAACCTCAATGCGCTGAACTACTTCGTCGCCAACAAGTACGTCGAGGCGCTGAAGGAACTCGCGCATTCGCCCAACCAGAAGATGTTGTTGCTGCCGATGGAAGCCACCGGCGTGCTCGGATCGCTGGCAGGCATCGCGGAACTGGCCAAGGAGGCGCTGTCGCAACAGGGCGCCGCCAGGGCGGTGCCGCCGCCGCGCTGAGGCGGCGAGCGAGACGCCTTCCCCGGGCGCCGCCAGCGCTCATCTTCCTTCCGCAACGGAGTCCCGCATGTTCGCCACCCTCGCAACCCATCACCTGTGGTGGCTGCTGGCCCTGCTGCTGATCGGGCTGGAGGTCGCCCTGCCGGGCTATTTCCTGCTGTGGATCGGCATCGGCGCCGCCGCCACCGGCGTGCTGGCCTGGCTGCTGCCGGGCCTTTCGCTGCTGGCGCAGGCGATCGCCTTCGCGGTCATGGCCTTCCTCGCCTGCGCGGTCTACGCCTGGATGCTGCGCCCGAAGCTCAGGCGGACCGAGTCCACCGGCGAGCGGCTCAACCGCCGTGGGGCGCAGATGGTCGGCCGTCGCTATGTGCTGGTCGAGCCGATCGTCAACGGTCGCGGCAAGGCCCGCGTCGGCGATGGCGAGTGGCTGGTGGCCGGGCCGGACCTGCCGCTGGGCGCCACGGTCGAGGTGGTGAAGGTCGACGGCAACACGCTGCAGGTGCGTCCGGCCGCATGAACGACCTGATCCGTGGCGCGGCCAACGCTGCGCTGGAAACCCGCATCGCTTTCATCGTCGAGCTGGCGCGCCGGCTGCACCAGTACGGCACGACCGCGGCGCGACTGGAAATCGCCATCGCCGGCGCGGCGCAGCGGCTGGCTCTGGTGGCCGAGGTCTGGTCCAGCCCTACCGCGATCATCATCTCGTTCGCCGACGTGAGCGGGGGCGAGGAAGGCCTGGCGCAGGTGACGCAGGTGATGCGCCTCCCGCCGGGCGACGTGAACCTGGCACGGATGTGCGAGGCCGATGCGATCGCCGACCGCGCGATCGCCGGTGAACTCGACCTGCGCGAAGGCTTCCGCCTGTTGCGCGCGCTGGGCCAGCCGGAGACGCGCTGGGCGCGGGCGGGCGTGGTCGGCAGCTATGGCCTGTCGGCCGCGAGCATGGAGGCACTGTTCCTGCACAGTTCCTGGGCCGACCTGGTGGTGGCCGGTGCGATCGGCCTGGTGATCGGCCTGATCACCATCCTCGCGGCGATCCGGCCGCGGCTGGCGGTGGCGTCCGACGCGATCAGCGCGATGGTGGCAACCGCCGGCGCGATCCTGGTCAGTGCGTTCGTGGTGCCGCTGGCGATCAAGTCGGTGGTGCTCGCCTCGCTGATCGTGCTGGTACCGGGCATGTCGCTGACCACGGCGGTGCGGGAGATCTCCAGCCAGCACCTGGTCTCCGGCGTCGCGCGCATGGGCGGCGCGATCGCGACGCTGCTCAAGCTCACCTTCGGCACGGTCGCCGCCAGCCAGCTGTGCGCGGCCTTCGGGGTCACGGCCCGCAACTACGTGCTGCCGCCGTTGCCTCACTGGATGGACTGGCCTTCGCTGCTGATGGGGGCGATCGGTTTCGCGATCCTGTTCCGCGCGGCCTGGCGCGACTGGCCGGTGGTCGCCGGCGCGGTCGGCGTGGGCTACCTGGCCACCCGCTGGGGCGGCCTGCTTTCGCAGGCCATCCCCGGGGCCCCGGTCGGCGTGTTCCTGGGCGGCCTGCTGCTCGGTGCCATGGCCAACCTGTACGCGCGGTTCCTGCATCGCCCCGGGGCGGTGGTCCGCGAGCCGGGCATCATCCTGCTGGTGCCGGGCAGCGTCGGTTTCCGCAGCGTCTCCTACCTGTTCGAGCGGGACACGACGCTCGGCATGGACAGCTTCATCCTGCTGCTGACCCTGCTGATTTCGCTGGTGGCCGGATTGCTGTTCGGCGACCTGCTGGTCTCGCCGCGCCGCTCGCTCTGAGCCGGGCCCTTCGGGCACCGCTGGAATCCGCCAGGGCAAGCGCCCTCTCCCCGCGTGGGCTGGGCGAGCCGGGTCCCGGACCACGTCCCGCCGTTTTCAGGCCTCGATCCCGTCGCCGGCCTCGCCGCCACCTTCCTGCTGCAGCTCCCTGAGCAACTGGAAGATTTCCCGATACGCCCGCGGCGGCTTGTTCGCCGTGCGCTCGCTGCGCGCCTGGCGGATCAGCGAACGCAGGTGCTGGCGGTCGATGGCGGGGTGTTCGGCGATCAGCGTGGCGGCCGCCTCGTCGTCCTCGAGCAGGCGGTCGCGCAGCGCTTCCAGGCGGTGCATCGCCGCCGTCTCCTGGCGCTGGCGCTCGCGGTTCTCGCCGAGTTCGGCGCGCACGCTGTCGAAGACCGCGTCCTCATGGCGGCGCATCTTCTTGGCCAGGAACGCCAACTGGCGCTTGCGCGCGATGTGCGAGGTGATCCGGCGCACGTTGGCGATCTCGTCGCGCACGTCCTCGGGCAGGTCGAGCCTGGCCAGGCGGCTGGGCGGCAGTTCGACCAGCTGGTTGGCGAGCGCGAGCACGGCCAGGGCCTCGCGGCGCTGCTGCGTGCGGCTGGGACCGTAGTCCTGCTCGTCGAGTTCGGTCTGGTTGCGGCTGCGGCTGGGACTCACGGGCGCTCCTCGGCATCAGGGGCTTGCGCGGCGGAGGATTCCAGCGCGAAGCGGGGAACAGGTCGGCCATCGACCAGGACGGTTTCGCCGAACATGCCGACCGGACGCACCCACAGCCCGTGCCCGCCGTAGAGTGCGCGGTACACGACCAGCTCCTCGAGCGTCTCGCTGTGGCGGGCGGTACCCAGCACCTGGTAGCACTGGCCCTTGTAGTGGCGGTAGATGCCGGCGACCGGTGGCATGCGCGCTCCGTTTGCACGTTACTTTTGATTCGGCGCTGGCGACCCCATGTCCGGAAGTCGTGCGGTTTTTTCGCCGCCCATTCTACCTGCCTGAAGGAAAGCCCCGTGAGCGCAGTCGTCTTGTCCGCCGACACCAGCCATCAGGAACTCGACCGCCTGGCCGAGCTCGCCGAGGACGTGATCCGCCGCGCGCGTGCCGCCGGCGCCAGCGCGGCCGAAGTGGCGGCGAGCGTCGACAGCGGGCTCAGCGTGAACGTGCGCCTCGGTGAGGTCGAGACGGTCGAGCACACCCGCGACCGCGGTTTCGGGCTGACTGTGTACTTTGGCCAGCGCAAGGGCACGGCGAGCACGGCCGACCTCAATCCGGCATCGGTGCAGGCGACGATCGACCAGGCCTGCGCGATTGCGCGCTACACCGAAGCCGATCCGGCCGCCGGGCTCGCCGATGCGGCGCGGATGGCGACCCGCTTCCCCGACCTCGACCTGTGGCATCCCTGGCCGATCGACACGGCGGCGGCGATCGAACTGGGCCAGCAGGTCGAGGCCGCCGGGCGCGCCCACGCCGGCATCACCAATTCCGACGGCGCCGCCGTGCAGGCGGGGCAGACCCTGTCGGTGTACGCCAATTCGCATGGCTTCGTCGGCCGCGAGCGCGCCACGCGCCATGCACTCTCGCTGTCGCTGATCGCCGGCGAGGGCGAGCGCATGCAGCGCGACTACTGGTACGACGCCGTGCGCGACCCCGATGACTTCATGAGCGCGCGGGCGCTGGGCGACAAGGCCGCCGAGCGCACCCTGGCGCGGCTC
>NZ_DASSES010000184.1:0-4949 GCF_035695185.1 Frateuria sp.
CTCGGCTTCGGGGCTCCCGTCTTCGCTGCCCTTGCGATCGCGGCACTTGGCTGGTTGTTCCTGTCCGAGCTACCGCCCGGGCGGCGCCTGCTCGCGTTGGGCGGATCACCGCGCTCCGCGGTCGAGACGGGGATGCGGCCAGAGCGGCTGATCCTGATGGCCTACGCAGTCTCGGGCTTCTGCGGCGCCGTGGCCGGCCTGATCACGGTAGGGCGTGTTGGCGTGATCAATCCTGATCTCGGCTACGGCATGGAGTTCACCGTCATCACGGCGGTGGTCCTGGGGGGCACGAGCCTATTCGGCGGTCGTGCCAGCATGTTGGGCACCGTGCTGGCGAGTCTTTTGCTCACGACTGTTGATAACGGGATGACGCTGATCGGCGCCAACCCGTATGCCTACGATGTTGTGCGCGGCCTTGTCTTGCTTATAGCCGTCTCGGCGGATGCAATATCTGCGCACATGCGGACCCGGCGATCGCCGCTCATTCCCGAGTTGCAGGTCTGAATAATGCCGCAAACCGTGCAGTCAAAGAGGACGGATAGACGCCATCATACAACTTAAGACTAAGAGGGAGGAAAGTCATGAGCAAAAGAAGGTTTCACCTAAGCTTGGGGGTGGGGGCGATCCTGTCGGCCACCACACTGCTTGGCATGGCGCAGGCTAAGGACATGACAATAGGAGTATCGTTCGACAAGATCGAGCCTTTCCGGGTAGCCGAGAAGAAGGCGCTGGCCGATGCCATTGCCGCGGCGCATGCCAAGATGGCCTTTGCGAATGCCGACAAGGACGCGCAGCGCCAAGCCTCACAGGTAGACACGCTCGTCTCGCAAGGCGTGAACGCCATTGTTGCGATCCCCTGGGACATTCGAGGCAGCGAACGACCTGGCTCGATCGACGATCGCGTCGGGGATTCCCTTCGTTTCGCTGGACTAGGCACCGTCCGACCTGAAGTCCGTGACCTATCACGTCGGCGGCGACCCTTGCGCTGACGGCAAGGTGGCAGGCGAGTTCTTCGTCAAAGCGGCGGGCGGCAAACCCTTCAAGTTGCTCGAATTACAGGGCGGGTTGGCCAATGACAACGGCATCCGGCGCTCGAAATGCCTGGACGAGGCGTTGAAGGCGGCACCAAACATAACCATTGTCGCACAGGTTCCGACCGACTGGAACCCGCAGAAGGCGTTGGAAGGCACCGAGAACGCCATGCAGGCGCATCCTGATCTCGCCGGGATCTACGCGCCCTGGAACGATGCGCTGCAGGGCGTGTTCTCGGTGCTGAAAGGTAAGGGCCGGCTGCTACAAGTGGGCGACCCGAAGCACATCGTCATTGTCAGCATCGATGGCACGCCCCTCGGCTGCAAGGCGGTTCGGGACCGGCTGATCGACTTGGAGAGAATCCCTCCGCCGAGAACCGCCTGCTGTTGGGTGCTGATCTGAGCGACACTGGCCGCCCTTTTGGCGACGGTATGGTGGGAAGTGTCCACGAAGACGATAATGGACACAAGCGTCCGGTCTGCGCGACGGCGTCGGTCCTGGCCTGAGGCGGTGAAGCGAGAGATCGTGGCGGCGTCGTTGGTGCCCGGCGCCTCTGTCTCCGTCGTGGCGCGGCAATACGACGTGAACGCCAATCAGGTGTTTGCCTGGCGCAAGCTGTATGGCGCTGTGGCCGAGGCGCCGCCGGGGCCGCGGCTCGTGCCGGTGACGGTGACGCCGGATGCGCCGATCGCTCCGCCGCCGCGGCTGCTGGCCGGGATGATCGAGATCGCGCTTCCCGGCGGCTATTGCGTGCGGGTCGGCTGCGGCGTGACGGCTTCGGCGCTGCGGCGGGTGCTGGACGCGCTGGAGCGGCGATGATCGCGTTTCCGGCGAGCGTGCGGGTATGGCTGGCGGTCGGGCGGACCGACATGCGGCGCGGCATGAACGGGCTGGCCTTGCAGGTGCAGCAGGCGCTCGGGCGGGACCCGCATGCGGGCGATCTTTACGTCTTCAGGGGTGCCAGAGGCGACCTGATCAAAATTCTCTGGCACGACGGCGTCGGGATGTCGCTTTACGCTAAGCGGCTGGAACGTGGCCGTTTCATATGGCCCTCGCCGGCCGACGGCGTGGTGGCGATCTCCGCGGCGCAGCTCGGCTACATGCTCGACGGAATCGACTGGCGAAATCCGCGCCAGACCTTTCGCCCAGCATCGGCGGGATAGGCGTCGCGCGACCCGGACATCCGCTCGTGACGCGCAGAAAACGCGTGTCATGGCCACGGGGTTCGTGATTCACTCGGCGTCGTGGAACCCCTCCCGCCGGACCTCCCGGATGACATTGACGCGCTGAAGGCGACGCTGATCGCGACGCGCGAAGCGCTTGCGGCGCAGGCGGCGAAGACAGCGGAACTGGAGGCCCGGCAGTCTGCCGACCAGGCGCTGATCGCCCATCAGAAGCTGCTCATCGAGAAGCTGCGGCGGCAGATGTTCGGCCCCCGTGCCGAGCGCACCGCCCGCCTGCTCGATCAGATGGAGTTCGCGCTCGAGGAACTCGAGACGAAGGCGACCGAGGACGAGCTTGCCGGCGAGATGGCGGCGCAGAAGATGACGCCGGTCGCCGCCTTCACGCGGGCCCGCCCGAGCCGCAAGCCGTTCCCCGCGCATCTGCCGCGCGAGCGCGTGGTGGTGCCGGGGCCGACCGTCTGCGCCTGCTGCGGCGGTGCGCGGCTGGCCAGGCTCGGCGAGACGATCACCGAGAGCCTCGAGGTCGTCCCCCGCCAGTGGAAAGTGATCCAGCACGTCCGCGAGAAGTTCACCTGCCGGGATTGCGAGGCGATCAGCCAGGCGCCGGCACCCTACCACCCGATCCCGCGCGCCTGGGCGGGGCCGAGCCTGCTCGCGATGATCGCCTTCGAGAAATTCGGCTGCCACCAGCCGTTGAACCGCCAGGCCGAGCGCTATGCCCGCGAGGGCGTGCCGCTCAGCCTGTCGACGCTCGCCGACCAGGTCGGCGCGGTGACGGTCGCGCTGGCGCCGCTGTATCGGTGCCTGGAAGCGCATGTGTTCGCCGCCGTTCGGCTGCACGGCGACGACACCACCGTCCCCGTGCTGGCGAAAGGCAAGACCGATACTGGCCGGTTATGGGCGTATGTACGCGACGACCGGCCGTTCGGCGGCACCGATCCGCCGGCCGCGGTGTTCTATTACTCGCGCGACCGCCGCGGCGAACATCCCGCGGCGCATCTCGCCGGCTGGAGCGGCATCCTGCAGGCCGACGCCTATGGCGGCTACGCCGATCTCTATGCGGCGGAGCGCAAGCCCGCCCCCATCCTGGAAGCGGGCTGCTGGGCCCACAGCCGGCGCAAGGTGTTCGAACTCGCCGATATCGAGGCGGCGGCGCGCAAGACGGCGCTCGGCGAGACACCCAGGCCGGTCTATCCGCTGGCGCTCGAAGCGCTACGGCGCATCGACGCGTTGTTCGACATCGAGCGCGAGATCAATGGTCTGCCGCCAGACCAGCGCCGTGCCGTGCGCCAGGCCCAGAGCGCACCGTGGATCGCCGAACTCGAGAGCTGGATGATGGCCACACGCGACAAGCTCTCGCGCGGGCACGATCTTGCCAAAGCCTTTACCTACATGCTGCGCCGGTGGCCGTCCTTTACCCGCTTCCTGGATGACGGGCGGATCTGCCTGTCCAACAATGCCGCCGAGCGCGCGCTGCGCAGTGTGGCGCTCGGCAGAAAGTCATGGTTGTTCGCGGGCTCCGACCGGGGCGGACAACGGGCGGCGATCATGTACAGCCTGATCGCCTCCGCCAAGATGAACGATGTCGATCCCCAGGCCTGGCTGGCTGACGTGCTTGCCCGCATCGCCGCCCATCCCGCGCAGCACGTCGCCCAGCTGCTCCCCTGGAACTGGCGCCGCGAGCGCCTCGACGCCGCGGCCGCCTGACATGCACACCAACAAAGTCCACCACGTCACCACCATCGCCCGCGTCGCCGACCAACTCGGCGAAGACGAAGACTGGCTCGCCAAGATCGCCGGAGAAATGGAGCCGGAGGACGGGTTGATCTGGGTCTACGGGAACGGTGACGACGGGATCATGGCGTTCACCGACTTCGGTATCGACCAGCTCAAAGAGCTCATCGCAATCCACCGCGATCAGAAACACTGATCAACCCACCGCAATGCCAGATGTCCGCGGCCCTCGGCGGAGGGATACTTCGAGCCGAATGTGCCAGAATGGCAGTTTGTGCTCGGTGCCGGGACGGCAGTGAAGCCGCTCTATGACGGCGCGCGTCCGTACACGATTCAGGTTGGGCCCGCGGTCAACATTCGCTACAGGGATATCGCCTTTGCCTCGCTCGGCGAAGGTATTGGCGCCAACCTGCTGCGGGGCGACAACTACCGGGCTGGGATCGCTATTGCCTACGATTTTGGCCGCCGCGTCTCGCAATACCCCAGCCATCTGGAAGGGCTGGGCAATATCGAACCGGCGCCCGCCATCAAACTGTTCGTCTCCTACGCCGTGTCCAAGAGCTTTCCGCTCGTCGTGCGCGCGGATGTCAGGCGTGTGATTGGCGGTGCCAACGGCTGCATCGGTGACCTGGGAGCCTATCTCCCGCTGCCGGGCAGTTCGAAAACACTGGTCATGTTTGCCGGCCCGTCCGTCACTGTCGCCGCCGGTGATTACATGCGCAACGTGTTTGGCGTAGGCGTGGCCCAATCCGCCGCATCGGGATATTCGCGCTATAACGCCACTGCCGGCGCGGAGGCCGTCGGCATGGGGTTTAGCATCACCTGGTTCTTCACTGATCACTGGCTGTTCAATGCCGATACCGCCGTGAACCGGCTGCTCGGAAGCGCCGCCAGCAGTCCCATCACACAACTGAAGACGCAGGGAATTGCCGCAGTTTCCGTTGCCTATCAGTGGTGAACTCAGTGCACGGCATTCTTGTGCGATGGCAAATGTCAGAT
>NZ_DASSES010000185.1:0-21237 GCF_035695185.1 Frateuria sp.
AACTGATCGACGACCTGCGCCTGGCCCTGCGCGAGTACGAGCGCCTGCACGAGAAGCCGATCGCCACGCGGCTGATATCGCTGCGCCTGCGCTGGGCCGCCATCCTGGCCGCGGTGCTGAGCCTGACCCTGCTGATCGGCCTGGCGGCGATCTACGCCCGCCAGAACGCGGCGGTGACCGGCCTGGCGCAGGATTACGGACGTTCGCTCGGCCGCATGGTCGCCGGCGAGGCGGCGGAGAACCTGCTGCTGGACGACCGCGCCGCCACGCGCGCACTGGTGCAGGACATCGCGCGCAACAAGCAGATCTATTACCTGGCCGTAGCCAACCGCTATGGCGAGGTGATCGCCAGCACCCGCACGGACGAGCAGGGCAAGCCGCTGCCGGAACGCTCGAGCGAGGAGTTCCTGCCCGGCGCCGGTGACATCGCCAGCTACCGCGTGCGGCTGCCCGACGGCGACGACCCGGGCGAGATGCTGGTGTTCGACGTGCCGGTCAACTACCAGACCGCCAAGGTCGGCCAGTTGCGGCTGGGCATCAGCGATGCGCCGCTGCGGGCGGCGCAGAAGACCACGCTCAAGGCGATCGTGGCGGTATTGCTGGTGACCCTGGCGGCGGTGACCGGCGCCGCCTACTGGTTGTTCCGCCGCCTGCTGGGCCTGCTGGACGTGCTGGGCGAGGCGATGTTGCGGGTCGGTCGCGGCGACTTCGCCCACCGTATCCGGCTGGTCCGCCACGACGAACTGGGCCGCCTGTTCACAGCCTTCAACCTCATGTGCAACGCATTGCAGGCCCGCGAACGGCGGCCACGCCGGCCGACCGCCAAGCCATCGGAGCCGCTGGAACTGCCCACCCGCATCCTGCCCACGGTCGAGCGGGTCGAGGACAAGGCTGCCCGCGACTGAGGTATCGGTTCCTCTGCCAGGCCGCGCGGGTCGATGTCTTGGCGGCGGATCGAAGCCGGCCTCAGGTCAGAATTGCTTCAACCGCTGCTTGAGCTCCAGCGCCCGCGCGCGATAGACCGTCGCCGGTTCGAAATCCGGCTCGATCGCCAGCACCCGGTTCCAGAGTGAAATCGCCTGGTCCAGCTGCTGGTCGCGGTAGAGCACGATCGCCCGTTGGTGGTAGACCGTCACCAGCTGCTTGCGCAGTGCCTGGGCGTCCGCGCCGGCGGCCGGCAGTCGCGGGTCGAGGTCCAGCGCCTGGTCCATCCGTTCCAGTGCCTCGCTGCGCTGCCCCTTGTGCAGCAGCGCGAGGCTCTCGTCCTGCAGGCGGCGCGCCTTGGCTGTGCCGGCATCGTCGTCGGCGGGCGCCGTGGCAGTGGCTTCCGCGGCCCGCACCGGCCCTTCCGCGGGCGTGCCTGCGGACAGGCGCGAGGCGGGCAGGCGCAGCGTCTGGCCCACGCGCAGCACCGATGGGTTGGTCGCATGGTTGTAGCGCGCGAGGATCAGGAAACGCGCCCCGTCGCCGAGGAAGCGGGCAGCCAGGGTGCTGTAGGAATCGCCCGGGCGTACCACGTAGGAACGCGAGGCATGGCCCAGCGCCTCGTCCGGATCGACGGTGAGCTGGCGCAGCATCGCCTGGGCCGCGCGGTCGTCCGGATGGGCCGCCAGGTAGCGGCGCAACTGGTGCTCGCCTTCGGCATAGTGGCCGGCCTGCAACTGGTCGTTGACGATGGCTGCCAGCGAGGACGGCGGCGGCTCGTCGACCGGTGCCGCCGGCTTCGCCGGCGCACGGGCAGGGGTCACCACCACCCGGGGTTTGTCATGCCCGGTGATGCGTGCCTTCAACCGCGTCAGCTGGGCGCACCCGCCCAGGCCGCCGGCCGCCAGCAGGCCGGCCAGCACCCATGGCCCCAGACGCCGGCCCTGCGCGGCGAAGCGCGCGTATCCCATGTTCTGCACGAATACCCTCATACCTGTCGCATACCCACGTCGCCGGCGCGCGTCATGCCGCGACCGGCGAGCCGTGCCCACAGCCTCGCGCTGCGGGCGTGCCACCATTGCACCCAGCCTATCCGGGCGAAGATCAAGGAGACATTGTCGCCGTCCGCGCCGCCACGCTCCACTGCCTGGGCGAGCGCCTCGCGCATCGCCCTGCGCAGGTCGCGCCGGCGCGCGAGCCGGCCCAGCTCGTCGGTCGACAGCCGCTCCCACACGCCATCGCTGCACAGCGCGAAGGACTGGCCCGGTCGCAGCGCCGCGAAACCATGTTCGACCTGTGGCGGCTGTGGTCCGCCCAGGCCGCGCAGCAGCATGTGCTGGTCGGCGTCCCCGCCCATCGCCTCGGCCGCCAGTTCGCCGCGGGCCACCTTCAGTTGCGCCACGCTGTGATCTTCGGTGCGGCCCAGGCAGCGCCCACCCTGGAAACGGTAGAGCCGGCTGTCACCCACGTGCGCCCAGCAGGCGCGTCGACCGCGGAGCAGCAAGGCGACCACCGTCGAGTGCGGCTCGGCGCCGACCAGCCCCTCGCCGCGCCGGCGCAGTTCGGCATGGGCGGACTGGCACAGGGTTTCCAGGAAAAGCGGGCCGGGTTGCTCGCGCCACAGGCCCTGGCCCCACAGCCGGCGGGTCACCTCGATGACGCCCGCCGAGGCCAGCTCGCCGGCACCGTCGCCCCCCATGCCGTCGGCCAGCACCAGCAGCCGCACGTCGGTGGCCGGGTCGTGCAGGCAGATGCATGCGTCCTGCTGCTCGGCACGCCCGCCGCGTGCGCGGCCGGCCACGACCGACGGTACCGCCTGGGCTTCGATCCCCTGATCCATCGTCCGGCCCCTGTCCGAGATGGGCAGAGCATACCGCCTGGACGGCGCGACTGCGGGTGACCGCATGTCCGATCGGACGGGTGGCGCGCAGCCCCCTGGGCGGATGGCGGTCGCCCCGGACGCCTCTACATGTCGAACTTGGCAAGCTGGAAGCCACGCTGCTGGTACTCGCGCCAGCGCTCGCGCGAACCGTCGCGCTCGGCCGGATCGGCGGCCACCACCTCGAGCACGCGTTCGAAGCGTCCGCCCGGGCAGCTTTCACGCAGGTTGATCAGCAACGGGCGGTCGGGCGTGTCGATGCCCGGTGGCACGATCAGCACCGCGGTCTGGCCGTCGTCCTCGTCGCCGGCCAGCTGGTGCGGGATGAACGCGTCGGCGTCGAAGTCCCACAGCAGCTCGTCCACCGCCTCGGCCTGCTCGAAATCGCGGGTGAGGATCAGGGTCGGCTGCTGCGCCGCATAGGCACGGCGTGCCAGCTCGCATACCAGCAGCAGGGGCTGTTCGCGGAAGCGCGGCTTGTCGATCAGGTAGAAGTCTGCGCGGGGCATGGCGTCAGGCCGGAAACGGGGGCAGGGAGCGGGGAACCCTAGGGCTGCGGTGGATCCGGATGCCGGGCACGGGCGGACCCGGCCGTACCGGCGTCCCGTGCACCCCGCTGCCCGTTCCCCGCGTGGGCATCAGCCGGCGCGGTCGATCAGCCACTGCGCCAGCAACGGCACCGGACGCCCGGTGGCCAGGCCCTTGCGGCCCTCGTCCCAGGCGGTACCGGCGACGTCCAGATGGGCCCAGCGCTGGCCTTCGGTGAAGCGCGAGAGGAAGCAGGCGGCGGTGATCGCGCCGGCGCTCTTGCCACCGATGTTGGCGATGTCCGCGAAGCCCGATTCCAGCTGCGCCTGGTAGTCGTCCCACAGCGGCAGGCGCCAGGCGCGGTCGAGCGTGCCCTCGCCGGCACTCAGCAGCTCGGCGGCCAGGTCGTCGTGCTTGCTCATGAGGCCGGTGGCGTGCTTGCCCAGCGCCACGACGCAGGCGCCGGTGAGCGTGGCGGCATCGACGATCGCCTTGGGTTGGTAGGTCTGCACGGTCCAGGTCAGCGCGTCGCAGAGGATCAGGCGGCCTTCCGCGTCGGTGTTGAGCACCTCGATGGTCAGGCCGGACAGGCTGGTGAGCACGTCGCTGGGGCGGTAGCTGTCGCCGTCGGGCATGTTCTCCGCCGAGGGCACCACGCAGACGAGGTTGAGCTTGAGGCCCATCTTCACCGCCGCCACGAAGGCGCCCAGCACGCCCGCCGCGCCGCCCATGTCGAACTTCATTTCCTCCATGCCGGCGCCGGGCTTCAGGCTGATGCCGCCGGAGTCGAAGGTGATGCCCTTGCCGACGAAGGCGTAGGGCTTGTCCCCCGCATTGCCGCCCTTGTATTCCAGTGCGACCAGGCGCGGCTTGTTGACCGAGCCGCGGCCCACCGCCAGCAGCGAGCCGAAGCCGAGCTTCTCCATTTCCTCGTGGTCCAGCACGCGGCAGCTGACGCCTTCGTTGGCCTCGGCGAAGGCCTGCGCGCGGGTGGCGATGTAGGCGGGGTTGCAGATGTTCGGCGGCAGGTTGGCCAGCTCGCGGGCGAAGCGCACGCCCTCGGCGATCGCCATGGCCTGGGCCAGGCCCGGCTGCGCCTCGTCGCCGGCGGCGAAGGCCACCGAGGCCAGTTCCGGCTGCGCGCTCTTCTCGCGCGGCTTGAAGGTGGCGGTGTAGCGGTAGGCCGCATGGTCGGCGGCCAGGGCCGCGGTGCGCACGCGCCAGGCGGCGTCGCGGCCGGGCACGTCCACCTCGGTCAGGAACGACACCGCCGACGCGGCCGGCAGCTTGCCCAGTGCGCGGACGGCCTCCAGGTTGACCTTCTGGTAGCGCGCCGCGTCGAAGCCCTTCTGCGTGCCCAGGCCCACCACCAGCACGCGGCGGGCGGCCACGCCGGCCGGCGCGAACAGCACGCTGACGCTGCCGGCCTTGCCGTTGATGTCGCCGCTTTCGACCTGGCGCTTGATCGCACCCTCGGCGGCGCCGTCCACGCGGGCGGCGGCGCTGGTGAGCAGGCCGTTCTCGTAGACGCCCACCACCAGGCAGGGCGTGTCGACGGTTTCGGGCGAGGTGCTGGCGGCGACCAGACTGAACTGAAGCGTCATCGGGAGGGTCCTGCGAGGTAAGAAAGAGTGCGCTCGGCTAGACTTGGCGGTCAGAGCAACCCCTAAGCGCCGGCCTGCGGTGCGAGACCCTCAATCCTATCGCATGCTGAGCATCCTCGACCGATACTTCCTGCGTGAGCTGGCCCAGACCGTGGCGGCCACGGCCATCGTGCTGGTGGCGATCATCACCGGCACGACGTTCGCCAAGGTCCTGCAACAGGTGGCCGGCGGCAGCTTCCCCGCCAGCGTGATGTTTCCGGTGCTCGGCCTGCGCACGCTGGACGGGTTGACCAACCTGCTGCCGCTGGCCGGTTTCCTCGGCGTGATGATGGCGCTGGGCCGCATGTACCGGGAAAGCGAGATGCACGTGCTGGCTTCCTCCGGGATGGGCCCGCGCGGGCTGCTCAAGCCGGTGGCGATCCTGGCCGGCATCATCGTGCTGGTCACCGGCGCGGTGTCGCTCTGGCTGGGTCCCTGGGCGGTGCGTACGGCCGATGCGCTGGTGGCCGAGGCCAACCGCTCGGTCATTGCGGCGGGCCTGGATGCCGGCCGTTTCACCGAGCTGCCGGGCAAGGGCGGCATCATTTTCGTCGACGCCCTGAGCCGCGACGGTAGCGTGCTGGGCAAGACGTTCGTGGCCACCGAGAACATGGACAGCGATGGCGTGCGCCAGCTCAAGGTGGTCACGGCCGCCGGCGGGCAGCTGTACCAGGAGAGCAGCGGGGAAGGCCGCTTCATGGCACTGCGCAAGGGCTGGCAGTACAAGATCCCGCTCGGCCGCGACGACTGGTGGCGTATGCAGTACGCGCGCAACGACGTGGCGCTGTCCGATGTGAAGGCCGACGACGAGGAAGACCCGGCCCATTCGCAGGGCAGCTGGGCATTGGCCACGTCGCCCTCGCCCGACGCGCGCGCCGAGTTCGCCTGGCGCGTCCACGCGCCGCCGATGGCCTTCGTGCTGTTGATGCTGGCCTTGCCGCTGTCACGGCAGAGCCCGCGCGAGCCCCGGTACGGACGCATCCTGCTGGCCTTGCTGGGCTTCTATTTCTACTACCTGCTGCTGGCGCTGGGGCGCGCGCAGATCGGCAAGGGCCACTGGGCCAATTCGCTGCCGTTGCTGCTGGTCCACCTGCTTGCGCTGGCGTTGGCCGGCTGGCTGTTCTGGAAGCAATACGCCCCGCGCAAGCCGCACGGCGCGCGCAAGGCGGTGACGTGATGCAGCTGTCGATCAAGCGGGTCGACCGGCTGGTCGGCCTCACCGTGCTCGGCTCGCTGCTGACCACCTGGCTGGTGCTGACCGGCTTCGACGCGGTGACCCAGTTGCTGCGCCAGCTGGGCTTCGTGGGCCGCAACGGCTTCACCAGCCTCGATGCGATCAGCTACGTGCTGGTGACCGTGCCGCGGCGCCTGTACGAGTACTTCATCTTCGCGGCGGTGATCGGTGGCCTGATGGGGCTGGGCGGCCTGGCCGGCAACGGCGAGCTGACCGCGTTGCGCGCCGCCGGCATGTCGCGGCTGCGCATCGCCGCGTCGGCCGCCGGCGTGGTGGCGGTCCTGATCGTGGGCGTGACCATCCTGGGCGAAACGGCTGCGCCGTGGGGCGACCAGAAGGCGCAGTCGATCCAGCTGCGCATGAAGGCCAACCACCTGGGCCTGTCCGGCAGCACCGGGCTGTGGGCACGCGACGGCAATCGCATCGTCAATGCCAAGGCCACCCTGATCAAGCAGGTGCAGGGCCACAACGTCGTCCAACTGGCCGACGTGCGCGTGTTCACGCTGGCTCCCGATGGCCAGATCAACCGCTTCGACTGGGCCCGCACGGCCGAAAACGATGGGCGCGAGTGGGTGCTCAGGGGCGTGCGGACCACCACCCTCGATGCGGCCGGCACGCACACCACCACCCATGCCAGCGAGCGCTGGGATTCGCAGCTCAACCCGCGCGTGCTCGAGCAGTCGGTGATCCAGCCGCAGTACCTGCCGATGCGCGACCTGTACCGCAACATGAGCTACCTGGAACGCAACGGCCAGAACCCGGGCGTCTATGCGGTGATCTTCTGGGGGCGCGTGCTGTACCCGCTCAACGCGCTGGTGCTCGTGCTGTGCGCGATGCCCTTCGCCTTCGGTGCGCTGCGCTCCGGCGGCCTGGGCAAGCGCATCTTCGTCGGCATCCTGCTGGCGATCGGCTGGTACTTCCTGCAGAAGGCGCTCGTGAACTTCGCCACGATCTACGGCGTGCCACCGCTGCCGGCCAACCTGTTGCCCGCCGCGGTGCTGGCGCTGGGAGCGTGGCTGTATTTCCGCAGACGCAGTTGACCTGTCCGCAAGGGCGAAGCCGGGAGAAACCGCCATGAGCAGGCATACCGCCGAACTGACCTGGATCCGCGAGGACCAGCCCTTCCTGGACAACCGCTACGGCCGCCGGCACATGGTCCGCTTCGACGGAGGGGAGCGGCTGCCCATGTCCTCCTCGCCCGACGTGGTGCCGGTGCCGCTGTCCGACCCGTCCGCGGTGGATCCGGAGGAAGCCTTTGTCGCATCGCTGGCCAGCTGTCACATGTTGTGGTTCCTAGACCTGGCGGCCCGCCAGGGCTTCCGCGTCGACAGCTACCGGGACGCGGCAACCGGCACCATGGGGCGCGACGCGCAGGGGCGCACCGTCATGCGCGACGTGCTGCTGCGCCCGCGGGTGGATTTTTCAGGGGACCTGTTGCCCACCCGCGAACAGGTCGTGCAGCTTCACCACCAGGCGCACGAGGTCTGCTACCTCGCCAACTCGGTGCGCTGCGAGGTGCGTTGCGAACCGGTTTTCGAGTGAGCTCCGCGCCGCCCGGCCTGGTGATCTTCGACTGCGACGGCGTGCTGGTCGACAGCGAGCCGATCGCCAACCGCGTGCTCGGCCGGATGCTGGCCGAACAGGGATGGGCGCTGGACGAAGCGCAACTGGACGAGCTGTTTCTCGGCCGCACCATGGCGCACTGCCTGGCGCTGGTCGCCGAACGGCTCGGGCGCCCGTTGCCGGCCGGGTTTCGGGCCGAACATGACCGGCGCCTGTTCGACGCGTTGGCGGCCGAACTCGTGCCGGTGCCGGGGGTGGAGCAGGTGCTCGACGGGTTGGCCACTCCCTCCTGCGTCGCCTCCAATGGCGGCCCGGACAAGCTGCGTTTCAGCCTGGCACAGGTCGGCCTGTTGCCACGCTTCGAGGGCCGCGTGTTCTCTGCTGCGGAGGTGGCGTGCGGCAAGCCCGCACCGGACCTGTTCCTGCATGCCGCCCGCTGCATGGGCGTGGCGCCGGCGGCCTGCGTGGTGGTGGAGGACTCGCCGGCCGGCGTCCTCGCCGGCCTGGCGGCGGGCATGACGGTGCTGGGGTTTGCCGCCCGCACGCCACCCGCACGCCTGCACGAGGCCGGTGCGCATCAGGTGTTCAGCGCGATGTCCCGATTCCCGCACCTGGCAGGCATGCAGATGCGGGCCTGGGCCGGTCGCGCCGGAAGCCCGTGATCAGAAGGTCACCACCCAGGTGTCCGGGAGGTGGCCCTTGCCGTGCAAGCGGACCACGCTCACCGGATCGATCGGCCCATCGTACTGCAGCCGCATATCCCTGGCCGTGAGATCCGTGGCGATGGTGTCCGACCGGCAGACGGGGCGGGGCCGTGCATTGCGCGCCTGGTCCAGGCTGATCGCGCAGCTGCGGCGGACGAACGCCGACACCGGAAAGTCCGCAAGGGCCGACACCGCTGTCGCCAGCGGCGACCACAAGCCAAGGGACGCGGCGAGCGGCAGCGCCGCCTTCCTGCATGCCGCAAACCCTGCATTCCCGCTACCCATCGGCCACCGTGCGATCCACCCGCTCGGCCATGTCCGGCGGGAGCTGCCGAACCGCGGCCAGGGGTGAAATGTGAACTGCATCACATTATACGGCGCCGCGTCAAAGCTGGCGTGAGGGCGGGCGAGGTGGGTTGCGCGGGAGCCGGCAGTCCGGGCTTCAGGCGCGGCTAATCCCCGGCGCGCCGGGTCAATTCGTGCCGGCGACGCACCAGGCGACCGATCAGCAGCGGCACCAGCGCGAGCAGGGCGATTGCGCCCAACGGCAACAACACGTCGGGGTGCATGAAGAGGCCGAAACCGATGCGGTCGCTCTGTCGCAGGGCATGCCCCAGGCCCGCGCCGATCGAGGTCTCGAAGATCAGCGCGACGGTACCGCCCAGCCAGGTCGCACCGAGGAACAGCCATAGCGGGCAGCGCAGCCAGGCCAGGCAGACGGTGATCAGGCCGAACGGCGCCACGGGGACGAAGCGCAGGAACAACGTGAAGCTGACCGGGTGCTGTTCGAAGCCGTGGTGCAGCCGCGCCACCAGCGCCGGCGGATGGCGGCTGCCGGCGCCGAAGGCGTAGCGACTGGCGAGGAACAGGATCAGCGAGCCCAGGGTCAGCCCGATCGAGGACCAGGTGGTGCCTTCGACCACGCCGAAGGCGAACCCGCCGGCGAAGATGATGATCACGGTTCCGGGGATACCGGTGGCCATCGCCAGCGTCAGCAGGCCGATGTAGGCCATCCGGCTGAGCCACGGGTGGGTGCCGATCTGCGCATGCAGCTCACCCTGGTGGGCGACCAGCTGCTCCGGATTGAGCCGGTCCAGCGCACCGGAGGCGAACAGCACCACGCCGGCGACCACCAGCAGCAGCAAGGGCAGGGCGGCGCGCAGCCGGCTCAATAGTGCGCTCCGGCCTGGCCGTACTCGGCGAGCACCGAGCGCGCCTCGGCGCGCAGGATGTCGCGGCGCACGGCGATGCCGCGGCGCTCCAGCTGGGCGACCCAGTCGGCCGGCAGCGGGCCTTCGTCGAACGTCGTGAGCGACTCGACGTCCTCGGCGCGCGCGCCGATCAGCAACTCGTCGATGCCGGCCCAGACGGTGGCGCCGTAGCACTGGCAGCAGGGCTGCGCGCTGGTGGCCAGGATGAAGCGGCCGCCGCCGGCATTGAGCCGGAAGCTCGCCAGCCGCTGCTGCGCCAGCATGTAGGCCATCATCTCCGCGTGCGCCACCGAGCAGGTCTGCGGCACCACGCGGTTGATGCCGGCGGCGACCAGCCGGCCGTCCTCGTGGAACACGGCCGCGCCGAACGGCCCGCCTTGCCCGGTCCGCACGTTCTGGCGCGCAAGCTCGATCGCCAGCCCCACGCGTTCCTCGTCGCTGAGGTAGCGTTTGCGGGTATCGGCTACCTCGCCGACCCAGGGCGGCAGGGTGAGGTGCAGTTGCAGGGGCAGCAACACGTCAGGCCTGCTTGGCCCAGGTGTCGCGAAGGGTCACCGTGCGGTTGAACACCGGCGCGTCCGGCCGGTGGTCGATGCGATCGGCGACGAAGTAGCCCAGCCGCTCGAACTGGAAGCGCTGCTCCGGTTCGGCGTGCGCCGCAGCGGGCTCCAGCCAGCCGCGCCCGACGCGCTTGGCGTCCGGGTTGATGTGTTCGATCCAGCTCTTGCCGTCGCTCTCGTCGTCCGGGGCCGGCACGTCGAACAGGCGGTCGTACATGCGCACTTCGGCGGCCACCGCGTGGCGTGCGCTGACCCAGTGGATGGTGCCCTTGATCTTGCGGTCGGCGCCCGGCATCCCCGCGCGCGACTCGGGGTCAAGCGTGCAGCGCAGCTCGATGAGGTCGCCGGCGGCGTCCTTGATCACGTCCTCGCACTTGACGATGCCGACCCCGCGCAGGCGCACCTCGCCACCCGGGACGAGGCGCTTGAATCCCTTGGGCGGCACCTCCGCGAAGTCCTCGCGCTCGATCCACACGGTGCTGGAGAAGGGAACCTCGCGCGTGCCGAAGCGCTCGTCCTTCGGGTGGTTGGCGAAGGTGAGGGTTTCCTCGTGGTTGCCCGGCAGGTTGGTGATCGTCAGCTTGAGCGGGTCGAGCACGGCCATGCGGCGCGGCGCGGTGGCATCGAGGTCCTCGCGCACGCAGTTCTCGAGCAGCGCGTAGTCGATCACGCTGTTCTGCTTGCTGATGCCGAGCCGCTCGATCAGCAGGCGCAGGCCGGCCGGCGTGAAGCCGCGCCGGCGCAGGCCACGCAGGGTGTTCATGCGCGGATCGTCCCAGCCGTCGACCAGCCCCTCGTTGACCAGCTGGGCGAGCTTGCGCTTGCTGGTGATGCTGTAGGACAGATTCAGGCGCGAGAACTCGATCTGGCGCGGCTTGGCCGGTTTCGCTTCGAGCCCGGCCTCGACCACCGACTGCCACAGCTGCGGGTGCCCGACCAGGTCGACGTTGTCCACGCACCAGTCGTAGAGCGGGCGGTGGTCCTCGAATTCCAGCGTGCAAAGCGAATGCGTGATGCCTTCCATCGCGTCGGACAGCGCGTGCGCGAAGTCGTACATCGGGTAGATCGGCCAGGCGTCGCCGGTGTTCTGGTGCGCGACCTTGCGGATCCGGTAAAGCGCCGGGTCGCGCAGGTTGATGTTGCCCGAGGCCATGTCGATCTTCGCGCGCAGGGTCTTGCTGCCGTCGGCGAACTCGCCGGCGCGCATGCGCCTGAACAGGTCGAGATTCTCTTCGATCGAGCGGTCGCGGTAGGGCGAGTTGCGGCCGGGTTCGGTAAGCGTGCCGCGATACTCGCGCACCTGGTCGGCGGACAGGTCGTCGACGTAGGCCTTGCCGTCCTCGATCAGCTTGAGCGCGGCGCGGTAGAAGACGTCGAAGTAGTCCGAGGCGTGGCGCAGCTCGTGCCATTCGTAGCCCAGCCAGCGTACGTCGTCCTTGATGCCGGCGACGAACTCGGGGTCTTCCTTGCCCGGGTTGGTGTCGTCCAGGCGCAGGTTGCACCAGCCGCCGAACTCGCGCGCGATGCCGAAGTTCAGGCAGATCGCCTTGGCGTGGCCGATGTGCAGATAGCCGTTGGGCTCGGGCGGGAAGCGGGTGCGGATCGCACCATGCCTGCCGGCGGCCAGGTCGTCGCGAATGATCTGGCGCACGAAGTCCCTGGGCACGTTGTCATGGGTGCCGGGGACGGTTTCGGCGGCGGGGGTTTCGCTGGACATCGGTGCGGCTCGGGCAGGTACGGGGCGGAAACCGGAGAGTTTACCCTCAAGTCGCGTGCCGCTCCGCGGGGTGCGGCGTTGCACCCGTCGCCGGGTGCTCCCGCCGGCGACGCCGGGGGCGCGAGTCCGGCTTGCCGCCCTGCCCGCCCCGCAGTAGCGTGGCCGCATGCGCATCGCCTACCGAGCCGAAAGCCTGATCGACGCCCATCTGGTGAAGGATGCGCTGGAGCGCGAGGAGATCCCCGCGTTCGTCTCCGGCGAATACCTGACCGGCGCGGTGGGACAGCTGCCGGCCCTCGACTACGTCGCGGTGATGGTGCCCGAATCCTCGGCCGCGGCCGCCGAAACCGTGGTACGCCGGGTCCAGGCGCAACTGGCCGAGGCGCGGGCCGCGATCGACGATCGGGACGGCGACGCACAACTGGCGACCGATACGCCGTGACCGCACAGGTTCCCGTGACAGCGGCGCCCGTGGCGCCGCCGGCGGCGGTCGGCCGCATGGCGCTGGGCGCGATGTTGCTGTCCACCACCAGCATCTTCGTGGTGCTGGCGCAGGTGGCGCCGACCGTCTCGGCGTTCTACCGCATGCTGTTCGGCGGCACCATGCTGCTCGGTTGGGCGACCCTGACGCGGCAGCGCGTGGGCATCGGCTGGCATGACCTCGCACTGGCGCTGCCGCCGGCGCTCGGGTTTTCACTGGATCTGATCTTCTGGCATCGCTCGATCCTGTGGGTGGGACCGGGCGTGGCCACGCTACTGACCAATTTCCAGGTGTTCCTGATGGCGCTGGCCGGCTGGTGGGTCTACCGCGAACGGCTGGGACGCTGGTTCGCGCCCGGCCTGGTGATCGCGCTGGTGGGCCTGTGGCTGCTGGTCGGCGCGCACTGGTCGGTGTTCGACGCGCGGCACCGGCTCGGCGTGTGGCTGGGACTGGCCAGTGGCTTCGCCTACACGTTGTATCTGCTGAGCTTCCGCCGGGCGCTGTCCGGGCACACGTCGCTGTCGGCGGCCCGGTTCCTGGGCTTGATGAGCCTGCTGAGTGCCTCCCTGCTGGGCGTATGGGGCCTGTTCGAGGGAGATGCCTTCGCGCTGGCGACGGCGCGCAGCTGGAGTGCCCTGCTGGCGCTCGGCTTCTTCGGCCAGGTGCTGGCCTGGCTGCTGATGGTGCGGGCGATGCCGCGGTTGCCTGCCTCGCTGGTGGGACTGTTGCTGCTGCTGCAGCCGGCGCTGGCCTTCGTGCTGGACGTGCTGCTGTTCCGGCGCCCGACCGATGGCGGCGACTGGCTGGGGCTGGGGCTGGCGTTGGCCGGCATCCTGCTCGGGACCTTCCGCGGCGCCCGCCAGACGCAAGCTGACCGGAACCTGCAGGAACCACATGGACAAGGATCTGGCGATGCATGACCTGGAAGCGCTCATCCGCGCCGTGCCTGACTTTCCGCTGCCTGGCATCGTGTTCCGTGACGTCACGCCGTTGCTGGCCGATGCCGGTGCGTTCGCGCGGTGCATCGACGCGTTGGCCGGGCCCTGGCTGGGCGAGGGCGTGCGTGCGGTGTGCGGGATCGAGTCACGTGGCTTCATTTTCGGTGCCGCGCTGGCGCAGAAACTCAACGCGGGCTTCGTGCCGCTGCGCAAGCCGGGCAAGCTGCCTCCGCCGGTGGCGGGCATCGACTACGCGCTGGAATACGGCCAGGACCGGCTGGAGGTGCGCGCCGACGCGCTGGCCCGCGGCGAGCGCACGCTGCTGGTCGACGACGTGCTCGCCACCGGTGGTACGTTGGCCGCGGCGCAGGCACTGCTCGCCCGGCTCGGCGTGGAACTGGTGGGCGCGGCCGTGGTGATCGAACTGCCGGCGCTCCAGGGCCGGGCCCGCTGGCGGGGCAGCGCGCCACTGCACGCGCTGCTGCGTTACTGAGCGACACCCTTCCCCAGCAACGCGGCCACTGCCGCGTGGGACTGCCGGGCCAGCGCATTGCGCTCCTGCGGCATCAGGCCCTGCGTCGCCAGGGGTTCGCCGACCCGCACCACGATGCGCCCCGGCCGCACCCGGAAACCCGCCGCGGGCAGCACCCTGCCGCTGCCCTCGATCGCCACCGGGACGATCGCCGCGCCGGCGTCGATGGCCAGCCGGAAGGCGCCGCCCTTGAACGCCCCCACGCGCCCGTCCCGGCTGCGCGTGCCCTCCGGGAAGGCGCAGACGTTCGCGCCGCCGCGCACGGTGTCGACCGCCGCCTGCAGCCGGCGCGCCGAACTGCGCGCGCTGGCACGCTCGATGAACACCATGCCCATCGCGCGCGCGTACCAGCCGACGAATGGCACCCTGGCCAGCTCCTGCTTGAGCACGAAACGCACCGGCACCGGCAGCGCGCGGAACAGGGCGCAGATATCGATCATCGACTGGTGGTTGGCCACGAACACGTGCGGCCGCGACCAGTCGATCCGGTCCAGCCCGTGCACTTCGAGCCGCACCCCGGCGCCGTGCAGCAGCCCAGGCGCCCAGCAGCGCGAGGCCATCCGCAGCGGCCAGTGGCGCCCACCGGTGAGCAGCCGCACCACCAGCGCCAGGCAGATCCAGCCGGCGGTCCAGAGCAGGGTGAAAAGCAGTTGCAGCGCGTTGAGCGGCGCCCAGGCCAGGCGGCTCATGCACGCGGTCCGGAAGGTTTCATCACGAGGCGTCCCTGCAGGCTTGGCCGAAAATGATACGGGTCAACGACCTGCGGCGAACAGGCCACGCGGTCCGTCTTGAAGGCGACTGAGACGCCCCTATCTCCTGCGCATTGCGGCGGGGGCCGCCACGATGCCGAGGAAACCCCGATCATGCGGATGGACAAACTCACCTCGCGTTTCCAGCAGGCGCTGGCCGACGCGCAGTCGCTGGCCGTGGGCCGCGACCACAACATCCTGGAACCGGCGCACGTGATGGCGGCGCTGCTCGACCAGCAGGGCGGCTCGACCGCGCCGCTGCTGACCCAGGCGCACGTCAACGTGCCGGCCTTGCGCGAGCGCGTCGGCGAGATCCTGGGCCGGCTGCCGCAGGTCAGGGGCCAGGAAGGCAACATCAGCGTCGGCAACGACCTGACCCGCCTGCTCAACCTTACCGACAAGCTGGCGCAGCAGCGTGGCGACCAGTTCATCGCCAGTGAGCTGTTCGTGCTGGCGGCGCTGGAGGACAGGGGCGAGCTCGGCGCGGCGCTGAAGGCCGCCGGCGCCACCAAGGCCAACCTGGAGGCTGCAATCGAGAAGGTCCGCGGCGGCGAGAAGGTGCAGAGCGAGAACGCCGAGGACCAGCGCCAGGCGCTGGAGAAGTACTGCGTCGACCTGACCTCGCGCGCTGAAAGCGGCAAGCTCGATCCGGTGATCGGCCGCGACGAGGAGATCCGCCGCACGATCCAGGTGCTGCAGCGGCGCACCAAGAACAACCCGGTGCTGATCGGCGAGCCGGGCGTGGGCAAGACCGCCATCGTCGAAGGCCTGGCCCAGCGCATCGTCAAGGGCGAGGTGCCCGAGGGCCTGCGCGATCGCCGCGTGCTGGCGCTGGACATGGGCTCACTGATCGCCGGCGCGAAGTTCCGCGGCGAGTTCGAGGAGCGCCTGAAGGCCGTGCTCAACGACCTGGCCAAGCAGGAAGGCCGGGTGATCCTTTTCATCGACGAGCTGCACACGATGGTCGGCGCGGGCAAGGCCGAGGGCGCGATGGACGCCGGCAACATGCTTAAACCCGCGCTCGCGCGCGGCGAGCTGCACTGCATCGGCGCGACCACGCTGGACGAGTACCGCAAGTACATCGAGAAGGATGCCGCGCTGGAGCGCCGCTTCCAGAAGGTGTTCGTCGGCGAGCCAAGCGTGGAGGACACCATCGCCATCCTGCGCGGCCTGAAGGAGCGCTACGCGGTGCACCACGGCGTGGAGATCACCGATCCGGCGATCGTCGCCGCGGCGACGCTGTCCAACCGCTACATCACCGACCGCCAGTTGCCGGACAAGGCGATCGACCTGATGGACGAGGCGGCCAGCCGCATCCGCATGGAGATCGATTCCAAGCCGGAGGAACTCGACCGGCTGGAGCGGCGCCTGACGCAGCTGAAGATCCAGCGCGAGATGCTGAAGAAGGAAACCGACGAGGCCTCCAAGAAGCGCCTGGCGGACCTGGAGAGCGACATCGAGAAGCTCGAGCGCGAGTTCTCCGATCTGAATGAGGTATGGAAGTCGGAGAAAGCCGCGCTGCAGGGCGCGACCAAGATCAAGGAACAGATCGAGGCCGCGCGGCTGGAGCTCGAATCGGCCCAGCGCCGGCAGGACTACGCGAAGATGAGCGAGATCCAGTACGGCCGCCTGCCGGAACTGGAAAAGCAGCTTGCCGCCGCGCAGGCCGCCGAGCAGCAGGAATTCAAGCTGGTACAGGACCGCGTCACGGACGAGGAGATCGCCGAGGTGGTCTCGCGCTGGACCGGCATTCCGGTCTCCAAGATGCTCGAGGGCGAGCGCGAGAAGCTGCTGCACATGGAAGCGGCGCTGCACAAGCGCGTGGTCGGCCAGGACGAGGCGGTGCGCGCCGTGTCCGATGCGATCCGCCGCGCCCGCGCGGGCCTGTCCGACCCGAACCGGCCCTATGGCTCGTTCCTGTTCCTGGGTCCCACCGGCGTCGGCAAGACCGAGCTCTGCAAGGCGCTGGCCGAGTTCCTGTTCGACACGCAGGAAGCGATGGTGCGCATCGACATGAGCGAATTCATGGAGAAGCACTCGGTCGCCCGCCTGATCGGCGCGCCCCCGGGCTACGTCGGCTACGAGGAAGGCGGCTACCTGACCGAGGCGGTGCGCCGGCGGCCCTATGCGGTGATCCTGCTGGACGAAGTGGAGAAGGCGCACCCGGACGTGTTCAATATCCTGCTGCAGGTGCTGGATGACGGGCGGCTCACCGACGGCCAGGGCCGCACGGTGGATTTCCGCAATACCGTGATCGTGATGACCTCCAACCTGGGCTCGCAGATGATCCAGGACGCCGCGGAAGGCGTCGGCGACAAGGAAGAGCAGTACACCAAGATGAAGGCGGCGGTGATGGGCGTGGTGCAGACGCACTTCCGTCCGGAGTTCATCAACCGCCTGGACGAGCTGGTGGTGTTCCGTCCGCTGGAGAAGGACCAGATCCGCGCCATCGCGAAGATCCAGCTGGCCTACCTGGAGAAGCGGCTGGCCGAGCGCGACCTCAAGCTCGACGTCGGCGACAACGCGCTGGCCTTGCTCGGCAACGTGGGCTTCGATCCGGTGTACGGCGCGCGGCCGCTCAAGCGGGCAATCCAGCAGCAGCTGGAGAACCCGCTGGCGAGGGAAATCCTGGAAGGCCGCTTCGCACCGGGCACCACCATCCACGTTGATGCCGAGGGCGGGCACCTGGCCTTCCGGGCCGCCTGACGCCGCTCAGCTCCCTCTCCCCGCCGGAGAGGGAGCTGAGGCAGTTCGCGGCTACCAGCTGTAGCGGACCTTCCCGTACACGTACGCCCCGTTGAACCCGAACGGCGAGAACACGCTGTACGGCATCGCGCCGTTGTTGTCGCTCGCCTGGATCGTCCGGTCCGGGTAGGTGTTGAACACGTTGTCCGCGCCCACCGTGAACCTCCAGCGGTCCATCGAGTAGTTGAGTGCCAGATCGAGCAGCCACTTCGGGTCGAAGGTCTGGTCCAGTGCTGCATCGGTCGAGTTGTACGAGGTGAAGCTGCCGTAGCGGGTCAGCGTGCTGTCCAGGCTCCAGCGACCGCTGGTGTAGAGCCAGTTGAAGATCAACTTGCTGCGCGGCGTGGTGTCGGCCAGCAGGCCGTACTGGTCGCGCCGGTCGATGCGCCTGAAGCTCACGCCCAGGGCGTCGAGCACCGCCGGGTTGGGCCGCACATCGGTCACTTCGTTCTTGTTGTAGTTGAAGCTGACCGTGGTGTGCAGCGATGCGCCGTCGCCCACGTCGAACAGGTAGCTGGCGACCAGGTCGACGCCGCGCGTGCGCGTGTCCACCGCGTTGGTGAAGTAGGAGATGCCGCTGAAGTTGGTGTTGGTGATGCCGTTGGCGGCGAGGTAGTCGCGCACCGCCGGCGAGGTGGTGGAAATCGTGCTGGACAGGGTGATGCGGTCGCGGATCCTGATCTGGTACACGTCCGCGCTGAGGTCCAGTCCGTCCACCGGCGTCCAGACGGCGCCGAAGGTGAGGTTGCGCGACTTCTCCGGCTTGAGCGGCTGCCCGCCCAGCAGCGTGGCGATGGCACTGGTGGAGGACACCAGGCCGGTGTTGTAGATGCCCGCCGGCAGGCCCAGCGAGTTGCCCGCGCCGAAGTAGAGCGAGGAGGTGTACGAGTAGAACTGCTGCGCCAGCGACGGCGCGCGGAAGCCGGTCGAGGCACTGCCGCGCAGGGCGAAGCGGTCGGTGAAGTCGAAGCGGCCGGCCAGCGCGCCGGACGTGGTGGTGCCGAAGTCCGAGTAGTCCTCGTGGCGCACGGCAAGCGAGGTGCCCAGGCGGTCGGTCAGGTTGGTTTCCAGGCTCGCGTACTCGGCCACGTCATGCCGGCTGTGCGAGCCCGCGTTGGCCGGCTGGTAGCCGCCGAAGCCTTGCGCGCCGCCGGAGAAGCCGGAGGTGCCGGTGTAATACGAGGGCAGGTCGCCGGCACGGATCCGGTAGCTCTGGCGCAGGTACTCCGCGCCGAAGGCCAGGGTCACGTCGTTGGGCAGCCAGCCGACCGACAGGTCCTTGGCGATGTCCACGTCGAGCGATTGCTGCGCGGCGTCCAGGATGCCGTCGTGGAAGCGCGTCGGAGTGCTCCCGAAATCGTTGAGGTAGGCCCGGTTGAGCGTGTTGAAGGTGGCGTAGGAAACCCGGTTGCCGCCGTAATTCCCGGAGACGTCCCAGCGCCAGCCGCCGGGGCTCTTGCCGCGGATGCCCACGACCAGCGAGCGGTCGGTGGCATTGGCATTTTCCAGCGGCAGGTAGCCGTTGGGGTAAAGCGTAGGCACCGCGTTGGCGTTGTCCAGGTTGCGGAAGAACGCCGGCGATACCGAGTCGCGCTTGCCATAGTGGCCGAAGGCGTAGAGCTGGGCACCGCCGAAGTCGTACTGCCCGTTGAGCATCAGGTTGCGGTCGGTGACCTCCGGGTCGCCATAGCGCTGGGTGACGCCTTCCTGCGGGCGCGTACGGTTGGGGCCGGCCCGGTTGGTGTAATCCTGGTGGCCGGCCTGCGCGGTAAAGCGCAGCCAGCCGCTGTCGGCGAGCGGAATGCCGGCGTTGGCCGATCCCTGCCACTTGCGCCCGTCGCCGGCGGAGTACTGGCCGCCGGACAACGCGACGTCGCCGCCCTGGGCGCCCTTCTTCAGGACGATGTTGATTACGCCGGCGATGGCGTCGGAGCCGTACTGCGCCGAGGCACCGTCGCGCAGCACCTCGAGATGGTCGATGGCGTCGATCGGAATCGTGTTGAGGTCGACCGCCTGCGAGCCGCGGCCCAGTACCCCGTTGGTCAGGATGATCGCCCCCGGGTGCCAGCGCTTGCCGTCGACCAGTACCAGCACCTGGTCGGGCGACAGGCCACGCAGTTGCGCGGGGCGCTGCGAATCGGCGGTGTCGGCGGCGGACGGACGCGGGAAGGTGAGCGAGGGAATCACCCGCGCCAGTGCGGTGGACAGCTCGGTGGTGCCGGTCTGCTTCAGCAACTGGGCCGAAACCACGTCTACCGGGGTGAGCGAACTGCTCTCGGTGCGGTTGTCGGCGCGCGTGCCGGTGACGATCACGGTGCCGAGGTTCTTGGCCTTCTGTGCGGTCGCGCCGGTGTCCTGGGCGTGGGCGGTGGAGCAGGCGAGCAGCATTGCCGCCGGAAGCAGGGCGAGGCGGGGAAAGGGGCGGGGATAATTCACGGCAACTCCTGTAGCAGTGCGGGCGATGCATCGGTCGATGCCGGCATCGGATCGGCGGACGAGCAGCTCCGTCCGGCGGCGACGCGCGCAGACGTGTGTCGCGAGGGGCCATGCGCGCCGAAGGCGCAGGCTACTCCCGGGGCCGGGTGGCGCCAAGGCGGGCACCATTGAAAACGCGACGGGCGACTCGATAATGCGCACCAGCGTTTTTGACGGGGCTGCTTAGCCCGGAGTTTGTCCACATGCCCATCTACGAATTCGAGTGTGCCCAGTGCGGGCACCGTTTCGACCGCCTGCAGAAGCTGTCCGACCCGGACCCGTCGGCCTGCCCTTCCTGCGAGGCGCCGCGCGTGCAGCGCAAGGTGAGCGCGCCTTCGTTCCGGCTGGCCGGCAGCGGCTGGTACGAGACCGATTTCAAGAAGGACGGCGACAAGAAGCGCAACCTGGCAGGGGAGAGCGAGAGCAAGGCGGCCGCGCCGGCCCCTGCACCTGCTCCGGCCGCCGAGAGCAAGCCGGCCGCCAGCGGCGACTGAGCGCGCGGCGCTTCGACTTCGCTTGCTGGCGCAAGCTACGCTCAGCGCGAACGGTTATCGGGGACCGTTCAGGGAAAGGCGTTGGAGGGGAACTGCTCCGCGGAAACCCTTCCAGGGAAACCGGGGCGAAAAACCGTTCGTCCTGAGCGTAGGCCGCAGGCGGAAGTCGAAGGACCGTGCCAGGACAGGGCGCGTCGGTCCGGCGGCCGATGCTAAAATCGCCCGTTCGCACGCCCATCGGCACCATCCCCGGAGTTTCCCTTCCTATGCGCACGCACTACTGCGGCCACATCGACGAGTCGCTGGTCGGCCAGACCGTCACCCTGTGCGGCTGGGTCAACACGATCCGCCTGCAGAGCCACGTCGCCTTCATCGACCTGCGTGATCACGAGGGCATCGCGCAGGTGGTGGTCGAGCGCGAAAACGCCGGGGCCTTCGCGGTGGCTGGCGAGGTCGGCAACGAATACTGCCTGAAGGTCACCGGCACGATCCGCAGGCGCCTGTCGGTCAACGACAAGCTGAAGACCGGCACGGTGGAACTGCTGGCCGACACGGTCGAGGTGCTCAACGCGGCGAAGGACCTGCCGTTCGCGCTGCACGAGAACCCCAACGAAGACCTGCGGATGACCTACCGCTACCTCGACCTGCGCCGCCCGGAGATGCAGGCGATGATGCGTCGGCGGATCAGGCTGGTGCAGGCGCTGCGTCGTTACCTCGACGCGCGCGGCTTCCAGGACATCGAGACGCCGATCCTGACCAAGGCCACGCCCGAGGGCGCGCGCGACTACCTGGTGCCCAGCCGCGTGCATCCGGGCCAGTTCTACGCGCTGCCGCAGTCGCCGCAGCTGTTCAAGCAGATC
>NZ_DASSES010000186.1:0-14879 GCF_035695185.1 Frateuria sp.
CCGGCGTTGTGGCCGCCCTGGAAGCGCGCCACGGCGCTGACCCGCTCGGTCAGCAGGTCGACGATCTTGCCCTTGCCTTCGTCGCCCCACTGGGCTCCAAGGATGACGACTGACTTGCCCATGAAAGTTCTCGCTCGTTGGGTGCTCCCCTGGGGAGCCGTGAGTGTGTGGAAAACAGCAAAAGCTTCAGCGCACCAACTGCAGCACCGCAAGCCCGGCGACCACCGCCACCGCGCCGAACACGCGCAGCGTGCGGGGCTGGAGCTCCAGCGCCTGGCGCACCATCGACTGCCAGTGGCGCGGGGCGGCGAACAGCATCAGGCCCTCGAGCACCAATACCAGGCACAGCGCGACGGTGAGCTCGTGCGGCATCGGCTTCAGCGCTTGGCGGCGCTGTCCTCGAAATAGCGCAGCAACTCGGAGTCCGGCTTGAGCACCAGCGTGCCGTGCCCATCGGCGAAACCCTTCTTGTACGCCGAGAGGCTTCGATAGAACGCGAAGAACTCCGGGTCCTGGCCGTAGGCGCGTGCGTAGACGGCGGCGGCCTCGGCGTCGCCCTCGCCACGCACGGTGGCGGCGTCGCGATCGGCGTCGGCGCGCAACACCTGGCCCTGTCGGTCGGCGTCGGCGCGGATCTTCTCGGCCTGCTCCTGCCCGGTATAACGCAGTTCATTGGCCAGTTGCAGGCGTTCGGCACGCATGCGCTTGTAGACCGACTCGCTGACCTCCTCGGGCAGGTCGATGCGCTTGATGCGCACGTCGATCACCGCGATGCCCAGGTTCTTGCGGGCGATCGCGTCCGTCTGCTTGCGCACGCGTTCGGTGATGTCCTTGCGTCCGCCGGCGATCAGGTCCTGCAGCGTGCGCGAGTTGAACTCGAAGCGCAGCGCGTCCTTCACCACCGGACTCAGCCGCTGGGCCGCCTGGTTGGCGTCGCCGCTGGTGGCGCGGTAGTACGCCGCGTTGTCGGCGATGCGCCATTTCACGTAGAAGTCGACGTTGACGCTCTTCTTCTCGGAGGTGAAGTAGCGCTCCGGCGGCGCGTCCAGGCCCTGGATGCGGCTGTCGAAGCGCATCACCTGCTGGATCAGCGGCGCCTTGAAGTGCAGCCCGGGCGGGTAGTCGGTCTGCACGATGCGCCCGAACTGCAGCAGCAGCGCACTCTGCCCCTCGCGCACCACGAAGGCGCTGTTGAGGCCCAGCAGCACCAGCAGCACGACGATCACGGTCCAGACGGCCTTCATGGCTGATTCCCCTTGTCGGCGTCATCGGAGGTCACGGTGGCCGCGGCCGCCGGACTTGCAGGGACGGCCGGCGGCAGGTTGATGATGGTGCGTCCGCCGGAGCCGTCGATCACCTTGCGGTTGCCGGCCATCACCTGTTCCATCGTCTCCAGCCACAGGCGCTTGCGGGTCACTTCCGGCGCCGCCTTGTACTCCTTCAGCAGCAGGCTGAAGCGTGCCGCGTCGCCCTTCGCGCGGGCGATGCGCTCGGCCTTGTAACCGGCCGCCTCGGCGGCGATGCGTGCGGCATCGCCGCGCGCCACCGGCACGACCTTGTTGGCGTACGCCAACGCGTTGTTCTCGATGCTCTGCTTGTCTTCGCGCGCCTTGTTGACGTCGTCGAAGGCGTCCTTGACCTCGGCCGGCGGCGCGACGTTCTGGAAGCTCACCGCGGTTACCTGCAGGCCGCAGTGGTAGTTGTCGAGGGTCACTTGCAGGGCCTGGCCGGCCTGGTCGACCAGCGCGGCACCCTCGCCGGAGAGGATCGTGTCCATGTCGCTGCGGCCGATCACCGAACGGACCGCCGCCTCGGAGGCGGCGGCGATGGTGTCTTCCACGTCGTCCACCGCGAACAGGTAGGCGCGGGCGTCGGACACCTGGTACTGCACGGTGAAATCGACGGTGATGATGTTTTCGTCGCGGGTCAGCATGCGCACGCTGTCCTGCAGCGAGCGCACGCGGGTGGTCTCGACCTTGGTGACGGTCTCGACCGGCTGCGGCAGCTTGAAATGGAAGCCCGGCGGCAGCGTGCGGCTGTACTGGCCGAAGCGCAGCACCACGCCAGCCTGGCGGGCGTCGACGATGGTGTAGCTGCTCAGCAGCAACCAGGCCAGCACCAGCGCCAGCACGATGGTGACGATGCCGCCGGGGCCGCCGTGCTTGCCCAGGCGTGCGCGCAGGCGCCTCAGGGCATCGTCCAGGCCATTGCCGCTCCCGCCGGGGCGCTTGCTCTTCCAGGGATCGCGCTGGCTGTTGCCAGGCTCGTTCCAGGCCATGTCAGTCTCCTTGGGACAAGGGGCAGGCCGGCGGGACGGGCCGGTGGATGCGTTGCGGGGTCGGTGTCATGGAACGCAGCGTCGAGGTCGGGGGTGGGTAAACCGCGGCACGCCGCGATCGATCTCGGTGCGGGCGGGCAAAACGCCGCACAAACGCCGGTTAGTCTAGCAGAGGTGAATTGGGCGTGGCCTTCCGGGCGTCCCCGGGAACGCGCGCCGGACCCTGCCCACAGACAAGCGCCAGGTAGCAGCAAGCGCTTACGGCGAATCGGGGGAACCGAGCAAACCGCGCAACAGCGCCGCGTCCTGCGGATGCCCACCGCCCAGCGGGGCGATCACGCTACGCGGCGCATCGATCTGCAGGTGCCAGCCGTGCTCGTCCACCGACTCTCCGGCAATCGCCCCGGCGGCGCGCAGGCGCGCATGCAGCCGGCCGGCGGAGAGCGGCAACTGCAGCTCGGTCTGCACGCGTTCGCCACCAAGCAATTCGCCCAGCGCCTGCCGCAACAGGTCCAACCCCTCGCCGGTCCGGGCGGACAGCCAGACCTGGGTCGGCCGCCCTTCCGCGTCGCGCACGATGCGCGGCTCGGTGCCGGCCCGCGGTTCGCCCTCGCCTTGCCGCAGCATGTCGATCTTGTTCATCACGTGCAGCTGCGGCACGTCGCCGGCGCCGATCTCCTCCAGCACGCCATCGACCACGCGATGCAGCCGTTCGCGCTCTTCGTCGGCGGCGTCGCTGACGTGCAGCAGCAGGTCGGCGTCGCGCGCCTCGGCCAGGGTGGCGCGGAAGGCGGCGACCAGATCGTGCGGCAGCTCGCGGATGAAGCCCACCGTATCGGCCAGCACCGCCGGGCCGCAGGAGAGGTCCTCGATCTTGCGTACGGTCGGGTCGAGCGTGGCGAACAGCAGGTTGGCGGCAAACACCTCGCCTTCGGTGAGGACATTGAACAGCGTGGACTTGCCGGCATTGGTGTAGCCGACCAGCGCCACCCGCGGCACCGTGTTGCGCAGGCGCGCGCGGCGCTGCTGGGTGCGCTGCACCTGCACCTTCTCCAGGCGCCGGGTCAGCATCTTCACGCGCTCGCCCAGCAGCCGGCGGTCGGTCTCCAGCTGCGTCTCGCCCGGACCCCGCAGGCCGATGGCGCCGCCGCGCTGGCGCTCCAGATGGGTCCAGCCACGCACCAGGCGGGTGGCCAGGTGCTTGAGCTGCGCCAGTTCCACTTCCAGCTTGCCCTCGTGGGAGCGGGCGCGCTGAGCGAAGATGTCCAGGATCAGCCCCGCACGGTCGACCACGCGCACGGCCAGCAGCTTCTCCAGGTTGCGCTCCTGCACCGGCGTGAGCAGGTGATCGACCAGCACCACGTCGGCCTCGGTGGCACGCACGGCCTCGGCCACCTCGCCGGCCTTGCCGGTGCCGATGTAGTAGCGGGGGTTGGGGTCCTCCACGCGCGCGGATACGCTGGCAAGCACCTCGGCACCGGCCGAACGCACCAGCTCCGCGAACTCCTCCGCACGACGATCCGTGTCGCTCTCGCCGCGGGAGTGCGGCAGGACCAGCACGGCGCGTTCGCCCTTCTTCTGTCTATCGAACACTGGGTTGGCGTGGCCTGTGGGAATGCAATGACGCCACCGGCGGGCCAGCGGCGAGGGATCGGAAGCGGCATTGTATGCCGATCATCGCCCGGCCGACCGCAATGGATCGTGGGCAGCCGCCGCCGGCAGGCCAGGCAACCTGCCGGCGGCGCCGGTACCTTCCCCGGGGGTCAGTCCTCGCCTTCGGCGGACGCGACGTGGGCCTCGGCATGGCCCTCGTGGCCGTTGCCCATGCGCACGTTGCGGCTGGGGACGACGGTGGAGATGGCGTGCTTGTAGACCATCTGGCTTACCTGGTTGCGCAGCAGCACCACGAACTGGTCGAAAGACTCGATCGTGCCCTGCAGCTTGATGCCGTTGACCAGGTAGATGGCCACCGGAACGCGCTCACGGCGAAGTGCGTTGAGAAACGGATCCTGCAATGACTGCCCTTTGGACATGTTGTTGTACCCCCTCGCGAACCTTCGCGGGCCGGAGAAAAGACGCGCGGACGGCGACCGGCCCAAGTCGGACCGATATTAACCGCTTTTAAATGGCGGGCGGAAGCTGGGGAACCACGACCTGCGTCGCGCGCTGCGCAAGCGGACCCGGCAGAAACGACTCCAGGGCGTCGCACGCCCGGTCGATCAGGTCGACGCGGTCCGGATCGAACACATGCGCGTCCAGTTCAGAGCGCAGCCAGGTGATTTGCCGCTTGGCCAGCTGGCGGGTGGCGAAGATGCCCTTGTCGCGGAAAGTCCCCGCGTCCGTCGCCCCCTCCAGGTGTTCCCAGGCCTGGCGGTAGCCGACGGCGCGCATCGCCGGCAGGTCCGGCTCCAGGTCGCCGCGCGCGCGCAGGGCGCGGACTTCGTCCAGGAAGCCGGCCGCCAGCATGGCGTCGAAACGCCGCGCGATGCGTGCGTGCAGCCGGCCGCGGTCGGCCGGCAGCAGCGCAAGCTTGAGCACTCGCCAGGGGAAGCGTTCGCCGATGCCGCCGGTCTGTTGCTCCGAGAGCGGCCGGCCCGTCAGCTCGATCACCTCCAGCGCGCGCTGCAGGCGCTGGGCGTCGTTCGGGCCGATGCGGGCGGCGGCCGCGGGGTCGAGCGCCGCCAGCCGCGCGTGCAGCGCGGGCCAGCCGAGCGTCGCCGCCTCCCCGGCCAGCCGGGAGCGGATCGCGGGCGCCGCGTCGGGCAGCGCCGACAGCCCCCGCTGCAACGAGCGGAAATACAGGCCGGTCCCGCCGACCAGCAACGGCACCCGGCCCTGCGCATGGATGCGCGCCATGGCGGCCAGCGCGTCGATGCGGAATTCGGCGGCCGAGTACGGCTCGGACGGATCGCGCAGATCCAGCAGGGCGTGCGGGTGCTGCGCCAGCGTGGCCGCATCGGGCTTGGCCGCGCCGATGTCCAGCCCGCGATAGACCAGTGCCGAATCCACGCTAACCAGCTCCAGTGCGAAGCGCGCGCGCAACGCACAGGCCAGTGCGGTCTTCCCCGAGGCAGTAGGACCCATCAGGAATACGGCGAGGGGGCGGGCATCTTCCATGCGGCCATTGTAGTGGCCCACGCCACGCGCCCAGGCGGTGACCGGCCCGCGCACCACTTCCGTTACCGGAGCTGCGCGGCCGTTACCCTTCGTTACACGGGGTTGCGCGACGGTCATCGTCCGGTGGCACGGGCTGGCTACGCTGGCATGGCAGCGAAAAGGAGGCTGCCCGACCGATCAACCCGTGCGGAGTCCGCCGTGAGCGAGCCGTCCAAAATGCATCGCACGACCGCCCCCGGCGCGCTTGCGTCGTCGACGGGGGCGCCGCAAGGTGAAACCGGTCACGCCATGGGTGATAATTGCGTGACAGCCATGTGTCGCGACTTGCCCCCGGCCCCGCCAGGGCGCACCATCGCAATACGGCAGCCACATAGAATTCACGCGATGGCGCACCGAATCGATGCGGAACACGACCAGGACGGTATGCAGGGGGCAGTTGTCATGCTGCGGCCAGGGACAGCCACGTCCGCACCCCGCCCCCACCCGATCGCCCAGCCCACTTCCCGCCACCCGGCTCGCGGAGAGTCGCCGGTGACCCGCAAGCCGATCTGGGACAAGAACAACTTCGGGTTCTGGCTGACCGTCTGCGTCCTCATCAGCCTCGCCTTCTCGATCACCCTGCACGCCCTCGGCTGAGTGCACGGCCGCACCCGCGGCATGGCCCTATAATCGTCAGCTTTCCCCGCCCGCGTTCGCGGGCCCGACGATGGTGGTCCCATGCCGCAGACGATGAAAGCCCTGGTCAAGCGCAAGCCCGAGCAGGGCATCTGGATGGAAGAGGTGCCGGTCCCGCAGATCGGCCCCAATGAAGTGCTGATCAAGGTCGAGAAGACCGCCATCTGCGGCACCGACCTGCACATCTACAAGTGGGACGAGTGGTCCCAGCGCACCATTCCTCAGGGCCTGACCATCGGTCACGAGTTCGTCGGACGAATTGCCGAGCTCGGCAGTGCGGTGACCGGCTACAAGGTCGGCGACCGCGTTTCGGCCGAGGGCCACATCGTCTGCGGCCACTGCCGCAACTGCCGCGCCGGGCGGCAGCACCTCTGCCCGAATACCGTCGGCATCGGGGTCAACCGCAACGGTGCCTTCGCCGAATACGTGGCCGTTCCGGCATCCAACCTGTGGCCGATCCCCGACCAGGTCCCCTCCGAGCTCGCCGCCTTTTTCGATCCGTACGGCAACGCTGCGCACTGCGCACTCGAATTCGACCTGATCGGCGAGGACGTTCTGATCACCGGCGCCGGCCCGATCGGCATCATCGCCGCGGGCATCGCCAAGCATGTCGGGGCGCGCAACGTGGTGGTCACCGACGTCAACGATTACCGCCTGAAGCTTGCCGCCGACATGGGCGCGACGCGCGTGGTCAACGTGGCCAACCAGTCGCTGCGCGAGGTGGTCAAGGACCTGCACATGGAAGGCTTCGACGTGGGCCTGGAGATGAGCGGCAACCCACGCGCCTTCAACGACATGCTCGATGTGATGTACCACGGCGGCAAGATCGCCCTGCTCGGCATCCAGCCCAAGGGGGCCGGGATCGACTGGGACAAGGTGATCTTCAAGGGCCTCACGCTGCAGGGCATCTATGGTCGGCGCATGTACGAGACCTGGTACAAGATGACGCAGATGGTGCTGACCGGCTTCCCGTTGCAGAAGGTGCTGACGCACCAGATCGCCATCGACGATTTCCAGAAGGGTTTCGACCTGATGGATGCGGGCCAGTGCGGCAAGGTGGTCTGCTCCTGGACCTGAGCCAGGACCATCACACGCGCCACGAACCGCCCCTTTCGCCGACGTCACTCCGCCCTGCGCGGATGACGCCACGGCAGGATCGCGACAAGCGCCCTGCCGCCGCCCTCGAGACTGGAGACCCACCGTGACCTACACCGCCCGCGACCGCTACGCCGCCGAACTGGACTCGATCCGCGACCAGGGCCTGTTCAAGGGCGAGCGCATCATCGTCTCGCCGCAGTCCGCGGAAATCACGCTGGCCAACGGCCGCAAGGTGCTCAACTTCTGCGCCAACAACTACCTTGGCCTGGCCGACCATCCGGAGGTGATCGCCGCCGCGAAGGAGGCGCTGGACACGCACGGCTTCGGCATGGCCTCGGTTCGCTTCATCTGCGGCACGCAGGACCTGCACAAGCAACTGGAGGCGAAGATTGCCGGATTCTTCGGCACCGAGGACACCATCCTTTACGCCGCCTGCTTCGACGCCAACGGCGGCCTGTACGAGCCCCTGCTGGGCGAGGAGGACGCGATCATCTCGGACGCGCTCAACCACGCCTCGATCATCGACGGCATCCGTCTTTGCAAGGCCAAGCGCTTCCGCTACGCCAACTGCGACATGGCCGACCTGGAGAAGCAGCTGCAGGCTGCCGATGCCGCCGGTGCGCGCACCAAGCTGATCACCACCGACGGCTCGTTCTCGATGGACGGCTTCATTGCACCGCTGGACCAGATCACCGCGCTGGCCCGCAAGTACGGCGCGATGGTGCACATCGACGAGTGCCACGCGACCGGCTTTCTGGGCGCCACCGGCCGGGGCTCGGCCGAGGTGCACGGCGTGATGGACGGGATCGACATCTTCACCGGTACGCTGGGCAAGGCCCTGGGTGGCGCCCTCGGCGGCTTCACCACCGGGCCGAAGGAAGTGATCGAGCTGCTGCGCCAGCGGTCGCGCCCGTACCTGTTCTCCAACTCGCTGCCGCCACACGTCGTCGCCGCGGCGATCAAGGTGTTCGACATGCTGGTGTCCGCCGGCGAGCTGCGCACCCGGGTGCAGGAGAACACCGCCTACTTCCGCGAGCGCATGACCGCCGCCGGCTTCGACATCAAGCCGGGCGTCCACCCGATCGTGCCGGTGATGATCTACGACGCCCCCAAGGCGCAGGCGATGGCTGCGGCGCTGCTCGAGGAAGGCATCTACGTCACCGGCTTTTTCTACCCGGTTGTGCCGCAGGGCCAGGCGCGCATCCGCACGCAGATGAGCGCGGCACACACGCGCGAGCACCTCGACCGGGCGATCGCGGCGTTCACCAAGATCGGCAAGCAGCTGGCGGTGATCTGAGGCTTCGGCGCCTTCTCCCCTGCGGGAAGGGCGCCGGGCCGTCCCGGGCGTCGCTCCAGGCACCCGCCTGGAGCGCCACCGGTCGGTGCACCGCGATCCCCCCACCGATCCCTTCCCGGCAGGGAAAGCTTCCGGGATCGATGGCCCCCGGCTCACGGCACGCGGAGCGCGTGGACCTCGTCCGCCGTGAGGTGACGCCACTGCCCCTTGGGCAGATCGCCCAGCACGAGCCCGCCGATGGCCACACGCACCAGCCGGAGCACGCCGATGCCGTGCGCCGCGAGCAGCCGCCGGATGTGCCGGTTGCGTCCCTCGTCCAGCACGATTTCGAGCCAGGCGTTCTTCTCGCCGGCGCGCAGCAAGGCGACCTTTCGCGCGGCGAGGTGCTCCCCCTGGTCGACCACGCCTTCGCCGAGCCGGATCAGCATCACCGGATCCGGGACGCAATCGATCTGCACGTGGTAGGTCTTTTCCTGATGCGTGGCCGGGTCGGTGATGCCGGCGGCCCACACCGTGTCGTTGCTCAGCAGCAGCAAACCCTCGCTGGCCTTGTCCAGCCGTCCGACCGGCCCCAGCCACGGCAATCGCGCCGCGGCCAGCGTGTCGTAGATGGTGGCGCGGCCGCGCTCGTCCGCCGCGCTGACGACGAGGCCGCGTGGCTTGTTGACCATCACGTAGACCCGTGCGGCCTCGCCGATCGGTCGGCCATCGACAGTAATGCCCCCCTGCCCCGGCGCAGTCGGGTGTTCGGGGTCACGCACCACGCGGCCGTCCACCGCCACCCGCCCGGCCCGCACCCACTGCTCGGCCTGGCTGCGCGAACAGACGCCCCGTTTGGACAACACACGCGCCAGTCCATGGCGGCGGGAGGACGTAGGCGTGGGGCGACGTGGGGCAGGCATCGCGGAAGCGTATCGGCGGCGGCCGAGGCCGGGCAAGCGGGTCGCTCCATCCGCCCACCCGGGGTGGCCGGATCACCACAGGCGCCGGGGTGGAAGCCTCCCGGACGACATGCGCGCAAAAAAAAGCCCGGCATGCGCCGGGCTTTTCCTGTTGCTTGCAGCTGCGGTTACTGCTGGACCTGCAGCTCCGTGCGGCGGTTGCGCGCGCGGCCTTCGTTGGTGTCGTTGGTGTCGATCGGATCGTTCTCGCCGTGGCCGATCGGGCCGTCCAGACGGCTGGCGTCGATGCCGTGCGCGGTCAGATAGTCGTAGACGATCTTCGCACGACGCTCGGACAGCGCCTGGTTGTAGGCGTCGGTACCGACCGAGTCGGTGTAGCCGGCGACGGTCACGTGCACCTGCGGGTAGCGCTGCAGGGTGTCGACGGCCTGGTCGAGGACCGCCAGCGAGTCGGAGGTCGGCTCGGCCAGCGCCTTGCTGATGTCCGTCTCGCCCTTCGACGGACGGTCGAACTTGAAGTTGACGCCGCGCAGGTCGATCACGACCTTCTGCGGGCAGCCATCCGGACCGACGATGGTGCCGGCGGCGGTGGCCGGGCACTTGTCTTCGCAGTCGTTCACGCCGTCATTGTCGCTGTCCTGGGTGGAGCAGTCGTTGACCGGCGGGGGCGGCGGCGCGGCGGCGGGCTGCGGCGCAGCGGCCGGCTCGCCGAAGCGAGAGACCACGCTGAAGCCGAGGAACCAGTCACCGTAATCGCTCTGGGTCGGCTGGCTCTTGTCGTCCCAGTCGTAGCGATAGCCGGTCTCGATGCGGATGTCCGAGCTGTCGGTAACCGACTTGGATACGCCCACGCCCAGTTCGGCAGCCGGCGACCAGCCATTGTCGACGCGGTTCTGGTGGTAGCTCCCCATCAGGCCGGCGAGCAGATACGGGCGCCAGGTTTTCCAGTCGCCACCGTAGAAACGGGCGGCAACGCCGTAGTTGGTATTCGCCCAGCTGCCGCCGCCGACGGCGGCATCGCGATCGCGCTTGGTGCGATCGATGAAGAGGTCGATCGAGGCACCCGGAGAGATGAAACGACCAAAGCCCAGGCCGTAGTAGAACTGGCGGCTATTGGTGTTGCGATCGGTATCGTTGTAATAGCCGCCCACGGTGGGGGCAATGTACCAACGACCGTCATAATCGCCCGTGGTGGTCATCGGGGCGGTATCGGCGGGGGCGTCAGCGGTATTGTCCTGCGCGTGAACGGCGCCTACGCCGCCCAGGGCCAAGGCAATAAGGAAATACAAGCCCTTACGTTTCATCAGGTGTCTCCTTCGTTTATTGGTTTTCGCAGCCGTTTCACCTCGCACGGACCGCGCGTCAAACTCACTTTGACTTCCGGAAGCTTGAGCCGCCCCCTCGCTTTTTTGTCCCTGCGGGCAAGCGGCACGAGTGTAGCAAAACCGTTAAGCCGTTCTCACAACGGCGCAGGTCCCCGGTGAGGCCTTGTTCAGCAAAGCCCTATATCCATTGCCGCCCTAATCGCGTGGAAGCGACGTGAATACGAGAAAACCCGGCCGCTGGGCCGGGTTTTCCGTAGAGCACATTGCAGGCGTTAGCCTGGATTCATTGCCGCGCAATAGCCGTTCCGCGGCTAATTGTGGTTAAAGCGTGAAAAGCCCGAGGAAATGCTGGATCGGCATCGCGTCCAGTGCAGCGGGGTCGGCAGTCGCCTCGAGAATCGCCTTGACGCGGTGTGCCGGCAGGTGCCCGCGCAGCGCCGCCTCGAACTTCCTGAGCAGTACCGGGATCCCCTCGGCGCGACGCTTGCGGTGGCCGATCGGGTAGTCGATCGACACCTTCTCGGTGGACGAGCCGTCCTTGAAGAACACCTGCACCGAGTTGCCGATGTAGCGCTTGTCCGGATCGAAATAGTCCTTGGTGAACTGCGGGTTCTCGCGCACTTCCATCTTCGTCCGCAGCGCATCGATGCGCGCGTCGGCGGCGACGTCGTCGTTGTAGTCCTCCGCGGTGAGACGGCCAAAGATCAGCGGCACGGCCACCATGTACTGGATGCAGTGGTCGCGGTCGGCGTAGTTGGCCAGCGGGCCGGTCTTGTCGATGATGCGCACGCCCGCCTCCTGCGTCTCGATCACGATCTTTTCGATCTGCTCGAGCTTGCCCGCCACCTGCGGGTGCAGCTGCATGGCGCACTCCACCGCCGTCTGGGCGTGGAACTCGGCCGGGAAGCTGATCTTGAACAGCACGTTCTCCATGACATAGCTGCCGAACGGCCGCTCGAACTCGAACGCGTTGCCCTTGAAGGCGACATCGTAAAAGCCCCAAGTCTTGGCACTCAGCGCGGAGGGATAGCCGACCACGCCGCGGTAGACCGCGTTGATCGCGTGGGTGACGGCGCGGCGGCAGGCGTCGCCTGCGGCCCAGCTCTTGCGGGGACCGGTGTTGGGCGCATGGCGGTAGGTGCGCAGCGCGCCGTTGTCGATCCAGCTGTGCGAGACGGCGGTGGTGATCTGTTCCTTGCTGCCGCCGAGCATCGCGGTGGACACCGCGGTGGAGGCCAGGCGCACCAGGATCACGTGGTCCTGGCCAACCCGGTTGAAGCTGTTCTTCAGCGCGTAGCAGCCCTGGATCTCGTGCGCCTTGATCGCGTAGGTGAGCACGTCGCGCACCGTGAAGGGCTGGCCGCCCTCGCGCTCGGCCTTGCGGCTCAGGTAATCGGCGACCGACAGGATCGCCCCCAGGTTGTCCGACGGATGGCCCCACTCGGCGGCCAGCCAGGTGTCGTTGAAGTCCAGCCAGCGGATCTGCGTACCGATCGCAAAGGCGCCCTGCACCGGATCGAGCTCGTGGCTGGTGCCCGGCACACGGGTGCCGCCCGGCAGCGTGGCGCCCGGCACGAGCGGCCCCAGGTGCTTGACGCATTCGGGAAACTTCATTGCCAGCATCGCGGTGCCGAGCGAATCGAGCAGCATGTAGCGGGCCGTGTCGTAGGCCTCTTTCGACTCGATCCGGTAGTCGGCCACGTAGTTGGCGATGTCGACCATCGGCTGGTCGGGATCGGGGCGAACGGCGGAGCGGATGTCGTGGGCACTCATGGAGGGCTTCTCGCGGGAGGAAAAACCGCCATTGTATCCGCCGGACCGGAAGGCTGCCCATGACCGCCGCGGGAGCATGCTCGTGCTTGACCGCCCCGGTGCAGGCCCCGACAATCACCGGACACCCAAAGGGGAGTAGTTCCGGCGCCACGCTTGCGTGGCGCCGTGCGGTGATCGTCATCACGGACGCCTTCGCGTCCCGGTCACCCCGGCGGATCTCGCGAACGAGACTTTTGCGGTGGCGACGGGCGTTTGCGCGTGTCCGTTGCCATCGTCACGAGTCACGCGCGGGAGTTCTGCATGGACATCAGCGGTACCGACTTCGTCTCCGGCCTCCTGGCCATCGTCCTGCTCGACCTGGTACTCGCCGGCGACAACGCGATCGTCATTGCGCTGGCTGCACGCAACCTGCCCAGGTCGCTGCAGAAAAAAGCCGTGTTCTGGGGCACGTTCGGCGCAGTGGCGGTACGCGTGGCACTGACCGCGATCGTGGTCTACCTGCTCAAGCTGCCGGGCCTGATGCTCGCCGGCGGCCTGCTCCTGCTGCCGATTGCCTGGAAGCTGCTCAAGCCGGGCGAAGAGAGCGGCCATGAGGTCAGCGCGGCCGACAGCTTCTGGTCGGCGCTGCGCACGATCGTGGTGGCCGACGCGCTGATGGGGCTGGACAACGTGCTGGCGATCGCCGGCGCCTCGAAGGGCCACCTTGGCCTGGTCGTGCTGGGCTTGCTGATCAGCGTGCCGCTGGTGGTGTGGGGTTCCACGCTGATCCTGAAGCTGATCGAGCGCTTCCCGGTGATCGTCTACCTCGGTGCCGGTGCGATCGCCTGGACCGCCGGCCGCATGATCGCCCACGACCACCTGCTGCGGGGCTGGTTCGCTGCGTACCCTTGGCAGGGCTACGCGCTGGACCTGCTGCTGATTGCGCTGGTCTGCGGAGGCGGTTGGCTGGCCCAGCGGCGCAGGACCAGGCCCGGCTGACAGGGCGGGACCATCCCCGGCCCCGGTATCACCAGCGCAGCTTCACAAAGGCGGATGGCCCGTTGAGAGTCATGTCCAGGTCGCCGTCGTAGGTGCTGCGGTTCCAGTGCAGCTTGATCTGGCTGTAGCCGTATTCGAGCCCGAAGCCGAGGTTTTCCAGCGGCAGCCACTCCATGCCGAGCGCGGCGTTGTAGATGTGCCCACTGATGCGCCCACCGTTCTTGCGCACGCCGGAGGCATCCAGGTACATGCGCCAATGGTCGTTGAAGAGGTGCCGCCAGCCCAGTTGCAGCAGGGGCGCCCACGCACTGTCGTTGCTGCTGGTGGTGATCGACACCGGCTGCTCGCCGCCTGCGCCCGGGTCGTAGGCGCCATCGCCCACCAGCGCAGTCTTCACCCGGTACCAGCCTGCACCCAGGCCGACACCGTAGGCATCGTTGCCCTGCCCGAACCACCAACGCCAGGCGACGCTGCCGAAGTTGAAGTCGAGCCTGGCACGGACGTCCGCATTGGCGCTGTAGGTCACGCCGTCATAGCTGATGTCGCGCGCCAGCACCTGATGGCTGGAACGACCGATGCGGTAATAGTCCAGGGACAGGCCCTGGTGCTCGCCGAACACGAAATCGGCACGCGCCCGTGGGACGGTCTTGTCCTGGTTGAAGCCAAGGTCACGCTCGAGGTTGATGGTGCCGCTGAGGGTCTCGCTGGGATCGGCGAGGGAGACATCCGTGTCCACGTTGGCGTAATAGCCACCCAGCCGCACGCTCGCCCGATCGACGACCGGGGTCGCGTCCTGTGCCGTGGCGGCGGAACTGGCGAGCGCGAGGGGGACCAGGAAAAGGCCTGCGCCGAGCGCGGACCACGACGGACGCTTTGCTGGATGTCGCATGCAGGACTCTCTCGGGAATGGCGGGCCATCGTAGCCAGCGCCCGGTAGACAGGCCGTGGACAGTGCAGCGGTGCGGTGCGAACGGATGGCGTTCCCCAGGAAGCCGAGGACCGCGCCTTTTCCGCGAGCGCGCCCCTCACCCACCCTCTCCCCGGCGGGGAGAGGGTTCCGGGGACAGGCCTCAGCGCTTCTCGATCGGCACGTAGACCTGGTCTTCGGGGCCGGTGTAGTTCGCGCTCGGACGGATGATCTTGCCGTCCTGGCGCTGCTCGATCACGTGCGCACTCCAGCCGGAGGTGCGCGCGATGACGAACAGCGGCGTGAACATGGCCGTCGGCACGCCCATCATGTGGTAGGCGCTGGCCGAGTACCAGTCGAGGTTGGGGAACATCTTCTTGAGGTCCCCCATCAGCTTCTCGATGCGCTCGGACACCTCGAACAGCGTCGGGTTGCCGCCCTCGGTGCAGAGCTTGCGCGAGATCTCCTTGATGATCTCGTTGCGCGGGTCGGACACGGTGTAGACCGGGTGGCCGAAGCCGATGATGAT
>NZ_DASSES010000187.1:0-10714 GCF_035695185.1 Frateuria sp.
CCAGCGGCTAGGCCTGCAACTGCGCATCGGAGTCCAGGTGCTCGATGCGCGCGATTTCGTCGAACCAGACGTAGCGCTTCCATTCAGACGTACCCAGGTGCTCCAGGTGCACGACGCCGTTGCTGCCCTCGTTGCCCGCGCCGTCGTAGAACTCCTGCACGGTCGGGCGCGCGGCGACCACGCCCTCGCAGGTGCTGCCGTCGGTCAGGTGCAGGCGCACGCGCGCGCCATTCTGCAGGTGCTCGACCATGCCGTTGAAGCGGGCGATGGTCGGCTGGTCGGTGTACACGTGTTCGGCCTGGCGGCCCATGGCCGGTCTCCTGCTGCAGCGATGGGGCGAAGCTAGGGCGGAGGTGGGCAAGTGGCCGTGAAGTCTTCCGCGGCGTTCCCCTATCCGCCCCGCGGGCTTCCCCTGGTGAAGCGGCGGAAGGGTTCCAGATCTCGCAGGCGGGCCCCGTTTCGGGGTGCGACAGGCGGATCGGGGCGCCCGTGCGGCGGTCCCAGGCGCGATAATCGCCCTTCCCTCGTCCGCGGCGTCGCCATGCCATCGAGCACCGATTCCCTGCTCCAGCACCGCGCCTTCGTGCAGTTCTGGTTCGCCCGCATCGCCTCGGGCTTCGGTTTCCAGATGCTCTCGGTGGCGGTGGCCTGGCAGATCTACGCGATCACCGGCCGCGCGCTGGACCTGGGCCTGATCGGCCTGGTGCAGTTCTTTCCCTCGGTGCTGCTGGCATTACCGGCCGGGCACGTGGCCGACCAGTTCGAGCGCCGCCGCGTGGTGCTGCTCGGCCAAGTGGTCGAATGGTGCGCGATCGTCCTGCTGGCGCTGCTGAGCTTCCTGCACGGCATCGACGAGCTGGGCATCCTGGCGCTGGTGTTCGTGATCAGCACGGCCAAGGCGTTCGAATCGCCCTCGATGTCCTCGCTGCTGCCGGCGCTGGTGCCGCCGGCGGTCCTGCCGCGCGCGGTGGCGGTCAGCGGCTCGGCGTTCCAGATGGCGATGGTGCTGGGGCCGGCGGTGGGTGGCCTGCTCTACGTGGCCGGCCCCGGCGTGGTGTACGCCACGGCCGCGGGGCTGTACCTGATCGCCGCCACGCTGATGGCGCTGCTGCGCTACGAGCAGGCGCCGCCGAAGCGTGAGCCGGCGACGCTGAAGTCGTTGTTCGCCGGCGTGCACTTCATCCGCGAGCGCAAGGACGTGCTCGGCGTGATTTCGCTGGACCTGTTCGCGGTGCTGTTCGGCGGCGCCACGGCGCTGCTGCCGATCTTCGCCCGGGACATCCTGCACACCGGTCCGTGGGGTCTTGGCCTGCTGCGCGCGGCGCCGGCGGTGGGCGCGCTGCTGATGTCGTTCTGGCTGGCGCGGCACGACCTCACCCGGCGCGTGGGCATGATCATGTTCGGCTCGGTGGCCGGCTTCGGCGTGGCCACGCTGGTGTTCGCGCTGTCCTCGTGGATGTGGCTGTCGCTACTGGCGCTGTTCGCCGCCGGCGCGTTCGACATGGTCAGCATGGTGATCCGCGGCTCGATGGTGCAGCTGGATACGCCCGATGCGATGCGCGGTCGGGTCAATGCGGTCAACTCGATCTTCATCAACACCTCCAACCAGCTGGGCGAGTTCGAGTCCGGCCTGGCCGCCGCCTGGCTGGGCGCGGTGGGCGCGGTCGTGCTGGGCGGCGTCGGCACGCTGGTGGTGGTGGGGGCGTGGATGGCGATGTTCCCGACGCTGCGCCGGCGCCAGCGGCTGCACCTGGAGCCGGAGGCGATCGAGGCGGCCGAGGACGCCGGCGCCAAGACGCTCTGAGCGCGGCGTCAGCACTGCCGCAAGACGCAGGTCGTTGCTCTTCGGCAGGAGCAGCGGCGCGGCAGTGTGAACGACGCCGGCCAGCGGCTAGCATCGCCGCATGACCACGCCCCTGCCTTTCCTGCGCCTTGCCGGCGCCGCCCTCCTCGCCCTGGCCACCCTGCCCGCCGCGCACGCGGCGCAGGGCCCGCGCATCCGGGTCAGCTTCAGTCCCAAGGCGCACGCGCAGCCGATCACCGGGCGCGTCTACGTGGCGGTCAGCCGCAGCAACCAGACGCCGCCGATCGAGCAGGCCGACATCACCGGCGTGCCGTTGTTCGGCCATGACGTGACCGCGCTGGCGCCCGGCCAGGTGGCGACCATCGATTCGGACGACTTCGGCGCGCCGCTGACCAGCCTGCGCCAGCTTCCCGCCGGCGACTACTGGATGCAGCCGTTCGTCAACGTCTACACCGAGTTCAAGCGCGCCGACGGCCATACCGTGTGGCTGCACATGGACCAGTGGGAAGGCCAGGACTTCAAGCACTCGCCCGGCAATCTCTACGGCAAGCCGGTGAAGGTGCATTACGACCCGGCCGCAGCGACGCCGGTGGCGCTGGTGGCCGACCAGGTGATCGCGCCGATCCCGTTCCCGAAGGACACGCCCTACGTCAGGCGCTTCCGCATCAAGAGCAAGCTCCTGAGCGACTGGTGGGGCCAGCCGATCTACCTGGGCGCCACGGTGCTGCTGCCGAAGGACTACGACAGGCATCCGGGCGTGCGCTATCCGGTGATCTACGAGCAAGGCCATTTTTCCACCCGCGCGCCCGGCGGCTTCGATCGCCCGAAGTCGGGCTTCCGCGACTACTGGCTGGCGGACGGCACGCCGCGCTACATCATGGTCAGCCTGCAGCACCCCTCGCCCTACTACGACGATTCCTACGCGGTGAACTCGGCCAACGAGGGCCCGTACGACGACGCCATCCACCAGGAGCTGCTGCCGGAAGTGCAGAAGCGCTTCCGCACCATCGAAGCGCCGTGGGCGCGCATCCTGGAAGGCGGCTCGACCGGTGGCTGGATCGCCATGGCGCAGATGCTGTTCCATCCGGACTACTACGGTGGCACCTTCGCCTCCTGCCCGGACGCGCTCGACTTCCGCCACCACCAGGTGGTGAACATCTACGAGGACGCCAACGCGTACTGGCTGGACAAGGGCTGGGTGAAGGTCGAACGCGTCGATACGCGCCAGCCCGACGGCAACGTCGAGGCGATGATGAAGGACGAGAACTGGTACGAGCTGGCGGTGGGCGACCACGACCGCTCCGGCGGCCAGTGGGACATCTGGGAAGCGGCCTTCGGCCCGGTCGGCGCGGACGGGTATCCCAGGCGGCTGTGGGACAAGCGCAGTGGCGCGATCGACCACGACGTCGCGCGGTACTGGAAGCAGCATTTCGACCTGCGTTACCTGCTGGAAACCCACTGGGCCGCGCTGGGGCCGAAGGTGACCGACAAGATCCACATCTACGTGGGCGACGCCGACACCTATAACCTCAACATGGGCGTACGCGCGATGGATGCGTTCCTCGAGCGTGCACACGATCCGTCCTTCCATGGCAGCATCACCTACCAGCCGATGGCGCCGCATTGCTGGGGGCCGCGCGGCAAGGCGCTGATCGAGACGGTCACGCACTACATCGACGACCACGCCCCGGCCGGCGCGGACCTGACGGGCTGGCGCTACTGAGCGAACGACGGGCCGCGCGCGGCCGGGCGATACGGCGCCGGGCGGGCGAAGCCTGAACCGCGGCCGCCGCTTTCGACGCCCCTCTCACGCCGCAGCGTCCAGGCTGGGGCCTCGACGCACAGGAGGCCCCCATGAACCGAACCCGCGATATCGAGCAGCGCTTCGACGGTGCCAGCGAGCGCATGCGCGACCGCGTGCGCCAGTACGCCCAGGGTACCGCCGACACGGCCAGCAACCTGGTCGAACGCGGCCGTCGCATGACCACGCACCTGGGCCGCCGCGGCTCCGGCTACGGCAGGCAGCTGTCGCACATGGCCGAGGACCTGGCCGACGAGGCGAGCTACCAATACCGTCGCGCGCGCCGTCATGCCAGCCGGCATCCGGTGGCGACGGTCGCCGTGGTGGCCGGCACGATCGGCGCGTTCTTCCTGCTGCGCAAGCTGCTGCGGAGCGACGAGGACTGACACGCCCACACCCCTCTCCCCGCGGGGAGAGGGGTCGGTGGTGAGGGGCCACATTGCGCGGCGGATCCTGTCACCCGCGCATGCGCGGTTCGGGCACCGTGGGCGTATGCGGGTCGATCGGCGGCAGTTCGGGCTGCTGCGGCCGGCCGGGATCGATCGGGTCGTTGGGGCGCGGCGGCGCCGGATCCTGTTGGGGATGCTCGGGTTCGCCCGGCGGGCCGCTGAGCGACACGCCGGCATGCCCGGGAGGGGTGAGGGAAACCGGTGCGTTCATGACGTCACCCTGCATGCGCTCGATCATGGAAACCCGTGTATGGCTGGCTGGGCCGGAAGTATCGGCAACCGGCCGTGCGCGCTGCGCGAAAGGGTCGTTCACTTTGCGCATGCGGGTTTAGCGCAGGCGCGCGCGCGGCGTGCGCTGGAACGGCGAAGCGGGTGTAGCGCGCGGCTCTCCCGCGCTGGCAGGTAGGGAGCGGCACCGGCAGGAGCGCACCCGTGCGCGACCACACGGCAGCAGGCGGCGGTTCGGGTGGAACGCGTTTTACGGCGGCACCGGCCCTTCACCACGCCCCTCTCCCGGCGGGAGAGGGGCGTGCGGCGGTCAGACCGTCAGCGGGTTGGGCTTGGACGGATCGAGCTTGTACTCCTTGATCGCGCGCGCCACGTCCTTGGCGTTGACCAGGCCGTCCTTCGCCAGCGCAGCCAGCGCGGCGTGGGCGATCCAGTAGCGGTCGACCTCGAAGAAGTCACGCAGGTGCTCGCGCGTGTCCGACCGGCCGTAGCCGTCGGTGCCCAGCACCGTGTAGCGCATGCCGTCGGGCATGAAGGCACGGATCTGGTCGGCGTACTCGCGCACGTAGTCGGTCGCCGCGATGGCCGGGCCGGACCGGCCCTGCAGCAGCCGGGTGACGTACGGCAGGCGCTGCTCGGCCTCCGGGTGCAGGCGGTTCCAGCGCTCCGCGTCGAAACCGTCGCGGCGCAGCTCGGTGAAGCTCGGGCAGGACCAGATGTCGGCGGCCACGCCGAAGTCCTTCTCCAAGAGCTCGGCCGCGGCGATCACCTCGCGCAGGATGGTGCCCGAACCGAGCAGCTGCACGCACGGCGCCTTGGCCTTGGACTTGCCCTTGCCCTGGCCGACGCCCGAGTCGCGGAACAGGTACATCCCCTTGATGACGCCTTCCTCGCAGCCCTTGGGCAGATCCGGGTGCTCGTAGTTCTCGTTCATCACGGTGATGTAGTAGTACACATCCTCCTGCTCCTGCAGCATGCGGCGGGTGCCGTCCTGCAGGATCACGGCGATCTCGTAGGAGAAGGTCGGGTCGTACGACTTCACGTTCGGGATCACGCCGGACATCAGGTGCGACTGGCCGTCCTCGTGCTGCAGGCCCTCGCCGTTCAGCGTGGTGCGGCCGGAGGTGCCGCCGATCAGGAAGCCGCGCGCGCGCATGTCGCCGGCGGCCCAGGCCAGGTCGCCGATGCGCTGGAAGCCGAACATCGAGTAGTAGATGAAGAACGGCAGCATCGGCTGGTTGCTGATCGAGTAGCTCGATGCCGCGGCCATCCAGGCGGCCATGCCGCCCGCTTCGCTGATGCCTTCCTGCAGCACCTGGCCCTTCTGGTCCTCGCGGTAGTAGAGCAGCTGGTCGGCGTCCTGCGGACGGTACTTCTGGCCGAACGGTGCGTAGATGCCGATCTGCCGGAACATGCCTTCCATGCCGAACGTGCGCGCCTCGTCGGCGACGATCGGCACCACGCGCGGGCCGATTGCCTTGTCGCGCAGCAACAGGTTCATGCCGCGCACCAGCGCCATGGTGGTGGAGATCTCGCGCTCGCCGGTGCCCTTGGTGATCTGCTCGAACGCCGACAGCTCCGGCGCCTTGAGCTGCACGTCGGTCTTGCGGCGTCGCTGCGGCAGGAAGCCGCCCAGTGCGCGGCGGCGCTCGAGCATGTACTCCACTTCCGGCGAATCCTTGCCGGGGTGGAAGTACGGCACCTCGTCGAGCTTGTCGTCGGCCACCGGGATGTTGAAGCGGTCGCGGAAGGCGCGGATCGAATCGGTGTCGAGCTTCTTCTGCTGGTGGGTCGGGTTCTGCGATTCACCCGACCCTAAGCCCATGCCGTAGCCCTTGACCGTCTTGGCCAGGATCACCGTGGGCATGCCCTTGGTGTTCACCGCCGCGTGGTAGGCCGCGTAGACCTTGTGCGGGTCGTGGCCGCCGCGGTTGAGGCGCCAGATGTCGTCGTCGGACAGGTTGGCGACCATCTCGCGGGTCTGCGGGTACTTGCCGAAGAAATGCTCGCGCGTGTAGGCGCCGCCGAAGGCCTTGCAGGCCTGGTACTCGCCGTCGAGCGTTTCCATCATCAGCTTGCGCAGGGTGCCGTCGGTGTCGCGCGCCAGGAGCGGATCCCAGTAGGAACCCCAGATCACCTTGATCGCGTTCCAGCCGGCGCCGCGGAAGACGCCTTCCAGCTCCTGGATGATCTTGCCGTTGCCGCGCACCGGGCCGTCCAGGCGCTGCAGGTTGCAGTTGATCACGAACACCAGGTTGTCCAGGCCCTCGCGGCCGGCCAGCGAAATGGCGCCGAGCGACTCGGGCTCGTCGGTCTCGCCGTCGCCCATGAAGCACCAGATCTTGCGGTCGGTCTTCGGGATCAGGCCGCGGTGCTCGAGGTACTTCCAGAACTGCGCCTGGTAGATCGCCTGGATCGGTCCCAGTCCCATCGACACGGTCGGCACCTGCCAGTAGTCCGGCATCAGCCAGGGGTGCGGGTAGGAGGACAGGCCGCGCCCCTTGCCGACCACTTCCATGCGGAACAGGTCCAGCTGCGATTCGTCGATGCGCCCTTCCAGGTACGAGCGCGCATACACGCCCGGGCTCGAATGGCCCTGGTGGAACACCAGGTCGCCGGGGTGCTCGGCGGACGGCGCGCGCCAGAAGTGGTTGAAGCCGACGTCATAGAGCGTCGCGGACGAGGCGAAGCTGGCGATGTGGCCGCCGAGCTCGCCGGGCTTGCGGTTGGCGCGCACCACCATCGCCATCGCGTTCCAGCGGATCAGCGAGCGGATGCGCCACTCCATCGCCGCGTCGCCCGGGCTCTTGGCCTCCTGGCTGGGCGCGACGGTGTTGACGTATTCGGTGGTCGGATCGAACGGCAGGTAGCCGCCGGAGCGCCGGGTGGAATCGACCATGCGCTCGAGCAGGTAATGCGCGCGCTCCGTGCCGTCGTGCTGGATGACCGCGGTGAGCGATTCGACCCACTCGCGGGTTTCGGTGGGGTCGATATCCTGGTTCAGGACGTCATCGAGCTGATCCATGAAGCTTCTCCGCGGCGCGCCGTAGGCGCCTTTCTATTCGACGTGTGGGGACTCCCGATTCTAGCCCCGGCGCCCGTGGGTCGCCATACGGAAGCCGCGGCAGGGCATGACCGGGACCGCAAATCCCCCGTATCCTGCGGGTCGGCACGACAAGGATGCCCACCCATGACCCGGCACGTAGGCTTTCTCTTCCTGGGCCCGGCGGCGCACATCGCGCACGCCGCCACGGTCGCCTTCGAGCTGGACGCCATGCCCGGCTACCGGGTGACTGCCCTGGTATCGAGCGCCGCCCATGCCAGGACCATCGAGGACCTGGCCGCGCTCTACGGGAGCGGCTGCCGGCTCGAGCGGCTGCAGGCCAGCCCGCTGCATCGCCTGCTGCGCCTGTTCAAGCGCCGGGCGCATCCGCGGGTGCGTTATGTCCTTGGCCACAACCGCCACCGGCTGCGCGGCTTCGACGCGCTGGTCTCCCCGGACGCCTACGCCAACCTGCACCACTTGCGTGGCGGGCCGCGCATGGTGCTTGCCGGCCACGGCGCCGGGCTGCGCGCACACGGACGATACCCGGGCATGGACATGTTCGACCTGTTCCTGCTGCCCGGGCGCACCAAGCTGGAACGGCTCGAACAGATGGGCTACGTCGACCCCGCCCGCTGCCGGATCATCGGCTATCCCAAGTTCGACCTTGCCGCAGGCCGCCGCCAGCCTGGGCAGCTGTTCGGCAACGACAACCCGGTGGTGCTCTACAACCCCCACTTCAACCTGCGAGAGTCGTCCTGGTCCCACTGGGGCCGGCGGGTGCTGGACTGGTTCCTGGCGCACCCGCAGTACAACCTGATCTTCGCCCCGCACGTCCTGCTGCCCACGCATGCGCGCCTGCGCCTGGCGCGACGGCATCGGCACGCGGCCAACATCCGCCTCGACCTCGGCAGCCCCGCGCTGATCGACATGACCTATACCGGCCTCGCGGACATCTACCTGGGCGACGTCAGCAGCCAGGTATACGAATTCGTCGGCCACCCGCCCGCGGCCCTGCATCTTCCTCGACCCGCACCGGCGGTCCTGGCGCGACAACCCCAACCTGGACATGTGGCGCATGGGAACCGTGCTCGATGACCTGGCCGGGCTGGGACCGGCGTTGCGGGACGCCCGCAAGGATTTCGGGGCCTACCGCGCCGAACAGCTGGCCGCCTCGGCGGCCGCGTTCGACGCGGGGCGCGTACCGGCAGGCCGGCGTGGTGCCTTGGCCATCGCACAGCTGCTCGAGCCCACTGCCGTCGCCTCGCCGGGCTAGCTGCCGCACGGTCGTCCAACCCGTGCCCACGCACGGACCGCCCGGGCGCGCCGGCTCGCTCGCCCCGGATCCACCCTCACCCGTGGCTCAATGCTCGAGCACCCCGCGACCAGAGTGCAGGCGCCCCGGCAAGCGATCAGACGCGCCGGGCCGCAAGCTCTAACGCATGCTCCGCCAGGCCTCGGCACCGGTCGTGCGGCCGGCACCGCGGATCTGCGCATCCACCGCCGCGAGCGCGGTCATGTTGACCACGCGCCGCACGGTCGAGGCCGGGGTGAGGATGTGCGCGCTCTTGTCCACGCCCATCAGGATCGGGCCGATCGCCACGCCGCCGGTCATCACCTTGACCATGTTGTAGACGATGTTGGCCGCGTCCAGGTTGGGCAGCACGAACAGGTTGGCGCGGCCGGCGAGCGTGCTGTTGGGAAAGATGCGCTGGCGCAGCGCCTCGTCCCAGGCGGTGTCGGCCTGCATCTCGCCGTCGATCTCCAGCCGCGGCGCGCGCTCGCGGATCAGCTGGTAGACCTTGCGCATCTTGGCCGCGCTCGGGTTGTCGTGGCTGCCGAAGTTGGAGTGCGAGAGCAGCGCCACCTTCGGCTCGATGCCGAACAGCTTCAGGCGGTAGCTCGCCTGCAGGGTCGCCTCGGCGATCTGCTCGGCGGTGGGGTCGACCTGCACGTGGGTGTCGACGAAGAACCACGCGCCCAGGTCGTTGATCACGCCGGACATCGCCGAGGTGCACTGCACGTTCGGGTCCAGCCCGAACACGCTGCGCAGGTAGCCGAGCTTCTTGTGGTAGCGCCCGACCAGGCCGCAGATCATCGCGTCGGCCTCGCCGCGCTCGACCATCAGCGCGGCGATCAGGCTCGGACGCGAGCGCATCAGGTTCTTGGCCGCGGCGGGGGTCACGCCGCGGCGCTCGGTCAGCGCGTGGTACTGCTGCCAGTACTCGTTGAAGCGCGGATCGTCGTTGATGTTGGTGAGCTCGAAATCCACGCCTTCGCGGATGCGCAGGCCGAGCCGCTCGATGCGCTGGGCGATCACGTCCGGGCGGCCGATCAGGATCGGGAAAGCCAGCTTCTCGTCGATCACCGTCTGCACCGCGCGCAGCACGGTTTCTTCCTCGCCCTCGGCGTAGACCACGCGCTTGAGGTCGCAGCGGGCACGCTCGTAGACCGGCTTCATCAGCAGGCTGGTGCGGTAGATGAACTGGCCGAGCTTCTCGCGGTAGGCGTCCATGTCCTCGATCGGCCGCGCGGCCACGCCCGAGTCCATTGCTGCCTGCGCCACGGCCGGCGCCAGCATCACCAGCAGGCGCGGATCGAACGGGCGCGGGATCAGGTAGTCGGCGCCGAACGAAGGCACCTCGCCACCGTAGGCGCCGGCCAGGTCGGAGGCTTCCATCCGCGCCAACTCGGCGATCGCGCGCACGCAGGCGAGCTTCATCGCCTCGTTGATGCCGGTCGCGCCGACGTCCAGCGCGCCACGGAAGATGTACGGGAAGCACAGCGCGTTGTTGACCTGGTTCGGGTAGTCCGAACGGCCGGTGGCGACGATGCAGTCCGGGCGCACGCGCCTGGCGTCCTCCGGCAGGATCTCCGGATTGGGATTGGCCAGCGCCAGGATCACCGGCCGCTCGGCCATGCTGGCGACCATCTCCGGTTTGAGGATGCCGCCGGCGGAGAGGCCCAGGAACACGTCCGCGCCGGCCACGATGTCGGCCAGCGTGCGCTTGTCGGTGTCGCGCGCATAGCGCGCCTTGTCCGGATCCAGCCCATCGCGACCGGTGTGGATCACGCCCTCCCGATCGAACGCCAGGATGTTCTCCGGCTTCACGCCCAGCGCCACCAGCATGTCCAGGCAGGCGATGCCGGCCGCGCCGGCGCCGGTGGTGGCGAGCTTGATGTCACCGATGTCCTTGCCGACCACCGCCAACGCGTTGAGCACGGCGGCGCCGACGATGATCGCGGTACCGTGCTGGTCGTCGTGGAACACCGGGATGTTCATCCGCTCGCGCAGCTTGCGCTCGACGATGAAGCACTCCGGCGCCTTGATGTCTTCCAGGTTGATGCCGCCGAAGGTCGGCTCCATCGCGGCGATGATGTCGACCAGC
>NZ_DASSES010000188.1:0-3160 GCF_035695185.1 Frateuria sp.
GTCAACGCGCCGAGCACCCAGGCCAGCGGGCGCATGAACAGGCGGCGCAGTTCCAGCCGCGTCATGGCGCTCATGCGGCGGCCTTCGCGGTGGCGATGGCGAAGAAGCGCCGCTCCAGCGCGGCGTGGTCGTCCTTCGCCAGCGCGCCGTCGTGGCGCAGCGTGCCCTCGTGCAGGATCGCCACGCGATCGCACACGGCAGTCACCTCGGCCAGCACGTGGGTGGACAGGATCACTGCGGTGCCGGCGCCCGCCTGCTCGCGGATAAGCACGCGCAGTGCAGCGACCTGCACGGGGTCGAGCGCGTTGCCGGGTTCGTCCAGCACCAGCAGCGCCGGCTGGTGGAGCAGGGCGCAGGCCAGCCCCAGGCGCTGGCGCTGGCCCTGCGAGAGCACGCCGGCGAGACGGCGTTCCAGCGGGGCGAGCTCGAGCCGCTCGACGACGCGCTCGCGCGCCAGCCTCAGCGACGCGCCGGCCAGTCCGCGCAGGCGGCCATGCGCGTCCAGATGTTCCCTTACCGTCAGTTCCTGCCACAGCGGGGCACGTTCGGGCAGCCAGCCCACCAGGCGACGGGCGAGTGTCGGATGCTCCGCGAGGTCTTCGCCATCGAGCAGGATGCGGCCGGCGTCCGGCGCCAAGGCGCCGGCGATCATCGACAGTGTGGTCGACTTGCCGGCGCCGTTGACACCCAGCAGGCCCAGCACCTGGCCCCGCTCCAGCGCCAGATCGAGGTCCTGCACCGCCGGCCGGCCGGCGCGCCGGCGGCTGGCTTTCTCAAGCATTAACAGCGGTTGTGGCAGAGTCATTGCATGATTGTCACGGCGCCCCCACGTTTACACAACCTGCGGGTTGCTTCACGCATGCACGAAGCGCAAAGCGCCATGCTGGCGGGTACGGAAACCCCTCCGATAGACTGCCTTTCAACTTCCCCGGTATTTTCCTGATGCTCGACACGGTGCTGACCTTTCTCTCCAACGGCGTGACGCACGCCAGTTGGCCGGCCATGCTGCTGTACATGCTGGTGATGACCCAGCTCACCATCTTCACGGTGACGCTTTATCTGCATCGCAGCCAGACCCACCGGGGCGTGGACTTCCACCCGGTGCTGGCGCACTTTTTCCGCTTCTGGGGCTGGCTGACCACCGGCATGGTCACCAAGGAGTGGGTCGCGGTGCATCGCAAGCACCACGCCAAGGTGGAGACCGAGGAAGATCCCCACAGCCCGATGATCTACGGCATCAAGAAGGTGTTCTGGGACGGCGTCTCGCTGTATCGCGATGCCTGCGAGTCGAAGCAGGACATGGAGCAGTACGGCCGCGGCACGCCCGACGACTGGGTCGAGCACAACCTCTACGGGGCCCATCCCTACTGGGGGCCGACCTTGATGCTGCTGATCAGCCTGGCGCTGTTCGGCGTGATCGGTGCGGCGCTGTGGGCGGTCCAGATGATCTGGATCCCGTTCTGGGCCGCCGGCTTCGTCAACGGCATCGGCCACTGGGCCGGCTATCGCAATTTCGAGAGCGCCGATACCGCTCGCAACCTGATCCCCTGGGGTTTCTGGATCGGCGGTGAGGAGCTGCACAATAACCATCATGCGTTCCCCAGCTCGGCGAAGTTCGCCCTGCGCAAGTGGGAGTTCGACATCGGCTGGGCGGCGATCTGCGCCCTGCGCGCGGTGGGCCTGGCCAAGGTGCTGCGTGTCGCGCCGTCGCTGGACGTGCGCCCGAACGTCAATCTGCCGGATGCCGAGACGCTCAAGGCCGTGCTGACGCATCGCTTCCAGGCGATGACCGATTACTACCGCGGCGTCATCATGCCGACCTTGCGCGAGGAGGCCGCCCACGCCGGCGACAACCTCAAGTCGATGCCGCGCCGGATGCGCCGTGCGCTGGCCGACGGTGGCCGGTGGCTGGACAGCGAAGGCAGTGCCCGCCTGCAGGCCGTGCTGGCCAAGCGCCCGACCCTGCGCACCGTGTGCGACTTCCGCGCCCGCCTGGCGGCGCTGATGGAACAGCGTGGCGCCGAGCAGACCCTGAAGGGCCTGCAGCAGTGGATCGCCGAAGCCGAGCAAAGCGGCATCCGCTCGCTGCAGGAGTTCGCGGAGCGCCTGAAAGGCTACCGCGTCGCCACCGCCTGAAGTATCGCGCCTGGATGAAAAAGGCCCGCCTCGATGGCGGGCCTTTTCTTTGTCAGGCGCAGGTCAGAGGTTTGCTGGCCCCTTGGCAAGCCAGCGCAGGATCACCCGCTTCTCGTAGCGCAGGGTGTCCGTATCGGCGAAGCGGCCGGCGCTGTCGTAGAGGAAGCCCACGTCGGTGAGCTTGCGGTCACCCTCGCGGATGACCTGTCCCTGGCTGTCGAGCAGGCGGAAATGCAGCGCGATCCGCGGCGGGTAGACCGACTTGACCACGCGTATCGGCTCGGCCGGCCCGGTCATGGGCAGGAAGGACCCGGCGCGGTCGACGTCGGTGACGACGATATCCAGGGTCTGCCCCGGCTCCAGCCTGGCGGCGGCCTGTTTCTCGATGTAGCGCTTGAGCGTCTCCAGGTAGCCGGGGTCGGCGCGCGAAGGCGCGAACGCCCGCACCTCCTTCGTCTCGGTGAAGTTCTCGGGGTGGTCATAGCGGACGCTGACCGTGCCGGTGGCGGCCGCGGCCGCGGAAAAGGCCAGGGCGAGGGCCAGGCCGACGGTGAAGCGGAGTGGGCGCTTGGACATGGCGTATCTCCGGTGACGATGCGAAACCAGGATAGGGGATGGCGTGCAAACGCGGCGCGAGGTGGCCCGCCGCCATGGAAACGCCTGAGTGCGCGGGCCGTGGACAGCCGTGCCACGGCAACCCGTATGGCGGCCATCCTTAAGCGGCCGGGGCTGTGGAGACCGGACGCGGCCGATCCCGGCGGCTGACCGGCACGCGTGGCCACGAGGGCCGGCGCGGGTGGCCACGAGGGCCGGCGCGGGTGGCCGCAAGCAAGGGCCTGCCTGTCCGCAGCCAAAAGAAAACCCGCCGGGTGGCGGGTTTTCCTCGAAGATCACTTGATCTTGCCTTCCTTGTAGATCACGTGCTTGCGCACGACCGGATCGTACTTCTTGAACTCGAACTTTTCCGGCGTGTTCTTCTTGTTCTTCTGCGTGGTGTAGAAGTGGCCGGTGCCGGCCGAGGAGA
>NZ_DASSES010000189.1:0-56943 GCF_035695185.1 Frateuria sp.
AAGCCCGGTGCCGGCCGCGGCGGCGAAGCCCGCAATGCCGGCCCCTACGCCGGCTTCGGCGGTGGTGCTGGCGGTGGCGGCAATCGCGGCGGCCGCCAGGGTGGCACCGGTCAGGGCGGGCGACCGCAGGGCCGCGGCAACCGCCCGACCGGCGGTGGCGGTCGGCCGCAGGGCGGCCGGGGTGGTGGCAACCGCCACGGCAACCGTTGAGGCACCGGCATGAGCGTGCGGATCTACCACAACAGCCGCTGCTCCAAGTCGCGCGGCACACTCGAACTGTTGCAGTCCCGCGGCATCGAGCCGGAGGTGGTCAACTACCTGGATACGCCGCCCAGCGTCGACGAACTCGGGAACCTGCTCGACCTGCTCGGCATGACGCCCCGCCAATTGCTGCGCACCGGCGAGGCGGAATACAGGGAACTGGGCCTGGATGACCCTGCGGTGAGCGACCAGGCCATCCTGCAGGCGATGGCCTCGCACCCGAAACTCATCGAGCGCCCCATCGTGGTGGTCGACGCCAGGGCCGCGATCGGCCGCCCGCCGGAAGCGGTGCTCGCCATCCTGCCGTAACCGAAGGTGCCTTCGGCCGGCCATCCCGCCGCTGGACAGCCCATGCCAACGCAGACGATTGTCCCCGGACAGAAGCCGCCCCGCGGGGCGGCTTCTTCGCAGGGAGCAGCCGGGCGTAGCGCGTCAGTTCCTCAGCGCATCGACGGTCGCGTCATCCAGCTGGCCGGTCACCGTCAGGCCGCGGATCTGCTGGAACCGGCTGATCGCCCGGGTGGTACCCGGCCCCGGCAGGCCGTCGACCCTGCTCGTGTAGAGCCCCAGGCCCGCCAGCCGCCGCTGCGCGTCGGCAAGGGAGAAGGCTTCCGCCTGCGGCGGCGAAGCACCATCGACGCCCAGGCTGCCACCGGTGCCCAGGCCGCCCGCCACCTTCTGCGGCGCGTAGTGGCGGACCGCACGTACCATCTCGTTGTACGAATCCAGGAACGCACTGGCGATGAGCCGGCCCTGCGGGGTCTTGCTGTAGCCCCCCACCCCCGCACCGGCTGAATTGCCCAGTCCCAGCGCGCCGAAGCCGAAGTCGTTCTTGCTGGCGCTGCCCTGCGCCACGGCGACCTGCACGCCCGAACGCACGTCCGTGAGCATCAGGGTGGTGGACGCCTCGCGATGCTTGATGGAGCCGGCGATGGCCCCGATCAGCGCCCCGTACGGCAGCACACCGGCAAGCGCGGCACCACCGCCTCCCGTGTTCTCGGCAAACTGGATGGTCGGCGTGACCACGTAGTCCGCCGCGACCATCTGGCCCTTGCCCATGTTGCTGCGGCCACGCAGTTCGCCCGAGTCGGCCAGCCCGCGCTCCTGCATCATGGAACTCAGCGCCCGGCCACGATCGACCACGACGAAACAGTTGCTCTGCTGGATCATCAGGCGGATCAGCGGCGTCGTCGCCGGCAGGTGGTACTGGGTGGTCAGGATCGCAAACCAGTTCTGGCTGGTGTCCTCCTCGACCGCAAGCGTACCGAGCGGTCTGGCGCAGCGCTCCAGCGTCTTGTCGGCATGGGCGGCGGTCGAACCTGCGGCCGATCCGCCGACCGGATCCTTCTTGGTGGCAGCCATGCTGGCGCACCCACTCAGCAACATGGCCGAGCCAACGCCGAGGGCGAGGACGCCACGCTTCAACGATTCAGTTCTCATTGCGATTCCATTCCGTTTGCGGGTGGTTGCAGCGTGGGCCGTCGGATGAGTGCGCCCTCACTGCAGGGGGAAAACGCCGCGATTCCCGGCTTCCGCGCACGCCGCCACGCCACCGGCAAGGGCGGATCGGGCGAGCGTGCAATCGGTGAAGCCCGGCAACCAGGCTCCTGTTCCTGGCGCTTCCGCTTCCAGGGAAGACGCCGCGCCCTGGCTTCGCCTGCGTTACCGACGGCCAATCCCGGGGAGCGGCGTCAAGGCTACGTGCAAAATGCGATGGGTCAATCCGCGGCCGCGCCGCTGGCGGAGCACCGGCACACGCTTCAGTGGCGCCCAGGGCACCTGTCGGGGACTCGAGAAAGGCCTTGTTTTGCCGAGGCAAATCCGCAAGCCGCCGGGATCGACCTCCCCGGCCCGGGAGATCGGCCCTGCCTGACGCGAGACAAGGGCCCGCTCGACAATCAGGCTTTGCCTATGCATCCGGGAAAGCGATACCTACGAGCCGGAGCACGATCCGCAGGTGCCGGCACGCACCCATGCGACGGCACCAGGCCGACGATACCCGCGGCCAGCGGAACGGCTTCCGGTCACCCGGCCAACGTGAACTCGTCCGCATCCATCCAGGCCGGGAAGCGCTCCCGGTGCGCCAGCAAAGGCGCCGGATCCAGGCGCACCATGGCGACCTGCTCCTGCGAGCCCAGTTCGATCAGCGCCTCGCCGACTGCATCGATCACCGCGCTGTCGCCCGCATACGGCAGCTCGTTGCCGTCCACGCCCACGCGGTTGACACCCACGACGCAGGCGAGGTTCTCGATGGCCCGCGCACGCAGCAGCGTGCGCCACGGCTGCCGGCGAGGTGCCGGCCAGTTGGCGACGAACAATGCCAGGTCGTATTCCATGCCGCCGACCGCGCTCGCGAGCCGGCGGTTGCGCAGCCATACCGGGAAGCGGAGGTCGTAGCAGACCTGCGGCAGGATACGCCAGCCTTTCAGTTCGACTACCAGGCGCTCGCGCCCGCTGCCATAGCGGGTGTGCTCACCCGCCATCCGGAACAGGTGGCGCTTGTCGTACTGCGCATGGCTGCCGTCCGGACGCATCCAGAACAGGCGGTTGTAGACGGTGCCGCCCTCGGCGATGGCCAGGCTCCCGCAGATCACCGCGTCCACCTCGCGCGAAAGCGCGCGAAGCCAGGCAACGCCTTCGCCGTCCATCGTGCCGGCGCTGGCCCGGGTGTCGTTGCTGAAGCCGGACAGGAACGTCTCCGGCAGGACGATGAGGTCGCTGCCGCGCGCCTGGCGCACCAGCGTGCCGTAGTAGTCACGGTTGGCCGGTGCGTCGAGCCAGCGCGTGTTCCCCTGCACCAGGCCGACCGTCAACGGCTGCAGGCTTACAGGCGACATAGGCGCTCCGCGGCGGCAGTCATGGTGGCGTCACTCTTGGCAAAGCACAGGCGCAGCAGGCGCGTGCCCGGCGGCTGCTCGTAGAACGGCGTCAACGGGATGCCGGCCACGCCGCCCTGCTCTACCAGCCAGCGCGCGAAGGCGAGATCGTCCTCGTCACTGATGGCCGAATAGTCGACCAGCTGGAAATAGCCGCCCGGCACGTCGAGCAGCTTGAAGCGCGAGGGGGCAAGCAAGGCGCGGAAGCGGTCGCGCTTGGCCTGGTAGAAGTCCGGCAGCTCCAGGTAGTGCGCCGGGTCCTTGGCCATGATCTCCGCAAAGGCCGCCTGGGCCGGATGGAACGTGCAGAACGTCAGGTACTGGTGCACCTTGCGGAATTCGGCCGACAGCGCCGCCGGCGCCACCGCGTAGCCGACCTTCCAGCCGGTGCAGTGATAGGTCTTGCCGAAGCTGGACACCACGATGCTGCGCTCGGCCAGCTCGGGGTGGCGCAGCACGCTCTCATGCCGCGCGCCGTCGTAGACGATGTGCTCGTAGACCTCGTCGGACAGCACCACGATGTCGGTGTCGCGGGTGAGCTCGGCGAGCGTGTCCAGGTCGTCGGCCGAGAGCACCGCGCCCGACGGGTTGTGGGGGCTGTTGACGAGGATCATGCGCGTCTTCGGATTGATCGCGTCGCGCACGCGCTGCCAATCGATCCCGAAGCTGGGAACGGTGAGCGGGATGTGCACCGCACGCGCGCCCTGCAGCTCGATCGCCGGCTCGTAGGAGTCATAGGCGGGATCGAACACGATCACTTCCTCCCCGGCACGCACCGTCGCGGCTATCGCCGAAAACAGCGCCTCGGTGGCGCCGGAGGTGACCGTGATCTCGGTCGCCGGATTCACGCGCCGGCCGTAGAGCCGCTGCGTCTTGATCGCGATCTGCTCGCGCAATGCGGCGGTGCCGATACCCGGCGCGTACTGGTTCTTGCCTTCGGCCATCGCGCGGGTGAGGGCGTCACGCAGTGCCTGCGGCGGCTCGAAATCGGGGAATCCCTGGCCCAGGTTGACCGCCTGGTGGTCGAGCGCGAGCTGGCTCATCACGCTGAAGACGGTCGTGCCGACCTTGGGCAACTTGGTGTCGATGTTCATGCGTGCGGATGTCTGGAAGGCCAAACGGCAAGCCTAGCACGGCTCAGGTGCGCGGCCGGTCGAGCGGGTCCAGCGGGCGCTGGCGGCACTGTTCGTGCTTCAGCCGGGTGGCCTCCGGCAGGCGCTCGGCGAGGAAGTCGACCAGCGCCCGCACGCCCGGCAGCATGCCCCGGCGGCTGGGGTAGACGAAGTGCATGGTTCCCTCCGGCGCACTCCAGTTCGGAAGCACCACCTCGAGCTCGCCGCGGGTGATCGCCGGGGCGCACACGAACTCGGGCAGCAGGGCCACGCCCATGCCACGACGGGCGGCCTCCAGCAGCAGCGCAAACTCTCCGGTGACCAGGCGTGCGCTCATCTCCACGGAGACGCGCTCGCCCCTCGCGTCGATCAATTCCCATATCTGGGCGCCCTCATGCTCGAGCATGGTCAGCGCCGGCAACGTGGACAGCTCGGCCGGCGCCATGGGGCGGCCCACGCGGTCGAGCAACGCGGGGCTGGCCACCGCCAGCACGCGTGACAGGCCGAAGGTGCGCATCACCAGGTTGGCGTCGCTGTCGAGCTTGCTGCGGACGCGGATGGCGATGTCGTAGCCCTCGCCCACCACGTCCACGCGCCGGTTGCTGGACAGCACACGCACCTGCACCTTCGGGTATTGCGCCATGAAGTCCGGCAGCACGTGCGCCACCACCGTCTGCGCCAGTGACACGGGGCAGCTCAGCCGCACCACGCCACGTGGTTCGGCGCGCAGTTCGTCGACCGCCTCCTGCGCCGCGCGCGCCTCCTCCAGCACCGCACGGCAGTGGGCGTAGAAGCGTTCGCCCACCTCGGTGACCACGAAGCGGCGGGTGGTCCGCTGCAGCAGGCGCACGCCCAGCCGCTCTTCCAGCTGCGCGACGCGCTTGCTCAGCCGCGACTTGGGGATGCCCAGCGCGCGCCCAGCCGCCGAAAAGCCGTTGTGCTCGACCACCATCGCGAAAAAGTAGAGGTCGTTGAGGTCCTGCAGCGTACCGTCGAGGGTCATACCAGTTGTTTCCAATGAGAAACGATAAGTTCGATATTAGCCGTCTTATCAAGCGATTGTTGCGAAACTATCTTGACTCCTGTCGCCGGCAATGCCGGCCCTGGACCGGAGTCACGCCATGAAACTTCTGCACATCGATTCGAGCGCCCTGGGCAACCACTCGGTCTCGCGCGGGCTGACCGCCGACATCGTGGCCCGGATCAAGCGAGCCCGCCCCGATGCCTCCATCCGCTACCGCGACCTGGCGGCACAGCCGCTGCCCCACTGGGCGCCGGTGGCGGACGCCGGCGACCCGGCCGCGCTGTTGGGCAACGAGGTGATGGACGAGTTCCTCGCCGCCGACGTCATCGTGCTGGGCGCGCCGATGTACAACTTCGGCATCCCCAGCCAGCTGAAGGCATGGATCGACCGCGTCGCGGTGGCCGGGAAGACCTTCCGTTACACCGCCAACGGTCCGGAGGGGCTGGCCGGCGGCAAGCGGGTCATCGTGGCCTCCAGCCGCGGCGGCTTCTACGGCGAAGGCTCCGGCGGAGCGGCGATGGATTTCCAGGAAAGCTATCTGCGTGCGCTGCTCGGGTTCCTCGGCATCACCGACGTCGAGTTCGTGCGCGCTGAAGGCGTGGCCGTCAGTGCCGAGCACAAGAGTCAGGCCCTGGCGGCGGCGCAGGAAGCGATCGGGACGCTGTTGCCCAAGGCTGCGTAGGTCGCCGCACCCGAGGTAACCCCACAACCGCTCGTCTCGAGCGTAGGCCGAAGGCCGAAGTCGGAACCCCTTGCGCGCGAGGGCCCTTCGGCTTCGGCGCCCTGCGCCTGCGCCCGGGGCGAGCGGCTCCCGGTGTGCCCCCTGTAGTGGAAAAAGCCGGTGCAGCCCGACACACTGCGGCTTTCCCGACAGGAATTCGTGCGCATGAACCGGCCCCTGCGTCTGTCCCTGCTCGCCCTGCTGGCCGCCGCGCCGCTCGTGCAGGCTGCTGATCTGTACGTGCACAACGTCAGGGGCTACACCCTCGACAGCCACGGCAAGCTGCAGCGGTTCGAGGCCCTGCTCGTGGATGGCGGCAAGGTGGTCGCCACCGGCACCGATGCCGCGCTGGCCAGGCGCGCGGGCGACGCGAAGGTGGTCGATGGGCACGGCAAGACCCTGCTGCCGGGCCTGATCGATGCCCACGGGCACGTGCTCGAACTGGGTTACGCACTGACCCGGGCCGACCTCACCGGAACGCAGTCGCTCGACGAGGCGCTTGCCCGCATCAAGGCCTATGCCAAAGCACACCCGGATGCCCGCTGGATCACCGGGGGCGGCTGGAACCAGGTGATCTGGAAGCTTGGCCGCTTTCCCACCGCCAGGGAGCTGGACGCGGTGGTGCCTGACCGCCCGGCATGGCTGAGCCGCGTCGACGGCCACGCCGCCTGGGCCAACAGCGCCGCCATGAAGCTGGCGGGCATCACCCGCGACACCAGGGATCCACCGGGAGGTCGCATCGAACGCGACGCCCGCGGCAACCCCACCGGCGTGTTCGTCGATGGCGCCACCGCGCTGGTCGCCAACGTGCTGCCCGAGCCGACCGACAGGGAGCGCGCCCTGGCGCTGGACACCGCGCTGGCGGCAATGGCGCGGGTCGGCCTGACCGGCGTGGACGATGCCGGCATCGACCTCCCCAACTACCGCCTCTACAAGCGTTACGCCGACGAACACAAGCTCACCGCGCGCATCTACGCGATGATCCGCGACACCGGCGCCGCCTTCGACACGATCACCGCCGACGCTCCGCTGGACGGCTACGGCAATGGCTACCTCACCGTGCATGCGGTGAAATTGTTCGCCGACGGCGCGCTGGGCAGCCGCGGCGCGGCCATGCTCAAGCCGTACTCCGACGACCCGCGAAACCACGGCCTGCTGTTCATGAGCCCGGGCACGATGGATTCCAAGATCGAGAAGGCCTTCGCCAAGGGCTACCAGGTCAACATCCACGCCATCGGCGATGCGGCCAACCGCGAGGTGCTGGACAGCTTCGCCGCCGCCTACAAGGTCCACCCCGAGGCCAGGTCTTTCCGCAATCGGGTCGAGCACGCGCAGATCCTTTCGCCGAAGGACATCCCCCGTTTCGTGCCGTTGCACCTGATCGCCTCGATGCAGCCCACCCACGCGACTTCCGACATGAACATGGCCGAGGACCGCCTCGGCCACGAGCGCATCGAGGGCGCCTACGCCTGGCGGCGTTTCCTCGATCAGGGCACGGTAGTCGCCTTCGGCTCGGACTTCCCGGTCGAGTCGCCCAACCCGTTCTTCGGCCTGCATGCGGCCGTGACGCGGCAGAACCACCAGAACCAGCCGCCCGGCGGCTGGTACCCGGAGCAGAAACTCAGCCTGGTCGAAGCACTGCGCGCCTTCACCCTCAGTGCGGCTTATGCCGGTCACGCGGAAAAGACCCAGGGCTCGCTGGAGCCCGGCAAGTATGCCGACTTCATCCTCGTCGACCGGGATGTCTTCGCGATCGATCCGCAGGACCTGTGGAAGACCCAAGTGCTCGGCACCTGGGTCGGCGGCAAACAGGTCTACGCCGCGGGCGACTGACTCGCCGGGCGCCCACCACCGCGTTCGAAGGGACGGGAACCGGGGCTCGCGACGGGCCCCTCTCGTCGGCCTCCCAACCCGGTGTGCACTGGCGCAGGGCGAACCCGGGTCGCGCACGTCACAGACGCCCGCTTCCCCGGAAAGCCGCCAGGCGAGCCCCTAACACACTGACAAACAAACGTTTTCACGCATAGGCCATCAGTCATGGCCGGTTGCCTGTTGACGCTTCCGAGGATGGTGTTATAGTTCACTACAACACCGGTCCACGAGGTCACTAAAGGAGACCCGCCATGAAAGCGCAGAACCTGATCGCACTGGCCGCCGCCACGCTGATTACCGCGACGAGCCTCGCCACCCTGAACAGCCCCGTGCGCTTCGCGCCGGTTTCCGAGATCAACGGCGTCCGCGTGGTCAACCTGGCCCCGGTCGTGGTCAGGCCGAGCGCAAGCGACCTGCGCGCTGCCGCCCTGCTGGAAGGCTCGGACCTCACCAGCGCCACCCTGGCGCCGGCGCTGGGCACGCACGCCGAAGCGGGTGCCACCCTGCTCGGGGCGCAGCTGGCCATGCCCTACTATTCGTTTGGCACCCCGCTCGCCCGTGCCAGCAAGGAATAACGTATGACCATCACCTGGAACGACAGCGTCCCGATCTACCGCCAGCTCCGCGAACGCGTGGTGGCGATGATCCTGGATGGCGCCTTGAACGAAGGCGACCCGCTGCCGTCGGTGCGCCAGGTGGCGGCGGATTTCCAGATCAATCCGCTGACCGTGTCCAAGGCGTATCAGGAGCTGGTCGACGATCAACTGGTCGAGAAAAGGAGAGGACTGGGCATGTTCGTCACTGATGGGGCCCGCGAGGCCTTGCTGAAATCCGAGCGCGAGCGCTTCCTGCGCGAGGAATGGCCGGCCCTGTTTGCGCGCCTCCAGCGCCTGGGGCTCGATCTCAAAACGCTGATGCGCGAAGCGCCGGCCACCACGGAACCCAAGCCATGAGCGCCATCGTTACCGCGCGAAACCTGAGCAAGCGCTACAAGAACGCGACAGCGCTGGACGCCGTGAACTTCGAGATCCAGTCCGGCCGCATCGTGGGGCTGATCGGCCCCAACGGGGCGGGCAAGACCACCGCGCTGAAGGCCATCCTCGGCCTCACGCCCTTCGATGGCGAGCTGTCGGTGCTGGGCTACGACCCGCGTACCCAGCGCGGCAAGCTGATGGAACAGGTCTGCTTCATCGCCGACGTGGCGGTGCTGCCGCGATGGATCCGCGTGCGCGAGGCGGTCGACTTCGTCGCCCACGTGCACCCGCGCTTCGACCGCGCCAAGTGCGAAGCCTTCCTCAAGCGCACCAAGCTCACCCCGGACCAGCGCGTGCGGCAGATGTCCAAGGGCATGATCGTGCAGCTGCACCTGGCCCTGGTGATGGCCATCGACGCCCGCCTGCTGGTGCTGGACGAGCCCACGCTGGGCCTGGACATCCTCTATCGCAAGCAGTTCTACCAGAGCCTGCTGGAGGACTACTTCGACGAGAACAAGACCATCATCGTCACCACCCACCAGGTGGAAGAGATCGAGCACATCCTCACCGACCTCATGTTCATCCGCGACGGCAAGATCGTGCTGGATACCGACATGGAGGCCGTCGGCGACCGCTTCGCCGAAGTGATGGTCAATGCCGACAAGGCCGCCGCCGCCCGCGCGCTCCACCCGCTGGACGAGCGCCAGGTGTTCGGCAAGAGCATTTTCCTGTTCGACGGCGCCGACCGCGCGACGCTCGAGAGCCTGGGCGAAACCCGCCGGCCCTCCGTCAGCGATCTGTTCGTCGCCACCATGAAGGGGACCTACGCATGAAATCGCTGGCCGGAAAAGACATGTACTGGCTCGTCAAGCGCGAGTTCTGGGAACACCGCGGCGGCTTCCTGTGGGCACCGCTGGTCACCGGCGGCATCTTCCTGCTGCTGAACCTGATGGGCATCATCACCGCCGAGGTGATCGGCGCCCGCCACGGCATCACCATCGGCGCCAGCGGCAACCTGCAGCGGGTCATCTCGCAGATGGATGCCGGCGACATGAGCCAGGTCGGGCTGGCGCTGGACGTCGCCATGTATTCCTCGATGGCGCTGATCTTCGTCGTGCTCGGCTTCGTGGTGTTCTTCTACTGCCTCGGGGCGATCTACGACGAGCGGCGCGATCGCAGCATCCTGTTCTGGAAGTCGTTGCCGCTGTCCGACTCGGAGACCGTGCTGTCCAAGGTCGTCAGCGCCACCCTCGTGGCCCCGGTGATCGCGACGCTGGCCGGCATTGCCGCGGGCATCCTGCAGTTGCTCATGGTCGCGGTCACGCTGTCCTTCCACGGCATCAACGTGTGGCAGTTGCTCATGCTGGCCCATCCGGCGCGCGTGACGCTCAACATGCTCGGCCACATCCCGCTCTACCTGCTGTGGGCGCTGCCCTCGGTCGGCTGGCTGCTGGCGTGCTCGGCCTGGGCCCGCACCAAGCCGTTCCTGTGGGCCATCGCCCTGCCCGTCGCCACCGGCCTGCTGGTCACCTGGTTCGGCATCATGGGCCTTTTCAACCTGTCCGCCGGCTGGTTCTGGCAGAACGTCGTGGCCCGTGCCCTGTTCAGCGCATTCCCGGGTGCCAGCCTGGTCGCCGACGACGACTTCATCCACACCGGGAACAACAACCTCGACTTCATGAACCTCGGCAACGCGTATCGCCTGCTCGGCTCGGTCAATCTCTGGGTCGGCGTGGTGGTCGGCGCGGCACTCATCGCGGCGGCGATCTGGTTCCGTCGCTGGCGCGACGAAGGTTGACCCGCTCCGGAGATCCCAGGATGCCCACACGCAACCCGATCGTCTTCCTTGCATTCGCCGCCGGCCTGCTGCTGGCCGGCTGCAGCAACGGCTCCTTCAGCTCGACCACGATCGCCGACGGCGGCATCGTGGTGCGGGGCGACAAGGTCACCCTGTTTGGTAAAGGTGGCAGCGAGGGCGTCCTCGATGGCACCGGGCGCCTGGTGGTCGACGGCCGTGACGTGACGGTCGATGCCACGCAGCGGCAACTGCTGCAGCGGTACTACCAGAGCGCCCAGGCGGTCCGCGAGCACGGCATGGCCACGGGCAAGGCGGGCGTGGCGGTCGCCGTGCAGTCGCTGAAGAAGGCCGCCGCGCACGTGGCCGGCGGCGACGACGGGAAGGCCGACACCGGGCTCGACGCGGCCACGAAACGCGTGCACCAGGAGGCGTCGCGGATCTGCCAGGACATCAGTGAGATCCGGATCGCCCAGGATCGCCTCGCCACTTCGCTGCCGGCGTTCAAGCCGTTTGCCGGCATCGTCGACCACGACGGCTCCGACTGTCCGAAGGGTTCCTGAAAACGACGGCATTTGCCGCGCACGCCACAGGGAGGGGAAAAGATGAACAGGATCGCCAGGGCCGCCGGCCTGCTGTACCTGGTGGTGATCGTGACGGGCTTCTTCGGCCTGGCCTACGTGCCTTCACAGTTGATCGTGCACGGCGACGCGGCGGCCACGGTCCTCCGCCTCGCCCAGTCGCAGACGCTGTTCCGGCTCGGCATCATCGCGGACCTTGCGTGCAACACGGCGTTCCTGCTGCTGCCCCTGGCGCTGTACCGGTTGCTTGCACCCACCGGCCGGACGGCCGCCCTGCTCATGGTGGCGTTGGCTGCCGCCGGCGTACCGGTGGCCTTCGCCAACACCCTGCATCGCGTGAACGTGCTTTCGCTGCTCGGTCATGCCGACTACCTCGCGGCCTTCACGGCCGACCAGTTGCACGCCCAGGTCATGCTTCAGCTGGAGGCGTACCGCCAGGGGCTGCTGGTGCTGGGAGTTTTCTGGGGCGCCTGGCTGCTGCCGTTGGGCTATCTCGTATTCAAGAGCGGGTTTCTGCCCCGGCCGCTGGGCGTGCTGCTGGTGCTGGGCGGCCTGGGCTACCTGGCCGATGTCCCCGCCAGCCTGCTGCTGCCCTCGTACGGCGCGTCCGCGGTGGCGGACTACGCCACCTTGCCGGCATCCCTGGGCGAGATCGGCACCTGCCTGTGGCTGCTGGTGATGGGTGCCCGCTTACCCGCTGCGCCCGGGCGGCAACGACCTGAGATTGCGTGAGGAGGAAGCATGGCCGCGACACCGCTGGAAGACGCCGGGATCCCGGTCAGGCTGAAGCTGTCGGCGCTGTGGACGAGCGTCATGTTCTGCTACCTGTACGGCGACTATTTCGGCCTGTACCAACCGGGCAAGCTGCAGGGCATGCTGGATGGACGCATGGACCCGCTGGGGCCGACCACCCAGGCGGTCCTGGTCGGGACTTCGCTGCTGATGGCGGTCCCGGGACTCATGGTGTTCCTGTCGCTGGTGCTGGCTCCCGCGTGGTGCCGCTGGGCCAACATCCTCCTGGGTCTGTCCTACACCCTGATCATGGCGGTTTCCATGCCGGGCGCCTGGTGGTTCTACCTCGCCCTGGGCGTGATCGAGATGCTGCTGACACTGGCCATCGTCGGGTACGCATGGCGCTGGCCCCGTCGGGGAGTGCCCTGATCAGGGCGCCCCGCATCGATGTCCGAAAACGGCGAGTCCAGCGACCGGTGCGGTGCTAGCCTGCCGCGCATGTCCCCGCCACAAGCCACCCTCCCCGATCACCGCGTCTGCGAGCAGGCACGCCTGAGCCGTGACGCCCGCTTCGACGGGCTGTTCTTCACCGCTGTCACCAGCACGCGCATCTACTGCCGGCCGGTGTGCCCGGCACCGCCACCCAAACCCTCGAACGTGCGCTACTTCGCCAACGCGGCCGCGGCCGAGGCCGCCGGTTTCCGCCCGTGCCTGCGCTGCCGGCCCGAACTCGCCCCCGGCAACGCGGCCTGGCATCGCGGTGAGCACGTCGTGGCGCGTGCGTTGAAGCTGATCGACGCCGGCGCGCTGGCCGAGGACTCGCTCGACGGCCTGGCGATGCGTGTCGGTGTCGGCGCCCGACAACTGCGGCGCCTGTTCGTCGAGCACCTGGGCGCGCCGCCGCTCAGCGTGCATACCACGCGACGCCTGCTGTTCGCCAAGCAGTTGCTGACCGAGACGGCCCTGCCGGTGACCGAGGTCGCGCTGGCCGCCGGCTTCGGCAGCCTGCGCCGCTTCAACGCCGCTTTCGCGCAGGCCAATCGGATCGCGCCGCGCGAGCTGCGCCGCCAGCCGCGCGGCCCGGCGACCGGCGATGCGCTGGTGCTGCGGCTGGGATACCGGCCGCCCTACGATTTCGAGGGCGTACTGGACTTCCTGCGCACGCGCGCCCTGCCCGGCATCGAACACGTCGGCCCGCGCGATTATGCGCGCGTGTTCGGCCCGGTCGACGCGCCCGGCTGGTTGCGCCTGTCGGCGTGGCCGGGCGACGAGCACGCCCTGAAACTGGAGCTGCACTGCCCGCAACCGGCCCGGATGCTGCCGGTGGTGACGCGTCTACGGCGGATGTTCGACCTTGATGCCGAGCCGGGCGCGATCGCCGCCACACTGGGTGCCGGGGGCATCCTCGCGCCGCTGCTTCGCCGGCGCCCGGGACTGCGCCTGCCCGGTGGGTGGGACGGCTTCGAGATCGCCGTGCGTGCCGTGCTCGGGCAGCAGGTCAGCGTGGCCGCGGCACGCACGCTGGCGGCCCGTATCGTCGAGCGCTGGGGCGAGCCGCTGACGGCGCCAGGGCCGCCTGGCCTGGGGCGGCTGTTTCCCACGCCGGAGCGGCTGGTCGATGCCGACCTGCGCCAGATCGGGGTAATCGGCGCGCGCGCCGACACGATCCGCGGCATCGCGCGGGCCCTGCTCGACGGGCGCGTGGACTTCCGCGCCGAGCAGCCGCTGGAGCAATTCGTGACGCGTTGGACGGCCCTGCCGGGCATCGGCGAGTGGACCGCCCACTACATGGCGATGCGCGGGTTGAGCCATCCGGACGCATTCCCCGCGGCCGACCTGATCCTGCGCCGTGCCGCCGCCGGTGGCGGTGGCGGTGGCGAGTTGAGCACCCGCGCCCTTTCGGCCCTCGCCGAATCGTGGCGCCCCTGGCGAGCCTACGCCGTGATGCATCTCTGGCGCAGCGTGGCCGACCAGGCCCAGCCAAAGGCAAAACGCGCATGAATCCACAGGCCGCGATCGACCAAGGGCAGGCGACGCGCCGCGCCGGCGGTATCGTCGACCCTCGCGGCGGACGACGGCGATGAGCCCCGTCTGGTATGACAACCTGCCCACGCCCATCGGCCGGTTGCGCCTGGTCGCCGACGAGCACGGCCTGCGAGAAATCTGGTTCGAGACCGGGCGCCACCGGCGCGAGCCGGCGGCCTCCTGGGTGCATGCGCCGCCGGCGCTGGCCTTCGCCCGCGTGCAGCTGGAGGAGTACTTCGCCGGCACGCGGCAGGTATTCGAGCTACCGCTGCATCCGCGCGGCACGCCATTCCAGTTGGCGGTCTGGCGGGAGCTGGCGCGGATCCCCTACGGCGCGACCGTCAGTTACGGCGAGCTGGCGCGACGCATCGGCCAGCCCACGGCGGTGCGTGCAGTGGGCGCGGCGAACGGGCGCAATCCGCTGCCGATCGTGCTTCCCTGCCATCGCGTGATCGGTGCGAACGGGAGCCTCACCGGCTTCGGCGGCGGCCTGCCGACGAAGCGGTTCCTGCTGGCAATGGAAGAAAACGTGGCGCGCGGCGACCTCTTCGGCCTGCCGACCTGACGGGCGTTCGCGCTACCCACCGGGCACGTGGCCGGACCCGACTCCGCGACGACCGCCACCGCGCCCCCGTCTTACTCGCCGCTGCGCGAGGATGAAGGCGCCTGGTCCGAGTGCACCACCGGCGGGGCGACCGCGCTCTGGTAGCGATCGAGCAGATCCTGCTGGCGTGCGCGGTAGAGCTCGCGCTGGGCCTGGTCGGCCTGGTCCAGCCGCGCGGCGTGGGTGGCATCGGCCGCGTACGGGCGCCGCGTGGCATCCACCCGGGATTGCCGCAGTTGCTCCTCCACCTGGTTCTTCTGCAACTGGTCACGCACCTGCTGCTCGCGCACGGTCTGCTGGAAGCGCGCGTTCGATGGTGGCTGCACGATGATCACGGGACGCGCAGGTGGCGGTGGCGATGGTTGCGATTGCCAGCCCCATGCCATCGCCGGCAGTGCCAGCGCGCCGGCGACGGGCCACAGGCGAAGGAAGGTCCGGGTTTCGAACGACATGGCGCGGTGCGATGATGGGGAGTTGATCCATCGTACGAGCACGCCTATGAAAAACCTGTTTCGCCTGTTGTGTTGCCTGGTGCTTGCATTCAGCGCCGGTTGCGCCACGACGCCGCCAGTCCCGGCCGACAAGCCGGCGCCCCTGCTGCTGGTTTCCATCGACGGTTACCGCGCCGACTACCTCGATCGCGGCCTGACCCCGACCGTCGCGATGCTCGCGCGCGATGGCGTGCACTCGGCGATGCAGCCGTCCTTCCCCTCGCTGACCTTCCCCAACCACTACACCATCGTCACCGGGCTGCGCCCCGACCACCATGGCATCGTCAACAACACCATGTACGACGCACAGCTGGGCAAGTTCTCGCTGGGCAACCGCAAGGCGGTGAGCGATGGGCGCTGGTGGGCCGAGGGCACGCCCTTGTGGGAAACCGCCGACCGCCATGGCCTGCACACGGCGACGATGTTCTGGCCCGGGTCCGAGGCGGACATCCATGGCCATCACCCCGATCACTGGAAGACCTACGACGGCACCGTGACGCCGGTCCAGCGCGTCGACCAGGTGCTGGCCTGGCTGGACCTGCCGCCGGCCCGGCGGCCGGACTTCCTCACCCTCTACTTCGATGGGGTCGACCACGCCGGGCACTACCACGGCCCCGACTCGCCGCAGGTGAACCAGGCTTTGCGCGAGACCGACGAGGCGCTGGCGCGGCTGGTCCAGGGCCTGAAGGCGCGCGGCCTGTTCGATCGCATCAACATCATTGTGCTGGCCGACCACGGCATGGCTTCCACCCCGCTGGACCATAGCGTGCTGATCGAGCGCCAGCTGGACCTGGACGACGTGCAGGTGGTGAGCCTGGGCGTGCTCGCCGGCTTCAATCCCAGGCCCGGGCACGACTTCGCGGCCATCGAGGCCCGGCTGGAGCGCCCGCACCCGCACATGCAGTGCTGGGACAAGTCCCGCGTGCCGGCACGCCTGGCCTACGGCCACAATCCGCGCGTGCCGCAACTGCTGTGCCTGGCCGACGTCGGCTGGCGCATCACCACGGCCGACTGGCTGGCCTCGCACAAGGATCACATCAGCGTCGGGGAGCACGGCTATGACAACGCCGCCCCCCAGATGCGGGCGCTGTTCGTGGCGCACGGGCCGGCGTTCCGCGACGGTGTGGCGGCGCCGCCGTTCCCCAACGTGGACGTGTATCCGTTGATGGTGCACCTGCTTGGCCTGCCGCCGCAGCCGAGCGACGGCGATTACCAGGCGGTCGAGGGCATGCTGGTACCGGCGGCGCGGTAGCAGCGCTTCGACTTCGCCCTGCGGGCAAGGCTCAGGACGAACGGTGGAATACCCGTTCGTTCCGGGCGCAAGCGCGCAGCGCCGAAGTCGAGGACCGCCGCGCTACGGCAGCGGCGGTTCCGTTCCCGGTGACGGCGGCCCCGGCAACGGCTGCAGGAAGTACAGCCGCCAGGCGATCAGCAATCCGGCCAGCACCATCGCGCCGATGAACGCGGCGACGCCGTTCCAGCCATGCGCGACATAGAACAGCCCGCCGCCCGCGCCCGCCAGGCTGGACCCCATGTAATAGGCGAACAGATAAAGCGACGAAGCCTGCGCCTTGGCGTTGCCGGCGCGCCGCCCGACCCAGCTGCTCACGATCGAGTGCCCGCCGAAGAACCCGAAGGTGACCGCCACCACCCCGGCGACCACCAGCGCGAGCGAGCGGAACACGGTCAGCCCCACGCCCGCGAGCATCAGCGCGAAGGTCGTCCACAGCACGCGCCGGCGCCCGAGCCGGCCGGCCAGGTGACCCACCCAGGCCGAGCTGAAGGTACCAATCAGGTACACGCTGAAGATCATGCCGACCACCGCCTGGCTGAGGCTGTACGGCGGCGCGAGCAACCGGTAGCCGATGTAGTTGTAGACGGTGACGAAGGCGCCCAGCAGCAGGAACCCCTCGGCGAACATCCACGGCAGGCCGGCATCGCGGAATACGCCAGCGAAGCGCGCCAGCAGTATCCGCGGGCGCAGCGGTTGGCGCTGGAAATGATGCGAGGGCGGCAGCAGCCGCCAGAACATCAGCCCAGAAGCCAGGCCGATGCCGGCCACCACGATCACGCCCACCCGCCAGTCGAAGAAGTCCGCCAGCACGCCGGTGACCAGCCGGCCGCCCATGCCGCCGATGGCGTTTCCGCTGATGTACAGGCCCATGCCAAGGCCGATGGAATCCGGATGCATCTCCTCGCTAAGCCAGGTCATCGCCACCGCGGGCAACCCGCTCAGGCTCAGCCCCAGCAAGGTGCGCAACACCAGCAGGCTGGTCCAGCCCGGCACCAGCGCGGTCAGCAGCACCAGCAGCGCCGAGGCCATCAGCGACACGGTCATCACCGACTTGCGCCCGTAGGCGTCGGACACCGCGCCGGCGACCAGCATGGCGAAGGCCAGCACGCCGGTGGTCAGCGACAGCGACAGCGCACTGGTCGCCGCGCTCACCCCGTAGTCCTTGCTGAACTCGGGCATCAGCGGCTGCACGCAATAGAGCAGTCCGAAGGTGGCGATGCCGGCGGCGAACAGTGCCATGTTCGCGCGGCGAAACAGCGGGGTGCCATGGCGGATCAGCAATCCGTCGTCGGTGCCGGCGGCCGGCACGGGGTGGTCGTTCATCGGCAGCCTTGGCGGGCCGTGGCGGGGGGAGCGCCATTGTCCTCCTCTGCAGGATCGGCGCAACGCCGGCGCGTGCGACCCTCCTGCCGCGCCAGCCTGTCGATCAGCCTGCCGGCACTTGCCTGAGCCGCCGCACCGTGTCGCGGTAACGCTGTGCGATGCGCCCCTCGTCGTGGTGCCGGAAGTCGCGCACCACCCAACGACCGCTGCTCATCACGTCGCGCACCAGCGGGGTGTTGCCGGCGAAGACGAAGCTGTCCAGCAACGCGGGCTCGTCGCGTGCCGCGAGCAAGGGCGAGCCGTCGTCGAGCACCAGCAGGTCCGCACGGTGTCCCGGCTGCAGCGCGCCGACCGGCAGGCCCGAGGCCTGCGCGCCGCCCTCGAGCGCGGCACGCCACAGCGTCTGGCCGACGCTCGCGCCTTCCCGGCGCGCGGCGATGTTGCGGTGGCGCGTGGCCAGGCGCTGGCCGTACTCGAGCCAGCGCAGTTCCTCCACCGGTGATACCGAAATGTGCGAGTCCGAGCCGATGCCCAGCGCGCCGCCTGCGTCCAGATAGTCGGCCAGGGGGAAGAGGCCATCGCCCAGGTTGGCCTCGGTGGTCGGGCAAAGCCCGGCGACCGCACCGCTGCGGGCCAGGCGCACGGTCTCCTGCCCGTCCAGGTGCGTGGCATGCACCAGACACCAGCGGGCGTCGACGTCGGCGTGATCGAGCAGCCATTCCACCGGGCGGGCGCCGCGGATCGCCAGGCAGTCCTGCACCTCGCCAATCTGCTCGGCGATGTGGATGTGGACAGGCGCGTCCCTGGCCAGGCCGCTTGCCAGCACGGCCTGCAGCGCCTCTTCCGGCACCGCGCGCAGCGAGTGCAGGGCGATGCCCACGCGCAGGTCGTCAGCCTGGTGCGCGCGCAGCGTCTCCAGCAGGCGCAGGTAGGCGTCGATCTCGTGGCCGAAGCGCCGCTGCCGTACGCCCAGCGGCCGGCCATCGAAGCCCCCCCGCATGTACAGCACCGGCAGCAGGGTCAATGCGATGCCGGCCTCCCGCGCCGCCTCGACCAGCGCCAGCGACATCGCCTCGGCCGGCGCATAGGGCCCTCCATCGGGACGGTGGTGCAGGTAGTGGAACTCGCAGACCTGCGTGTAGCCGGCCTTGAGCATCTCGACGTACAGCTGCGCGGCGATCGCCTTCAGCTCGTCCGGCCCGACGGTCGCGGCGAACCGGTACATGGTCTCGCGCCAGCTCCAGAAGCTGTCATCGACCTTCCCCCGCCGCTCGGCCAGGCCGGCCATGGCGCGCTGGAATGCGTGCGAATGCAGGTTGGGCATGCCCGGCAGCACCCAGGCGCCCAGGGTCTCGGCAGGGCCATCGTCCACCGCCTGCAGCATGCCGCCAGGGTCGATGCCGAAAATGCCGTCGCGTGTCCAGCCATCGCCCTGCCAGAGGTGGCCGGCATGGCAACGGCGGGTGCGGTGCGAAAGGGTCATGGACAGCTCCTGGGCCAGACGCCAAGTGTAGCGTCCGCCGCATCACCGGATCGGCCGGGCTGGACGCAACGGTTCCACCACAAACCGTTTCGGATACTGGCTTCATGCCCAAGAAGCCCCCAGAGCAAACGGCCAAGCTGCTGCTGCGCCAGGCCAGGCCCGAAGACGTGCCGGCCCTGGTCGATCTGACCGGACGCGTCTACTCGCCCGAATGGGGCCACTCGGCCGAGATGCTGCGTTCCCAGCAGACCCACTTCCCGGAGGGCCAGTTCGTCGTCGAGTACGGCGGCAAGGTGGTCGGCTACTGCGCCACCTTCCGCATCGACCAGGCCACCGCGCTCAAGCCCCATACCTGGACGCAGATCACGGGCGGCGGCATGGCCTCTCGCCACAAGGCCGACGGCGACTGGCTGTACGGCATGGAAGTGGTGGTCCACCCGGACTACCGCGGCATGCGCATCGGCCAGCGGCTCTACCACGCGCGCAAGCGGCTGTGCACGGAGCTGAAGCTGCGCGGCATCGTGTTCGGCGGGCGCATTCCGGGACTTGCCAGGAACATCGGCCGCTACGGCAGCGCCGAAGCCTACGTGCAGGCGGTGGTCGCCGGCGAGCGGCGCGACGCGACACTGAGCTTCCAGCTCGCCAATGGCTTCGAGGTGATCGGCCTGCTTCGCGCGTACGTGCCCTCGGACCACGAATCGCTGGGCTGGGCGGTGCACCTGGTATGGCGCAATCCCAGCCTGCTCGACCACCCGGACATCCCCTCGATTCCCTCGCCCAAGCACCTGCCCGACTCGGTCCGCGTGGCCTCGGTGCAGTACCTGCAGCGGCGGATCCGCTCGTTCGAGGAGTTCGCCACGCAGGTCGAATACTTCACCGACATCGCCGCCGACTACAACGCCGATTTCGTGACCTTCCCGGAGCTGATCACGCTGCAGCTGCTGTCGATCGAGAACGAGGAACTCTCGCCGGTCGAGGCGATCCGCAAGCTCAGCCAGTACACCCCGCAGGTGAAGGAGCTCTTCAGCCGGCTGGCGGTGCGCTACAACATCAACATCATCGCCGGCTCGCATCCCACCGAGCAGCCCAACGGCGACATCCACAACGTCTGCTACGTGTGCCTGCGCGACGGCTCGCTGCACGAGCGCGAGAAGCTGCATCCCACGCCCAGCGAGCGCAATGTGTGGAACATCACCGGCGGCGAAAGCGCGGCGACCATCCTGACCGACTGCGGCCCGATCGGCGTGATGATCTGCTACGACTCGGAGTTCCCCGAGGTCGCCCGGCACCTGGTCGACCAGGGTGCGCTGATCCTGTTCGTGCCGTTCTGCACCGACGTGCGCGAAGGCTACCTGCGCGTGCGCTACTGCTCGCAGGCACGGGCGATCGAGAACCAGTGCTACGTCGTCCTTTCGGGCAACGTGGGCAACCTGCCGGGCGTGAACAACTTCGACATCCAGTACGGGCAGAGCTGCATCCTGACGCCGAGTGACTTCCCGTTCGCGCGCGACGGCGTCGCGGCGGATTCGACGCCCAACATCGAGACGGTGCTGTTCGCCGACCTGCGCCTGGAGAGCCTGGCCCGCGCGCGCAACGCCGGTGCGGTGACCAACCTCAAGGACCGGCGCTTCGACCTCTACGAGATGCGCTGGCGGCCGCAGCCGCTGTAGTTCGACCGCGTGCGGGCGGGGCTGCCGGCCTGCCTGCCAACCCCCTGCTTCGGCGCAGTTCCGACAGGAACCGTCCACGTTTGCGATAATGGTGTGATGCCCGCCTCCAATCCCCGCCTGCAAACCCTGCTCGGCCACGAGTTCTTCGCCCCCCACCAATGGAAGCGGCGCATCGCGCTGTGGAGTGGTGCGGTACTGGTCGCGTTGGCCGCCATCCTGTTCGCCTGGGCCAGCAACTGGGCCTATCAGCTGTTCCTGCGCATCGTGGCGTACGGGTCATGGATCCCGCTGATCCTCACGCCCGTCGTGTTCGGCCTGGTGTCGTGGGTCACCGCTGGCCGCTTTCGCGCCACCCGGGGCAGCGGTATCCCGCAGGTGATCGGGACGCTGCACGTGGAAGACGAATCGTTCCGCAAGGCCATGCTTTCTTTGCCGATCGCGGCGGGCAAGATGCTGCTCACGCTGATCGCACTCGCGGCGGGAGCCTCGATCGGGCGCGAGGGACCGACGGTGCACGTGGGCGCGGGTCTGTTCTATACCTTTGCCCGACGCTTCGGGTTCAGCGACCCGAAAGCCGCCTCGCGCTTCATCCTGGCCGGCGGCGCGGCAGGCATCGCCGCGGCGTTCAACACGCCGCTCGCCGGCGTGGTGTTCGCGATCGAGGAACTTGCCGGCACCTTCGAGCACCGCTTCAGCGGCCTGCTGCTTACCGCCGTGATCGTCGGCGGCGTCGTGTCCCTGGGCGTCATGGGCAACTATGCCTACTTCGGCGAAGTGGATGCCAACCTTCCGCTGGGTCACGCCTGGCTGGCAGTGCTGTTGTGCGGGATCGTCTGCGGGCTGCTCGGCGGCCTGTTCGCGCGGCTGATCCTGCTCAGCAAGCGCGGCCCGCTGGCCCACATCGGCGCACTGCGCGCGCGCTGGCCGGTCGCCTTCGCCACCGGTTGCGGACTGGTGCTGGCGGTGCTCGGCGTGCTGTTCCACGGCTCGGTGTACGGCACCGGCTATGACCAGGCACGCGCCATCGTGCAGCAGGCCGCGGTGACACCGGGCGAGAGCTTCGGCCTGGCCAAGCTGGGCGCGAACGTGGTGTCGTACTGGGCCGGTATCCCGGGCGGCATTTTCTCGCCCGCGCTGGCGGTGGGCGCCGGGCTCGGGCAGAACATCGCCCACTTCCTGCCCGACGTGCCGGCCGCCGCGGTGGTGCTGCTGGGGATGAGCGCGTATCTGTCGGGGGTTACCGGGGCGCCGCTGACCTCGGCGGTGATCGCGATGGAACTGACCGACAACCAGTCGATGGTCATCCCGGTGATGGCCGCCTGCCTGCTGGCCCGCGCCGCCTCGTCGCTGCTGAGCCCCACGCCGGTCTACAAGGATTTCGCCGAACGGCTGGTGCAGGACTACGAGCGGCAGCAGGCCGCCCGCCATGAAGCTCCCGAGCCGGTGGAACATGTCGGGCGCAGCAGCGCGTTCGACGAGCCGGCAGCCCCCGCCGACACTCCCGCTCCCTCCGAGAAGCCGTGACCACGCCGCGCTGGGACCATCTGTTGATGGGCGCCACGCTGGCCACCTTCGCTGGCGAGCGCCCGTTCGGACTGGTCGAACGCGGCGCGCTCGCGCTCAAGGACGGCCGCATCGCCTGGATCGGCCCGGCAACCGACCTTCCCGGTCCCGCCGACGCACTCGCCAGCACCGTCGAAACGCTCGACGGCGTCCTGGTCACACCCGGCTTGATCGATTGCCACACCCACCTGGTGTTCGGCGGCGATCGCGCGGACGAGTTCGACCAGCGCCTGAACGGCGCCAGCTACGAGGCAGTCGCGCGCGCCGGTGGCGGCATCGCCTCGACGGTCCGCGCCACCCGGGCGGCGGACGAGGACGAACTGCTCCGCCAGAGCCTGCCGCGCGCGCGGGAGCTGCTTCGCGATGGCGTGACGACACTGGAAATCAAATCCGGTTACGGACTCGACCTGGACACCGAACGCCGCATGCTTCGGGTGGCGCGGCGTATCGGCGAGACGCTGGGTGTCGGCGTTCGCACCAGCTTCCTCGGGCTGCATGCATTGCCGCCGGAGTACCGCGAGCGCCGCGCGGACTATGTGGCGCAGGTTTCCGAGGTCATGCTGCCGGCGCTCGTTGACGAAGGCCTGGTCGACGCGGTCGACGCCTTCTGCGAGGGCATCGGTTTCACCCGCGCCGAAACCGCGCGCGTGTTCGAGCGTGCGAGGGAACGGGGCGTGCCGGTCAAGCTGCACGCCGAACAGCTTTCCGATCTCGACGGGGCCGCGCTGGTGGCCAGCTACCGCGGGCTGTCCGCCGATCACCTCGAACACCTCGGCGAAGCGGGTATCCGCGCGATGGCCGCGGCCGGCACCGTGGCGGTACTGCTGCCCGGCGCCTTCTATGCCCTGCGCGAGACGCGGCTGCCGCCGATCGACGCGCTGCGCGCCCACGGCGTGCCGATCGCGATCGCCACCGACTGCAATCCGGGGACCTCGCCGCTGCTGTCGTTGCGGCTGGCGGCGAACATGGCCTGCACGCTGTTCAGGCTCACGCCCGAGGAGGCGCTGCGCGGGGCGACCGTGAACGCGGCCCGGGCACTGGGCCTGGCCGACCGGGGCACGCTTGCGGTCGGGCAGCGCGCGGACCTGGTCGCCTGGCACGCAGTCCAGCCGGCGCAGCTGTGCTACTGGATCGGCGGCGACCTGGTGCGCGACGTGTGGGTCGGCGGGCGCAGGCTGTCGCTCGCGTAGGACGACTTCCGCACACCGGGGGCTCCGGCGCAGATCACGGTCCTTGCTGCCGGCGAGGGAGCCCCCGCCGACAGGTCGTGCGCGGCCTTATTCCTCCGGCGTCTTGGCCGGAATGAACGGGGATACCGGATCGCTGGCCGGAAACGTTTCCTCCACCGCTTCGTCGGTGAGGTCGCTTTCGTGTGCCTTGCGACCTTCCCGCTCGTTCTCCGTTTCCGGGCGCTGGGGCTTGTTGCAATCGGGGTGCTGGATGTCTTTGCGGTCGTGGCTGCTCATGTTCTGGCTCCGCTGAGTGTTGTCCCATTCCGGAAGGCGCGCGTCGATGCGGCTGATGTCGGCCTTGGCCACCTCCTGCATGCACGCCAACGCACGCTGGTTGCGCAAGGTTGTCTGCGAGGCGACGCCGTCGGCGGGCACCCACAGGGGGAACTGCCGCATCTGCGCATCCATCGCGGTGCGGAGCACGCAGTCGTCCCCGGCGATGCCGACCAGCGCGAGCGCCTCGACGCCGAGCCTTTCCAGCAACGTGCACAACGGCGTCTCGTAAAACGCCGAGTGGCGCGGCTTGAGGATGAAGTAGTCGTCGATGCCCGGCAGCAGGCCATCGCTCAGCACGGCGCCGCGGGATCCGACGCGCCGGCAGTGCTCGATGACCTTGGCGAAGTCGGCATGCCACCGCCCGAAGTTGTCGTTGGCGTAGATCACCGGCAGGCCGCGGGCGTGATACCAGCCGCGCAGGGTTCCGATGGCGCTGGCAACCGGCTTGGCCTGCTCCAGCAGTTCCTCACCGCCATCGAACTCGAGGTCGTTGAGCATGTCGATGATCAGCAGCGCGCTGCGCCGGGGATCGAAAGGCGCGTCGCCACTGCGCTGGCCCGTGTTTGCCATGGTTCCTGCCACCATGTCAGGCCGCTTCCGGCCGCTTCTTCAGCTCGACCTTGCGCTGCGCCAACTGCTCGCCCAGTTCCTCGAGCGCCTTCCTGCTCATCAGCGCCTTCGCGCGTTTGAACATCTCCTTTTCTTCCTCGTTGGCGTGGTGCTCGAACAGTTCCTTGAGCACCTTGGCACGGCCGGAGAATTTTTCGCTCTCGACGTCGGTCTTGAGCAGGTCCGGCAACACCAGGTCGCCGGCGGCACGGTGCTCCTCCAGCGCCTCGAAATACATCCTGGCGTCATCCTTGCCGTCCCCCGCCTTCTTGAAGGCGGGGTAGAAGATTTCTTCCTCGATGGTGTTGTGCGCCTTGAGGCTTGTTTCGATCTTCCCGAGCAGTTCCTTGCGCTTCTTCACGGCACGCGCGGTGGTGCCCGCCAGCTCGTCCAGCAGCGCCCTCATGTTCTTGTGGTCCTGCGTCAAAAGCTCGATCGCGTTCATGCCGGCTCCGCTGCAACCCCTGCCTGCCGCACGTTTCCATGCGTGCGGTGAAGCGCGTGTCTTCCCCGGTTAATCGCTGCGGAACGCCGAAAAAAAACCCCCGCTCGTGGCGGGGGTTTCCTTCGATCCGCGAGCGGAAGGCTCAGGCGGACTTCTTCCTCGGCGCAGCCTTCTTGGCGGCGGCGGGCTTGGTCACGGTGGCCTTGGCGCCGACCACGGCCGGCTGCGCATCATGCGCACGGCTGTTGCCATAGCTTCCGCGGTAGGTCTTGCCGCGACGGGTCTTGCGATCGCCCTTACCCATGGGAACTCCTTGATTCGTAATGCGTGAACGGCCAGCCATCGTAGCAGCGAAGAGGTAAAGCGCAAGAGCGCGGGCAAGCCTGTCGGGGCCACCCGGTACTCAGCGATGGCCGTGCCCGAGGCAGTCCGATGCGTGGTCGGTACACGGGCCGGCATCCACCTGGACCGTCACGTGAAGGATGCCGAAGCGCTCGCGGAGCAGGCGGTGGATCGCCGCCACCGCCCCGGCGCCGTCACCCTCCTCCACTTGCGCATGCAGCGTCGCCATGCGGGAACCGGAAGCCAGCTGCCATACGTGCAGGTGGTGGACGTCGCGGATGGAAGCGTCGGCCTGGCGCAGGGCCTGTTCGACCTCACCCACGTCCAGGTCCTCAGGCACCCCCTCGAGCAGGATGTGCGCCGATTTGCGCAGCAACCGCCAGGCCCCCCCCAGGATCAGCAACGAAACCAGCAGCGAGAGCACCGGATCGGCCCAGTTCCAGCCCATGTAGCGCACCGCCAGCGCGGCCAGCACGGCGCCCAGCGAGCCGAGCAGGTCGCCGAGTACATGCAGGCTGGCGCCGGCCATGTTCACGTCGTCGTGGGCGTGGCCGTGCAGCACGCGCAACACCAGCAGGTTGACCAGCAGGCCCAGGATCGCCACCGTCAGCATCACGCCGGACAGGATCGCGCCCGGATGCAGCAGCCGGGTCACCGCCTCCCAGGCGATGAACCCGACCAGCACGAACTGGGTCAGCGCATTGACGAACCCGGCCAGGACTTCTAGCCGGCCGTATCCGTAGCTCCGGCGTGCGTCGGCCGGGCGCAACGCCAGGCGCGCGCCGACGAAGGCCAGCGCCAGTGCCAGCGCATCGACCATCATGTGGCCGGCATCGGCCAGCAGGGCGAGCGAACCGGACCAGAGGCCTCCGACCGCCTCGGCCAGCAGCATCAGCAGGGTCAGCAGGAACGCCGCCAGCAGCTTGCGCCCGCGCGCGTCCGGATGCCCGTGGTCATGGTCGTGATCATGATCGTGGCGATGTGGCGGGGAGTCGTACGACGAAGTCATCGCGCCATCGTAGGAACGCGCCGGCGCGTTACACAATCACCGCTCAATGCACGCAGCCGGCGTCGTGCACGTGCGGTGGCCGGCGGTCGAGTCGCAGGTTCACGAAGTGCGCGCTCGCGAGCAGCACGCCGCCACAGGTGACCAGCACGCTGTGCAGCACGATCGGGTACTGCTCTGCGACGGTCACGCCCAGCAGCAGCAGCGACACTCCGGGGAACGCCAGCAACAGCGACAGCGGCCGGCGATGCCGGCGGTAGCCATTGACCAGGGTCAACAGCGCGAGCGCACAGGCGAATATGACGAACGCCCGCTCGAAACGATGATCGGCAAGGAACTCCAGCCCGGCCACCGGCAGCAGCGCCAACACGAACGGCAGGGCCGCACAGTGGATCGCGCACAGGAACGACGCCCCCGCACCGAACCGGTCGGCGGTCTGCCATGCGCGTGATGTGGGCGATCGGGCCATCGGCGGGGTCGGTCGGGTTCGGACCCCGATGTTACATTATAACGCCCCACGTTGCCACGATTCTGCAACCGCGCGTCAACGAGGCCGTCGCGACCACGTTCTACAATGGCTGAACGCTGGCCATACGGGCTCGCAACCAGGTCAACGGTTTTCCGGTGCGGCAATGTTCCCTCCCCGCCAACACCGGAAAAAGCGGGGCGCGATACGGGATGTATCGCGCCCCGCACTTTTGGCCGGCGGTCAGCCCTTCCGGCAGTGCCTGCAGAGGCCGTGGACCTCCAGCGTCTGCGCCTGCGGCCGGAAACCGAAGGTGCGCGCCTGCGCCTCGATGAGCTCGGCCACGCGCGCGTCGCATACTTCCTGCGCACTGGCACAGCTGTCGCAGATCAGGAACGGTACCTGGTGCGCCTCCGCCGGATGGTGGCAGGAAACGTAGGCATTGATCGATTCGAGCTTGTGGATGAAGCCCTGCTCGAGCAGGAAATCCAGCGCGCGATAGACCGTCGGCGGGGCCGCGTTGCCGTGGTGCTCGCGCAGACGGTCCAGCAGGTCATAGGCCTTGACCGGCTTCCCCGCCGCTGCGACCAGCTCCAGCACTTCCCTGCGCAACGGGGTGAGCCGCAGGCCACGCTCCTCGCTGGCCTGTTCGACGGCCGCGACGAAACCTTCGGCGCCTTCGACGTGATGTGAGTGGAGCTTGGCTGACACGTGCGGTCCTTCCCGGTGTGGCGTCGATGATACAGCCTGCCGGACACCCCCTGCTTGCAGGCGGCGGCGCCGGGACTACTTCGGCAGGGGCGGCGGCATCCTGCGCCGCGGGCGGCGCAGGATGACCAGCCAGCCGATCGGACCCAGCACGAACGCCCAGGCAACGCCTTCGGCGGTACGGCCGCGCCACCAGCCCAGCAGTGCGCCGACGGCGAGGAAAAGGAGGTTCCACCACAGCAGCGCCGTCCACGGAACCAGCGCCATCAGGTTGAGGAAGACGCGCAGGAACGCACCGGGGGCGTCGGGGTCGACGCCGTGCATGGCGCGGGCAAGGAGCTCGTCCATGCCGCGCCCCAGGATCAGCCCTGCGCGCGCGCGATCGCGTCGTCGATGCGCTTGAGTGCTTCGCCGCGGCCGGCCAGGTAGATCGTGTGGTCGATCGAGGGCGAGACCTGGGTGCCGGTCATCGCCACGCGCAACGGCTGGGCGATCTTGCCCATGCCCAGCTCCAGCCTGGCCGCGATCTGCTCGATCGCCTGGTGGATCGACACGGGCTGCCACTCGACGTCGGCAAGCAGCGTCCTCGCTTCGCCGAGCACAGCCACGGCGCTGTCGTTCTTCAGGTGCTTGGCAACGGCCTTGTCGTCCCATTCGGTGATCGGCGCATACCAGATCCTTGCGCGCTCGGCCATTTCCTTCAGGGTGTGCACGCGGTCGCGCAGCGCCACGATGACGTCGGCCGGCGCCGGCCCCCTGGACACGTCCACGCCCGCACGCTCGAGGTGCCATTCGAACTCCGGCGCAAGCGCCTGCGGGTCGTCGCTCTTGAGGTAGTGCTGGTTGAGCCACGCGAGTTTCTCGGTATCGAAACGCGAGGCCGCCTTGTTGACGTCGCTGATGTCGAACAAGCGGATCATCTCCTCGCGCGAGAAGATTTCCTGGTCGCCGTGCGACCAGCCCAGCCGCACCAGGTAGTTGAGGATCGCGTGCGGCAGGTAGCCGGCGTCGCGGTACTCCATCACGCTGACCGAGTTGGTGCGCTTGGAGAGCTTCTTGCCCTCCTTGTCCAGGATCATCGGCAAGTGCGCGAACTCCGGCACCGGCGCACCGAGCGCCTGGTAGATGTTGATCTGGCGCGGGGTGTTGTTGACGTGGTCGTCGCCGCGAATGACCTCGGTGATGCCCATGTCGATGTCGTCCACGACCACCGCGAAGTTGTAGGTCGGCCAGCCGTCGGAGCGGAAGATCACCAGGTCGTCCAGCTCGGCGTTGGACCACTCCACCCGTCCCTTGACCTTGTCTTCGAACACCACCGAGCCCTCGGCCGGGTTCTTGAAGCGGATGACGCGGTTGGGATCCTCGCGATAAGGCTCGTTGCGCTCGCGGTAGTAGCCGTTGTATCGGGGCTTCTCGCCCTTGGCCATGGCCGCCTCGCGCATCGCCTCGATCTCGTCCTTGCTCTCGTAGGCGTAATAGGCCTTGCCTTCGGCCAGTAGCCGGTCGGCGACCTCCTTGTAGCGGGCCAGGCGGTGCGTCTGGTAGATCGCCGGGCGGTCGGCCGACAGGTCCAGCCAGGCCATCGCGTCGAGGATCGCCTGCACCGCTTCGTCGGTGGAGCGCTCACGGTCGGTGTCCTCGATGCGCAGCAGGAACTCGCCGCCGCGGCGGCGCGCTTCCAGCCAGCAGTAAAGCGCAGTGCGCGCGCCGCCGATGTGGAGGAAACCGGTGGGGCTGGGAGCGAAACGGGTGCGAACGGTCATGGGATCTGCGGGCGAGGTCAAACCGGGGATTTTAGCCGATACCAGCGCGAAGGCCGATGCGCGGGCTGCCCGCGGCCCGCGCCGCCGGTTCGTCACCACCCGCGGCGGTGCTGGTCACTTCCTGCCCACCGTGTCGCGGCGTGCTTTCCCATCAAGCAGATAGATCACCTATCCACAGGCTTACCCCAGCGGCCTCCACAAGTACTGTGGACAACCTGCGAAGGCGATGTTCGCGATGCGTAAAAACTGACCAGCGCGTGCCAAGTGCCTGACCACAAAGCGGCCGGCGCGGTTTGTCCACAGGGTTTACCGAAGGGCATCCACATCCGCTGTGGAAAACCCGCCGCCATGAACGACGATGCCGCCCTCGGGCGGCATCGGATTTCATCGACGGCGAGCCCGGTCAGGCTGCGCGCGGCGCCTTCATCAGCAGGCCGAACAGTTCGGCAAGCTTGTCGCGCATCTCGCGGCGATCGACGATCAGGTCGATCGCACCATGTTCGAGCAAGAACTCCGAACGCTGGAAGCCTTCCGGCAGCGTCTCGCGCACGGTCTGCTCGATCACGCGCGGGCCGGCGAAGCCGATCAGCGCCTTCGGCTCGCCGATGTTGATGTCGCCGAGCATCGCCAGGCTGGCGGAAACGCCGCCGGTGGTCGGGTTGGTCATCACGCTGATGTAGGGCACGCCGGCATCGCGCATGCGCGCCAGCGCGGCGGACGTCTTGGCCATCTGCATCAGCGAGAACAGCGCTTCCTGCATGCGTGCGCCGCCCGTGGCGGAGAAGCACACCAGCGCGCTGCGCTCGGCCAGCGCGCGCTCGGCCGCGCGGGTGAATTTCTCACCCACCACCGAGCCCATCGAGCCGCCCATGTAGGAGAACTCGAACGCGGCGGCGACCAGCGGGCGGCCCTTGAGCTGGCCGCTCATGGTGATCAGCGCATCCTTCTCGCCGGTGTTCTTCTGGGAGGCGACGATGCGGTCGCGGTATTTCTTGGAGTCGCGGAACTTCAACGGATCGGTGGGCTCCAGGCTCGCCCACAGCTCCTGCGTCGAACCCGCGTCGAACAGCGCGTGCAACCGCTCGCGCGCGCCGATCGGGTGATGGTGGCCGCACTTGGGGCAGACCATCAGGTTGCGCTCCAGCTCCGGCCGGTACAGCACGGTGCCGCAGCCGGCGCACTTGTCCCACACGCCCTCGGGCACCTTGCCCTTGTTCACCGGGGTGCTGTGCGTGCGTGCACGCGGGGTCATGATTTTCTGGAGCCAGTTCATGGGAGCCTCGTTGGAGCTGTGTGCCGCTTGCGACGGCGCCATCTGTACATCTTCGCGAGCCCCGGCTCTTCACCCCCGCCCTCCCCTAAGAAGGAGCAGCTCAGGGCGCGTCCAGTGCTGCGCGTATCGGTGCGAGAAACTCGCGTGCCCGCGCGGCCATCTCGTCGACCGCCATGGCGCCGGCCAGGCGCTCGACCAGCGCACTGCCGATGACCACGGCGTCGGCGAAGCCGGCGATGGCTTTCGCGCTCGCCGCATCGCGCACGCCGAAGCCGACCGCCACCGGCGCCTTCGCCCTGGCGCGCGCGTCGGCCACCCGCGCGGCGATGTCCGCCGTGCTCAGCCGTGCCGCGCCGGTGATGCCGGCGAACGACACATAGTACAGGAAGCCCCGGGCCGCCTCGCACAACCGCACCATACGGGCGGGTGCGGTCGTCGGCGCAGCCAGCAGGATCTGCTGCAGGCCGGCGGCGCGCAGGGGCTCCAGTACGGCGGACTCCTCCAGCGGGCAGTCCACCACCAGCACGCCGTCGACACCCGCCTGCACGGCGTCACGCGCGAAGCGCCCGAAGCCGTGCGCCTCGATCGGGTTGAGGTAACCCATCAGCACCACTGGCGTGTCCGCATCGCGCTCGCGGAACTCGCCGACCCAGCGCAGTACGTCACCCAGACCGACGCCCCGCGCGATGGCGCGCTCGCTGGCATGCTGGATCACCGGGCCGTCCGCCATCGGGTCCGAGAAGGGAACCCCCAGTTCGATCACATCCGCACCGGCCGCGACCAGCGCGTGCATGAGCGCGACCGTGTTCCCGGGCGAAGGGTCCCCCGCGGTGACGAACGGAATCAGCCCGGTACGCCCGGCCGCCTTCAGCGCGGCGAAGCGATCGTCGAGGCGGCTCATACCTGCACCCCTTCGCGCGCGGCGATGGTATGTACGTCCTTGTCGCCGCGGCCGGAGAGATTGCACAGCACCAGCGCGTCCTTCGGGTACTCGCGTGCCAGCTTCATCGCCTGCGCCACCGCATGGCTCGATTCGAGCGCGGCCAGAATGCCTTCGGTGCGGGCGAGCAGGTGGAAGGCTTCCAGCGCCTCGTCGTCGGTGACACCGACGTACTCGGCCCGCCCGGCATCCTTGAGGAAGGCATGCTCGGGACCCACGCCCGGGTAGTCCAGGCCGGCGGACACCGAATGCGTCTCGGTGATCTGGCCATTGTCGTCGCACAGCACGTAGGTACGGTTGCCGTGCAGCACGCCCGGCCGGCCGGCCGCCAGCGAGGCGGCATGGTGGCCCGTGGCGATGCCCTCCCCCGCGGCCTCGGCGCCGACGATGCGCACGCCGGCATCGTTGAGGAAGGCGTGGAACAGGCCGATCGCGTTGGAGCCGCCGCCCACGCAGGCGGTAATGGCGTCGGGCAGGCGGCCGTAGCGCTCCAGCATCTGCGCGCGCGCCTCACGGCCGACGATCGCGTTGAAGTCGCGCACCATCTGCGGATACGGGTGGGGACCGGCGACCGTGCCGATGATGTAGAAGGTGTCGGCCACGTTGGTGACCCAATCGCGCATGGCCTCGTTGAGCGCGTCCTTGAGCGTCTTCGACCCGGACGTCACCGGCACCACCTCGGCGCCCAGCAGCTTCATGCGATAGACGTTGATCTTCTGCCGCTCGATGTCGACTGCGCCCATGTAGACCACGCACTTCATGCCGAAGCGGGCGGCCACCGTGGCGCTGGCCACGCCGTGCTGGCCGGCGCCGGTCTCGGCGATCACGCGCTGCTTGCCCATGTGGCGGGCGACCAGCGCCTGGCCGACCGTGTTGTTGATCTTGTGCGCACCGGTGTGGTTCAGGTCCTCGCGCTTGAGCAGGATCCTGGCCCCGCCGACATGCCGCGACAGGCGCTCGGCGTGATAGACCGGACTCGGGCGGCCCACATAGTCCTTGAGGTCCCGGTCCAGTTCGGCGATGAACGCGGGATCCTGCCGCAGGCGCTGGTACGCCTCGGTAAGTTCGGCCAGCGGCGCCATCAGCGTTTCGGCGACGTAACTGCCGCCGTAGGCGCCGAAGCGGCCGTTTTCGTCCGGCCAGCGGTGGAAGTCCTGGGTGGATGACATGTGAGGTTCCCGTGCAGCGAGGTGGAGCGGCACCCGGGCTTGGGGCGCAGCAGGCCCGGAACGCTAGCGCAGGGCGGATGACGGGAAAAGCGATAAGATCGCCTTCTATCTGTCAGTAAAACTCACATGACGCCTGGCCGTGACCTGCCATCGCTCAACGCCCTGCGTGCCTTCGAGGCGACCGCGCGGCTGTCCAGCGTCAGCGCCGCGGCGGCCGAGCTGCACGTGACTCACGGCGCCGTCAGCCGGCAGCTCCGGGTGCTGGAGGAAGCCCTCGGCCAGCCGCTGTTCGCCCGGCATGGCCGCGGGCTGGTCCTGACGGCGGCTGGCCGCCAACTGCACGAGGGCACCGGCACCGCCTTCGAGCAATTGCGCGATACCTGGGCGCGGCTGGGCCACGACACCGACCGGGCGCTGGTGCTGGGTTGCCCGGGGAGCCTGCTGGCCCGCTGGATGATCCCGCGCCTGGAACGTCTTCGGCACGACCTGCCCGCACTGCGGCTGCACCTGAGCGCGCAGGAATCGGCGTTCGATCCGGCCTTGCCGGGCCTGGATGCGGCATTGCTGGCGGTCGAGCCGCCCTGGCCGGGCAGCTGGCGCGTGCATGAGCTGGCGCCCGAACGGATCGGGCCGGTACTCAGTCCGCATGCTCCTGCCGCTGCGCGGCTGGTCGGCCGCCCGGCCGCTGCGCTCGCGAGCGAGCCGTTGCTGCACACCGCCTCGCGCCCGCAAGCCTGGCCGCAGTGGGCGCAGGCGGCCGGCCTCGCACCAGGGACGCTACGATACGGCCAGGGTTTCGAGCATCTGTACTACCTGCTGGAAGCCGCCCTCGCCGGGCTGGGCGTGGCCATCGCACCCGCACAGCTGGTGGCCGACGACCTGGCGGCCGGGCGCCTGCTCGCACCCTGGGGATTCCAGCCCACGCCCGCTTGGTGGATCCTCGCGGCGCCGCGGCGTGTGCAGGACGGCCGCACCGAGGCGCTGGCCGGGTGGCTGCGTGAGGCACTCGGCGCGGCGGATTGAGCCGACGCGTGCGGCTTCCGCTCACGCGGCGCGCGCGGCCTCGATGAAGGCACGCATCCTCTGCAGATCCTTGATGCCGGGCGAGGACTCGATACCGCTGGAGACGTCCACGCCCCAGGGGCGCGCCATGCGGATCGCCGCGGCCACGTTCCCGGGATGCAGGCCGCCGGCAAGAATGAGCGGTTGCGCCAGGTCGCGCGGCATCAGCGACCAGTCGAACGGCTTGCCGCTGCCACCGGTCTCGCCCAAGCCGTGCCCGTCGAGCACCAGCCCCGCGGCGCCCGGGAAATCGTGCAACCGCGGCAGCGCCCCGGCGCCACCGCCCATCCCGATCGCCTTGAGGTAGGGGCGGCCGAACTGCGCGCACCAGTCGTCGCGCTCGGCGCCGTGGAACTGCAGCAGCGCCGGCTGCACGGAGGCGATCACCTCGTCGACGAAGGCCGCGTCCTCGTCCATGAACAACGCCACGGTGGTGACCATCGGCGGCAGCGCGCGGGCGATCGCCCGGGCCTGGTCGATCGCCACGCGCCGGCGGCTTCGCGCGGTGAAGATCAGTCCGATCGCGTCGGCGCCGAGTTCGGCGGCACGCACGGCGTCTTCCACGCGGGTCATGCCGCAGCATTTGATGCGGATCATGCGCTCACCTCCACCGGGAGCCCCCAGTGTGCCTCGTAACGCGGGCCGAGGAAGGTCAGCCCGGAGGCCGGTGCGGTCGGTCCGGCCACGTCCCGGTCGCGCCCGGCGAGCAGCCCGGCAAGCCATCCGGTCGGCTGCTGCCCGCGCCCCACCGGCAGCAGCGAGCCGACGATGTTGCGCACCATGTGGTGCAGGAAGGCGTTGGCCTCGATCTCCACGATCACCTGCTCGCCCTCGCGCCGCACGCCCAGGCCCAGCACGCAGCGTCGCGCATGCGCGGCCTGGCAGGACACTGCGCGGAAGGCGGAGAAATCGTGTTCGCCGAGCAGCGCCTGGCCGGCTTCATGCATGGCCGCCGCGTCCAGCGGCAGCCGCTCCCAGGTGACGTAGCGCGCATCCAGCGCGGGCCGCACCGGGCGGTTGAGGATGGTGTAGCGGTAGCGCCGGCTGCGCGCGGAGAAGCGGGCGTGGAAGGCCTCGGCCACCGGTTGCGCCCATAGCACCGCCACGCTGCCAGGCAGGTTGGAACACGCGCCCAGCACCCAGCCACGCATGTCGCGCTCGACACCGGTATCGAAGTGCACCACCTGGCAACGACCGTGCACGCCGGCGTCCGTACGCCCGGCACAGGTCACCGCGACCGGCTGCGCGGCGACGCGCGCAAGCGCCTGCTCCAGCGCGCCCTGCACGGTGGCGCCGTGGGTCAGGCGCTGCCAGCCGAGGAAATCGGTGCCGTCGTATTCGACGCCCAGGGCGATGCGCATGCGGGAAGGTCCTGCGGAACAGCCGGGAAGCTTAGCAGCTGCCGCGGGACCCGCCTGCTGGCCCCGGACATGCGAAGGGCCGGCATGGCCGGCCCTTCGCGCAAGCGATGGAGGATGGCTCAGGCCAGCGAATCGAGCAGGCGCTGCGCCGCGTCCTTCTGGATCTGGGTGCCCTCGTTCATCACTTCCTCGAGCATGGCGCGGGCGCCGTCGGCATCGCCCATGTCCATGTAGGCGCGGGCAAGGTCGAGCTTGGTGTCGATCGGGTCGTCGCTGAACTGGCCCAGCTCCTGCGGCTCGGTCGCGGCGGTGGAGCCGGTCGATTCGCGCACCGGCTCCTCGAAGTTCCAGGTCGCGGGACCCGCGTCGTCGACCGTCGTCGGCTCGACGTCCCGCATCACCGTGCGGTCCTCGTCCTCGTCCTCATCCTCGTCGGCGAGGGGGACATCCATGGCCGGGGTGTCGGCGTGGCCGGGACGCGGCGGAGTGAGGTCGAAGTCGAAATGATATTCGCTGACCTTGGGACGCTCGGCCATGGCCGGTTCCTCGTCGTGGCCGGCGATGTCCTCGGTCTGGCTGGCGTAGCTGTCCAGGTCGAACGATTCGATCGCCTCGCCGGCGCGCTGGCGCTCTTCCTCGCGCGAGTCGAACGCGTCCTGCGCGCCCTGGCCGGCAAACAGCGGGTGGCCGGGCACGAGATCCTCGCCCATGGCGACCACGTCCTGCCACTCGTCCTGTTGCGGGTCGGCGATATGGGCATGCATCGCCTCGGCGGCGGCCTCGAAGTGCTCCACGTCGCGGCGGGAGTAATACAGGCTCACCAGCTCCAGGTGCAGGCCGATGTCGTCCGGGTGCTCGGCCAGCTGGTCCAGCAGTTCGTCCTGGTCCGGGTCCGCGCTGGTGGGCGCGGACACGTCCGGCGCCGCACCGAAGCGGTCGGCCAGCGAGGGAGCCGTCGACACGGCGCGGGCGGGGGCCGACTTGCGCCGGCGCCCCAGCAGGGCGAGCAGGATCAGCAGCAGGACGGCACCGCCGGCCGCTGCCCACGCCCACGGCTGCATGAACCAGGGCTGCTCGACCGGCGCCGGCGTGGCCGGCTTGCGGGCCACCGGCTTGCTCGGCTTGCTGGCCGGCTTCGCTGCCGGCCGGGTGACGGCCGGTGCCGCCGCAGCGCTGTGCGACGGCGAGACGGAGGTGCTCGCGGCGATCGCACCGGCACTGCCAGGCTTGGCCGGCCCGGATTTTGCGGCGGCAGGCTTCGTCGCCGCAGCGACCGGAGCCGCGGTGGCCGGGGCGGTGGCCGGGGCGGGGGCCGCAGCGGCCGGCAGTCCGGCCTTCTTGCGGGCATCGGCGAGCTTTTGCTGCAGCTCGGCGATCTCGTTGTCCTTGAGGGCGAGCAGGCGGGTGTTCTTGTCGTTGATGTCCTGCAGGTCCTTCAGGCGCGACTTCAGGTCCGCGCTCTGCTGCTGCAGGGTGGTCAGGGTCTCCTGGGTGCGCATCAGGTCCTGGCGCAAGGCGGCGTCGCCCTTGCCGGCCCCCTGGGCGCCAGCCCCCCTGCCGCCCTGCTTGGCCGGCACCAGCGCGAGCCGGTCGGCGGACGCGCCGGCGGGCGCGCCGGCGGCTTCCGTGCGGGTGGCCGCATCGGCCACGGTGGTGGTCGGAGCGGCCTGGGCGCGCCAGTCGCTGTTCTGCCGGCGGATTTCGGCGATCGCCGCTGCCACGCTCGTCGCCTGTGCTTCCTGGCCGGTCGGCACGCGCAAGACCGCGCCGCTCTTCAGCGCGTTGATGTTGTCCTGGTAGAAGGCATCCGGGTTGGCCTGCTTGAGGGCCAGCATCATCTGCCCGGCGTCCACGCCTGCCGGCGCGAGCCGGCGGGCGATACCGGACAGCGTCTGGCCGCGCTCGACCTGGTACTGCCCGCCGGCCGCCACGCGTCCCGCGGCCGGCCTGGCGGGTGCGGAACCCGCCGGGGCCGGACGGGCCGCGCTACGAGCCGCACCGGCGCGCGGCGCATGCATGCCTGGCACCGCCGGCGCCGTCCCCGGCGGATCGAGCAGGACCGGGAACTCGCGCAGGCTGCGGCCCGAGGCGTTGTCCACTTCCACCAACAGGTCGAGGTAGGGATCGTTGACCGCCACCGCGCTGGTGATGCGGATCACCTTGCGCCCGCCCACGTCCACGATGTTGAACTGCAACGGGACGTCGGGCCGCACACCGGTCAGGCCGGCGCGGGCGAAATCCTCCGGCGAGGCCAGGCGGGCAGTGATGTTGTGCAGCTCTGCCGGGCTGTCCGGCGTCAGCGGAATCTCCGCGAGCAGCGGCTGGCCGAGAGCCGACTTGACCTGGATCTGCCCCAGTTCGAGCGCCGCCGCCTGGGTGCTGCCCAGGGCCAACGCCAGCAGCATCGACAGTTTCAACGAACGATTCATCGCTTCGATTCCCCCAAACGCCCGAGACGCTTCATGCTCGCCGCGGGCTGCGGCGACACGGAACGCGCGTCACTTTAGTTATATGCAGGCCAATCAACAATAGCTGCGGCGACCGCTTAGCGCATATTGCTGCGGCGTGTTCTCGTGGCAGTGGCGGGTCAGCGACCCGCATTGCCCCCCTGGCCATGACCGCCCAGGGCCTTGAGCTGGCGCTGCAGGCGGGCGATTTCCCGGTCCTGCTCCGCCAGGCGGTCGCTGGCTTGGCGGGTGTGCGATTCCTGCTCGGCAAGCTTGCGCTCAAGCTGCGTGACCTCCGCGCCGCGTGCGCGCAACTGTTGCTGGAGTCGCACCTGCGCGGGTACCCGCTGACCCGCCACCGCGGCCTGTTCCGGCCCACCGTCGGCAAACGCCGGCAGCGTGGCGAGCATCAGCAGCGGCAGCAGCAATCCGGGTTTTCGCATCAGAGATAGTCCTCGATCAGCCGCTCGGCGATCTGCACCGCGTTGAGTGCGGCGCCCTTGCGGATGTTGTCGGCCACGATCCACAGGTCCAGGCCGCGCTCGTGCGAGATGTCCTCGCGGATGCGGCCCACGAACACCGGATCCTTGCCGGCCGCATCGCCCACCGGGGTCGGATAGCCGCCCGGCTTGCGCTCGTCCATGACCACCACACCCTCGGCCTGCTCCAGCAACGCGCGGGCCTCGTCGGCACCGATCCTGTCGCGGGTCTCCACGTGCACCGCCTCGGCGTGGCCGTAGAACACCGGCACCCGTACGGCGGTGGGGTTCACCGCGATGGAGTCGTCCTCCAGGATCTTGCGCGTCTCCCACACCATCTTCATTTCTTCTTTGGTGTAGCCGTTGGGCTGGAACTCGTCGATGTGCGGGATCACATTGAAAGCGATCTGCTTGGGAAATTTCTTGCCCGGTTCCACATCCTGGAAGTTGAGCAGGGCCGCCGTTTCGCGCCCGAGCTCCTCCATTCCGCTGCGGCCGGCCCCCGACACGGACTGGTAGGTGGCCACGTTGATGCGCTCGATGCCGACCGCGCGGTGGATCGGCGCCAACGCCACCAGCATCTGCATGGTCGAGCAGTTGGGATTGGCGATGATGCCGCGGGCGGTGTAGTCCGCGATGGCATGCGGGTTGACCTCGGCCACCACCAGCGGAACGTCGTCCTGGTAGCGGAACTCGGAGGTATTGTCGATCACCACGGCGCCCGCAGCTGCCGCGCGCGGAGCGTGTTCGCGACTGACCGCGCCGCCGGCGGAGAAGAAGGCGATGTCCACGCCGTCGAAGTCGTAATCGGCAAGGTTGCGCACCGTGACCTGCCTGCCGCCGAAGGAGATCTTCTCGCCGGCCGAACGCTCGCTGGCCAGCGGCACCAGTTCGCCGACGGGGAAGTCGCGCTCGGCCAGGATCCCCAGCAGGGTCTCGCCGACCGCGCCGGTGGCGCCGACCATCGCCACCTTGTAGCTGCTCTTCTTGCTCATGGGATGCCTTGTTGCCTGTGTGAGGGGGGATCAGGGCGCCGGCCGGATGGCCAGGGCCTCGGGGTTGACGAGGGAGGGTGGGTGCCCGGCGTACGGGCCGTGGCCGAACAGCGCCAGCACGTTGTCGACCGCCATCGCGGTCATCGCGCGGCGAGTGTCCCAGGTGGCGCTGGCGATGTGCGGACTCAGGATGACGTTGTCGAGCGCAAGCAGGGCCGGATCGACGGCCGGCTCCCCCTCGAACACGTCCAGCGCTGCGGCGGCAAGCCGCTTCTCGCCCAGGGCGACCGCGAGCGCCGCGTCATCGACCACGCCGCCGCGGGCGATGTTCACCAGCATGGCGGTGGTTTTCATCGCTGCCAACTCTGCCGCGCCGATCGCGTGGCGACTCTCGGCGGTGAGCGGCACGGCCACCACCAGGAAGTCGGACTCGGCCAGCAGCGTGGGCTTGTCCACGTAGCGTGCGGCGCATGCAGCCTCGATCGTCGCCGGCAGCCGGGAGCGGTTGTGGTACGCCACCTGCATGCCGAAACCCGCCGCGCGCCGCGCGATGGCCTGGCCGATGCGGCCCATGCCCAGGATGCCCAGCGTGCGGCCACGGGTGTCCAGGCCCAGCCAGTCCCTGAACCCGTTGGCACGCCAGTGCCCTGCACGGAGCCAGCGCTCTGCGGCGCCCATATGGCGCGCCGCACCGAGCAGCAGCGCCCAGGTGTAGTCGGCCACGCTTTCGCTGAGCACGCCCGGTGTATTGGCAGCGGCGACCCCTGCGGCGGTGAGCGCGGGAACGTCCAGGTTGTCGTACCCGACGGCAAGGTTGGCGACGATCCGCAAACGCGGCGCGCTCGCCACCTCCGCGGCGCCGACACGCACGTCCAGACCGACGATCGCGGCATCGCTGGACGCGAGCCTCCCAGCCAGTTCGGCAGGCGCGAACACGGTTTCCGCCGCCTCCGCCGCCACCTCGAAGTGGGGCTCCAGGCGAGCGATGATGTCGGGAAAGGTGGGACGCGAGATCCACACCCGCGGCTTGCCGGTCATGCGCGTTCCGTAGTTCGAAAACTCAGGCGATTCGCGGGGCGACCGGCCCCACGTCGCCACACTGGGCACGGTGGCGCAGTGCGTGATCCATCAGCACCAGGGCCAGCATCGCCTCGACGATGGGCGTGGCGCGGATGCCCACGCAGGGATCGTGCCGCCCCTTGGTCACGACGTCGACCGGCTCCCCTGCCAGGTTCACGCTTTGCCCCGGCACCAGGATGCTGGAGGTGGGCTTGAACGCGACCGACACCGTGACCGGTTGCCCGGTGCTGATCCCGCCAAGGATGCCACCGGCGTGATTGGACGTAAAGCCGTCCAAATGCATCTGATCGCGGTGCTGGGTTCCGCGCTGGGCGACGGCCGCGAAGCCGGCGCCGATCTCCACGCCCTTGACCGCGTTGATCGACATCATGGCTGCCGCCAGGTCGCCATCGAGCTTGCCGTAGACCGGCTCGCCCCAGCCCGGCGGCACGCCCTCGGCCACGGCGTTGACGCGCGCGCCGACCGAGTCGCCGGACTTGCGCAGCGCGTCCATCGTCGCCTCCAGCTCCAGGACCTGCCCCGCATCCGGCCAGAAGAACGGGTTGGCCTCCACCGCCTCCCAGTCGAAGCCGCGCGGCACGACCTCGCCCAATTGCGCCAGGTGGCCTCGCACGCGCACGCCGTGGCGCTGCGCGAGCCACTTCTTGGCGATCACCGCCGCCGCCACGCGCATGGTGGTCTCGCGCGCCGAGGCGCGACCGCCGCCCCGGGGGTCGCGGATGCCGTATTTCTGCCAGTAGGTGTAGTCGGCGTGACCGGGCCGGAAGGTCTGCGCGATCTCGCGATAGTCCTTGCTGCGCGGGTCGGTATTGCGAATCAGCAGCGCGATCGGGGTGCCGGTGGTGTGGCCTTCGTAGACGCCGGAGAGAATCTCCACCTCGTCGGCCTCGTGGCGCTGGGAGGTGTGCCGGCTGCGTCCGGTGGCGCGGCGGTCGAGGTCGTGGCGGAACTCCTCCGGCGCGATGGCCAGCCCCGGTGGACAGCCGTCGATCACGCAGCCGATCGCCGGCCCATGGCTTTCGCCGAAGGTGGTGACGGTGAAGAGCTTGCCGAAGGAATTGCTGGACATGCCGCGCGTCCGGAACCGAATGTCCAAGCATAGCCGCTCGCCGGCCTGCACGGAGGAGCGGACTCCCGCGCGACCGTGCACCGCACCCGCCCCCGGGCAGGGATGGCGGTCCCGCACCGGCGCGCTCCTACCGGGGTGCCGCTGTCGCCTGCCATTCGCGGGCGAGGATCGCGAATACCGCATCGTCCACCCACTCGCCATGCAGCCACAGGCTCTCGCGGAAATGCGCTTCCTGGCGCATGCCCAGCGCACGCAACAGGGCGATGCAGGCGGTGTTGCGCGGGTCCACCGACGCGTGGATGCGGCGCCAGCCGAGCACATCGAAGCCCTGCTGGAACACCGCCTGCAGCACCTCGCGAGCATGGCCACGGCCCTGGTGCAGGGGAGCCAGGCTGATCCCGAACTCGACCGAATCGCCACGCGTCGCCGGCAGGCACACGCCGAGGTCGCCGATCAGCGCGTGGTCGTCACGCCGGCGGATCGCGCGCTGGAACCACAGCCCTGGCGCCGGCTCGGCCTGCGCCTCGATGAAGGCGCGCGCCTCCGCGACGCTCGCCGGCCGCCAGCCCTGGAAGCGCGCCACGGCCGGGTCGGCGCGGCAGGCGAACAGGGCCTCGGCGTCTTCCGGGCACAGACGATCGAGCAGCAGGCGGGCGGTCACCAGTTCCACGCCCTTCCTCCGGCTGCGCGTCAGCGACGCGCGTCGGCCGCGGCACGGATCGCGTCGGCGTGTTCGAGCAGGTCGCGCCGCTCCAGTGCGAACACGCCCATCGGGCCGACCTTGAACTCGATCCACACGAACGGCACTTGCGGCAGCAGCGCCGCCAGCGCGTGTTCGCTTTCGCCGACCTCGACGATCAGCAGGCCGTCGTCGCTCAGGTGGTCGGCAGCCTGGTCGAGAATGCGCAGGCAGATGTCGAGGCCGTCCTCGCCGGAGGTCAGGCCGAGCTTGGGCTCGTGGCTGTATTCACCGGGCAGCGCAGCGTATTCGCCCTCGGTCACGTACGGCGGATTGGAGACAATCAGGTCGTAGCGACGCCCTTTGACGCCATCGAACAGGTCGGACCTGATCGCCTCGACGCGGCCCTCGACGTGCTGGAAGGCCATGTTCTCGCGCGCCAGCGACAGTGCGTCGTCGCTGATGTCCACGATGTCCACCTGCCAGTCCGGGTGGTACTCGGCCATGGCGATGCCGATGCAGCCGGAGCCCGTGCAAAGGTCCAGTGCACGCTCCACGTGGCGACCGTCGAGCCACGGCGCAAAGCCAGATTCGATCAGTTCGGCGATCGGCGAGCGCGGCACCAGCGCGCGGCGGTCGCTCTTGAACTTGAGCCCCGCGAACCAGGTCTCGCCGACCAGGTAGGCCACCGGCAACCGCTCGTTGACGCGCCGCTCGATCAGCTCCAGCACGCGCTTGCGCTCCTCGGCGGTGAGCCTGCCGGCGCCATAGGCCGGCGGGATGTCCGGCGGCAGGTGGAGGCTGGCCAGCACCAGGTGGGTCGCCTCGTCGATGGGGTTGTCGTGGCTGTGCCCGAAGGTCAGCCCGGCGGCGGAGAAGCGGCTGGCGCCGTAACGGATGAAGTCGATGATGCTGGCAAGTTCGGCGGTCACTGGCCTTTCCTGTCGGGGGCGCGGCGTGGAGGATCGGCGATTATCCCTCACCGCCGGGCCCAGGGCGAACCGCTGGCGGCTTATACTGGCCGGATGACTTTCGCCGTCCTCGTCCAATACCTCCTCCCCCACCGCGCCCTCTCGCGAGTGGTCTACTGGGCCACACGCTGGACCTGGCGGCCATGGAAGAACTTCCTGATCGGCCAGATCGTGCATCGCTACAAGGTCGACATGACCGAGGCGGCGCAGCCCGATCCGCTTGCCTACCAGCACTTCAATGCGTTCTTCACCCGCAAGCTGAAGCCCAACGCGCGGCACGAGGACGGCGACCCGACCGCACTGGTCTCGCCGGCGGACGGGCGCATCAGCCAGGCCGGCCGCATCGTCGACGGACGCATCTTCCAGGCCAAGGGCCAGGATTACACGGCGGCCGAACTGCTTGGCGACGCGGCTGCGGCGGAGCCTTACAAGGACGGCGATTTCGTCACGATCTACCTGTCCCCGCGCGACTACCACCGCGTACACATGCCGCTCGGCGGCACGCTGCGCGAGACGGTGCATATCCCCGGGCGGATCTTCAGCGTGGCACCGTTCGCGGTGGAGGCGATCCCCCGCCTGTTCGCCCGCAACGAGCGGCTGGTGTGTCATTTCGACAGTCCGAACGGTCCGTTCGTGGCGGTGATGGTCGGCGCGGTGCTGGTGTCGTCGGTAGCAACCGTCTGGGACGGGCTGGTGATTCCGCCCTACGCCTCGCATGTCCGCCGCAAGTCGTTCGCCGGCCAGGGGATCACGCTGGCGAGGTTTGCCGAGATGGCGCGCTTCAACATGGGCTCGACGGTCATCCTGCTGTTGCCGCCGGGGATGATCGAGCTGGACGCGCTCGCGTCGCAGCAGACGGTGAAGCTGGGTCAGCGGCTGGGGCGGCGCCCGCTGCCCTCGGATTGACGCAAAACGTCATTCTGTGACGTTTTGGGCGTACCTCGCCATGCCGCTTGGCTATGCTCCGGCCGTCTACCGGCTCCGGGGGAAAACCCATGCGATCGATCGTCCCGCTCATCGCCTTCGTGCGAGGCCAGCAGCTGGAACGGCAGTTCCGCCGCATCAGTAAGCATCTCGACGCGCTGTCCGCCTCCGCCCGTGCGAGGTTGAGCCTGCTCACGCTGCGCGAAATCGGCCAGGCGGCGCGCAGCGACTTCCCGCATCTCTACGGTACGTCGCCGCAGGACCGTTACCTGCCCTGGGGCCGTGGCACCGACACCGGCCTGGCTCGCGCCAGCTCGGACAACTCGGAAATCGCCCTGCGCGGCATCGCGCTGTGGCTTGCGGTGGCTTACCACGAGACCAAGGATTCACCCCACCCGGCCGTGCGTTCGCGCCACCGGCAGTTGCTGCGCGTGGTGCGAGAGCTGAAGGAACTGCACCGCGGCGGCGCCGGCGAGCGCGAAGACGGGGCGGAGAACTGGATGCAACCAAGCGCTGCCGCCTGAAAAACCCTTCCTGGCGGGAAACCCGCCAGCGAAGATGCCCCCGGTCCCACTGGCGCCTGGGGCCCGCCAGGCGGGCCCGGCATGGAGGCCCGTATCAGCGCCGACACGCGGGCAACCGCAACACCTGCCCCGCGCGGATACGGTGGTGCTTGAGGTCATTGAGGTCGGACAGCTCGCGCACGTCCGAGCAACCCAGCCGGTGCACGATGCCGATCAACGTGTCGCCGCGGCGCACGACGTAGCGCGAGTGCGGATGCACGGTCCGGCGCGGCTCGGGCCTGACCACCTCCGGCACCACCGCCGAGTGCAGGTCGCTCGCCAGGATTGGCCACGGCCCGTCGATACAGCGGGAGGCATAGACGCTCTCCAGTTCCTTGGGCACCTGCAACTGGGTGCCGGCCGGCTGCTGGTCCTGCGGGTTGAGCCGCGGATTGAGGTTGCGCAGGGTGCGGAACCAGCCGTTGTCCATGCCCTGGGCCGAGCCCAGGCAGATGGTCAGTTCGGACAGCGAGGCCGGGCGCTTGAGGGTGACGTGGCCCGGCGCGCCGTCGATCTTGGGGAAATGCAGGTTGTAGCTGTCCGGGTGCAGGAAAAGCCACGCCGCCGCCAGGACCGCCGGCACGTACTCGCGGGTTTCCTCCGACAGCTGGTTGTAGATCGCCGGGTCGTAGAAGCTGACATCGGTATTGCCGTTCACCATCCGGCGCATTCGGCCTTCGCCGCCGTTGTAGGCGGCCAGCGAGAGCTCGAGGTTGTCGTTGAACGCCTTCAGTTGCTCGTCCATGTAGGCGGCGTTGGCGCGCGCCGATTCGGACGGATCGAACCGGGTATCGAAGCCGTTCTGGCTGTTCAGGCCGAAGCGCAGTCCGGTGGCGTACATGAACTGCAGCGGGCCGGCGGCGCCCGAGCGCGAGACCGCGTGGACCTTGCCGCCGGACTCCTTGGCCATGATGCCGAAGAGCAGCGCCTCCGGCAGGTCCGCTTTCTCGTACTGCGGCCACATCTCGTAGCGCATGTACTGGTAGTTGACCCAGGTATCGACCAGGTTCGAGCGCCACTGGGTCAGCCACATTTCCAGCGCGGCCTTGACCGGCCCGTTCATGGCGATCAGCTCGGAGAGCTTGTGCCCGCGCAGCAGGGTGACCGCACGCTGTGCCTGCGGCAGCGCCGCGGCGCCACCGGGCTCGCTGGCGACGGCTTCCTCCGGCGATTGCTCGCCCACGGTTTCCAGGTCGTCAGCGCCGAAGAAGCTGCCGTCCTTCAGGCGCAGCAGGCGGTCGAACACGGAGAAGAAGCGCTGCGAGTCGCAACCGGGCGTGTCACCGCAGCGCGCCGCGGCCTGCTTGAGGCTGTCGAGCGAGTCCTCGAGGCTCTGCTCCGACGCCTGGTCGTCGCCTTCGCGCGCCTGTTGCAGTGCGGTCTCGTAGCCCTTGCTGGCCTGGTCGAGCTGCGTATACAGCGCGTTCACGCCATCAGGCGCGCGACTGCCGCCTCCGCTGGCACAGGCGGTAAGCAGGACGAGCCCGGCAGCCAGCGGCGCCAGGCGGAAACGGTGGGCAAGGGTAGACAGCGGCATGACGAAAGCTTGACGGCAGGAATACATTCACCTTAGCGCATGCACCCCCGATGCCAAAACCGCGGCGCCCGCCAGAATCTCTGAACTGCGACCTGCATCCGCCTGGCTACAATCGCCCATCCCACGCACGGAGCGCCTGCATGTCCGAGATCCTGGTTGGCCGCAATGACACCGCCGAGGTGATGCTGGAACCGCGCTACGGCAACCGCCACGGCATGGTGGCCGGCGCCACCGGCACCGGCAAATCGGTCTCGCTGATGGTGCTGGCCGAAGGCTTCTCCCGCCTGGGCGTGCCCTGCGTGCTGGCCGACGTGAAGGGGGACCTGGCCGGCCTGGCCGTGCCGGCAAGCGAGCCCGACGACAGGATCCAGGCGCGCCTGTCGAAACTCCGCCTCGCCGACTGGCAGCCGCAGGCCAACCCGGTGATCTTCTGGGACCTCTACGGCAAGCACGGCCATCCGCTGCGCACCACCGTCAGCGAAATGGGCCCCACCCTGCTCGGCCGCGTGCTGGAACTCAACGACATCCAGCAGGGCGTGCTGGAAATCGTGTTCAAGCTGGCCGACGACCAGGGCTGGCTGCTGCTGGACCTGGCCGACCTGCGCGCCCTGCTCGCCTTCGCCGCGGAAAACGCCAAGGACATCTCCGCCCAGTACGGCCTGATCGGCAAGACCAGCATCGCCGCCATCCAGCGCGCGCTGCTGGCGCTCGAACAGGCCGGCGGAGAGAACTTCTTCGGCGAGCCTGCGCTCGAACTCTCCGACCTGATGCGCCAGGACATGAGCGGCCGCGGCGTGGTCAACGTGCTCGCCGCCGATCAGCTGATCCTCAAGCCGCGCCTCTACGCGACCTTCCTGCTGTGGCTGCTGTCCGAGCTGTTCGAGCAGTTGCCGGAAGTGGGCGACCTGGACCGGCCCAAGCTGGTGTTCTTCTTCGACGAGGCGCACCTGCTGTTCGACGACTGCCCGCCCGCATTGCGCCAGCGCGTGGAGCAGGTGGTGCGGCTGATCCGCTCCAAGGGCGTGGGCGTGTACTTCTGCTCGCAGAACCCGGACGACGTGCCCGAAGAGATCCTGGGCCAGCTCGGCAACCGCATCCAGCACGCCCTGCGTGCGTTCACCCCGCGCGACCAGAAGGCGGTGCGCGCGGCCGCCGAGACCTTCGCCCCCAACCCGAAGCTCGACGTGGCCGAGGCGATCGGCCAGCTCGGCGTCGGCGAGGCGCTCGCCTCGACCCTGCGCGAGGGCGGCGTGCCCAGTCCGGTCGAGCGCGTGATGGTGGCCACGCCACGCTGCCGCATCGGCGCCATCAGCGAGGCCGAGCGCACGACGGTGCGCCAGCGCTCGCCGGTCGGCGGCAAGTACGACACGCCGCTCAACCGCGACTCGGCGGCCGAGATGCTTGCCCGTCGCACCGACGCCCGGACGGCCTCGGCGACGACCGCCGCCGAGCCGCCCGCGCCCGCATCGGACACCGGCGCCTGGAGCGGCGCCGTGCACGACGCGCTGTTCGGCACCAGGCGTCGCCAGGGTCTGCTCGAAACCATGGGCAAGCAGGCCGTGCGCACCATGGGCAGCCAGCTGGGCCGGCAGGTCCTGCGCGGCGTGCTGGGTGGCATCTTCGGCGGGAGGCGTTGAATGGCCCCGGTCACCACCGACACGGGGCTGCCCGCTGCCCTGGGCCCGCCGGATGAGGCATCGGCGCTTGCCGAAGTGGCGGCCGCGCCGCCGTGCCGACCGGCGGGCACCGCATGAGCCGCTGGCGCCCGCCCGCCCCTTCCTCGACCGCGATCGTGACGCGGGAGGGCTTCGAGAAACTGAAGGCCGAACTCGACCATCTCTGGCACACGTTGCGCCCGGAGGTGGTCAAGGCGCTCGCCGCGGCCGCCGCCGAGGGCGACCGCTCGGAGAACGCCGAGTACACCTACCGCAAGAAACAGCTGGGGGAAATCGACCGCCGCGTGCGCTACCTCAGCAAGCGCATCCCCCTGCTCAAGGTGGCCGAGGGCATGCCGGCCGACCGCGGGACGGTGTTCTTCGGCGCCAGCGTGGAGCTGGAGAACGCCCACAGCGGCGAAACGGTGCGCTACCGCATCGTCGGGCCGGACGAGACCGACGCGCGGCGCGGCTGGATCAGCATCGACTCGCCGATGGCACGCGCGCTGCTCAAGAAACGGCTGGACGACGAGTTCGAGGTGGAACTGCCGGGCGGCCCGACCCGCTTCGCCATCGTCGCGGTCGACTACACGTCCGGCTGACTGCCCAGCGCCGCCAGTTCCTGGCCCACATACACCACCAAAAACAGACCCAGCAGCACCAAAATCGCCGCCAGCAGCTTCTCGCCGACCGGTCCGGCGTAGGCCTCCATGCGCTCCTGCGCGATGTCGCGGCGGTTGCGCAGGAAGCGTGCCGACGCGAGCAGGATGATCAGCGCGCCGAACACGATCAGCAGCAGACCGACCCATTCAGTCAAACGCAGGTGCAGGTGCAGCTTGCGCGCCGCGTGCGAGGCGCTCGACGAGGCATAGGTGAGGAACAGGTCGAAGCGTTCGACCAGGAAGCCGAATGCCATCACCGCGATCGCGGTGCGCACCCAGGCCAGGTAGGTGCGTTCGTTGGCCGCGTGGTCGTTGAAACGCGGGATCACGCTGCGTTGCTCGTCTCTAGGCGGGTGCCCAGCGTTGCGCCCGCTGCGTCAAGGCGCCGTCAGCCTCGCCCCCGCGCACGAGGCAGCGCCAGGGGCGCAGGGTAGCGGCGACCCGGACGCAACGGGCGATAGCACGGGGCGTGATGATGAAAGGCCTCGCGGTCGCCATCCGGGTGCCAGCCCGGCACACCCGAGAGCGGCAGCGGGCGCAGTTCCTGCGGATCGCGCAGCACGCGACCGTCCTCGATGGCCCGGGCGACCAGCCCGCAGGCCGGGGTTTCGTCGTCGCCCAGCAGGGCCAGCGCCTTGCCGACCAGCAGCTTGTCCGGCGTGAGCCCATGTTCCAGCAAGGCATGGCCGAAGACCACCAGCGCCAGCCGGCCATCGGTCCAGGCGGCGCGCTCGCGCCAGAAAAGACCGTGCCAGTCGTGCGCATCCCACAAGGCGAGCAGGCGCTCATCGCACACCCGGAGGATGACACCGCCTTCGTCAAAATGGGTCAGCGCACACTGCGGGCGTGAGCGTTGCCGGGGGCCGACCCGGGCCACTTCCAGTACCTGCTGCGCGTTGAGTGCATGCTTGAGGGGCGCATGGCGCAGCCACACCAGCGCATTGAACAGGTCGTGCCAGTTGCGCTCGCGGGTGGCGATGGCGCCGCTGTGGGCAATGCGTTGTTCGTAGTGGCGGCCATCGGCCAGCAGCTCGGGCGTCTGTGCCACGAAGCGCTCGCGGGCTCCGGCGGGCCAGCGCGCATTGAGCGCATCGAGCGAGGGCCATTCAGGCCCTTGCAGCAAGTCGGCGAACTCGCCCCAGCCAGCCAGCGGCGGTCGCCCGAACACGGCCGGATCGACCGCCTCGCGCGCCGGCGCGACGTAGCGCATGGAGGCCTAGACGACCTTCAGCAGCGGTTGCGCCAGGCGTGCGTGCAGGTCGTGCTCATCGGCGCCCTCGACCACCACCTGCACGAACTGGCCCGGCTTGAGGGCCTGGCCATCGGCGATGTGCACGACGCCGTCGATCTCCGGCGCATCGGCGGCCGAACGTGCCACCGCTCCTCCGGCCCCGGCCTCGTCGACCAGCACGGTGAGCGTACGCCCGAGCTTGCGCTGCAGCTTGGCCGCGGAAATCTCCGCCTGCACCGCCATGAAGCGTTCCAGGCGGTCCTCCTTGAGCTCCTCGGACACCGGATCGGGCAGCCCGTTCGCCTTGGCGCCCTCCACCGGCGAGTAGGCGAAGGCCCCGACGCGGTCCAGTTCCGCCTCGCGCAGGAAGTCGAGCAGCTCCTCGAACTCGGCGTCAGTTTCACCGGGGAAGCCGACGATGAAGGTGCTGCGCAACGTGATGTCCGGCACCGCCGCGCGCCAGTTGCGGATGCGCTCGAGCGTCCGGTCGATGTTGCCCGGCCGCTTCATCAGCTTGAGGATGCGCGGGCTGGCGTGCTGGAACGGGATGTCCAGATAGGGAAGGATCTTCCCCTCGGCCATCAATGGCATCACCTCGTCCACGTGCGGGTACGGGTAGACGTAATGCAGGCGGGTCCACACCCCCAGTTCCGATAGCCCCTGGCACAGCTCGGTCATGCGCGTGCGGTACGCCTTGCCGCGCCACTCGCGCTCGGCGTACTTGAGGTCCACGCCGTAGGCGCTGGTGTCCTGCGAGATCACCAGCAGTTCCTTGACGCCGCCCTTGACCAGCTTCTCGGCCTCGACCAGCACCTGGTCGACCGGGCGCGAGACCAGGTCGCCGCGCATCGAGGGAATGATGCAGAAGCTGCAACGGTGATTGCAGCCTTCGGAGATCTTCAGGTAGGCGTAGTGCTTGGGCGTCAGCTTGATGCCGGTGTCGGGGATGATGTCCAGCAGCGGGTTGCGCTGAGGTGGCAGGGCCGTGTGCACCGCGCTCATCACGCTGGCGTAGTCCTGCGGGCCGCTGATGGAGAGCACTTCCGGATAGGCCTCGCGGATCAGCTCGGAGCGTTTGCCCAGGCAGCCGGTGACGATTACCTTGCCGTTCTCGTGCAGCGCCTCGCCGATCGCGTCCAGCGATTCCTGCACGGCCGCGTCGATGAAACCGCAGGTGTTGACCACCACCGCATCGGCCGCCTGGTAGCTGGGGACGATCTGGTAGCCCTCGACCTTGAGCTGGGTGAGGATGCGCTCGGAGTCGACCATCGCCTTGGGGCAGCCGAGGCTGACGAAACCGATCTTGGGGGAAGCCTGCGACATGGGTGGATACCGGGGAAGTGCTGGATAAACGGGCAATTATACGGGGAATGCGGGCGCCCGCGGCCGCCCCTTCACGCTCCCTGTTCCCCGCTCCTTGTTCCCTGCCCCACTTACAATCGCAGGACACACGCAGGAGGAGGCCATGGGCCAGTCGATCAACATCCCCACCAGCGGCACGCAGTGCATCGGCGGCTACCTCGCCAGGGCAGAGGGCAGGCCCAAGGGCGGCGTGGTGGTGATCCAGGAGATCTTCGGCGTCACCGCGCACATCCGCAGCGTGGCCGACCGCTTCGCGGCGGCCGGCTATACCGCGATCGCCCCGGCGTTCTTCGACCATCTGGAAAGCGGCCTGGAGCTTCCCTACGACGAGCACGGCATGGCGCGCGGCAAGGAGCTGGTCACCGAACTCGGGCTGGAACGCGCGGTGGAAGATGTCGCCAGCGCCGCCGAGACGATCGCCTCGGCGGGCCGGATCGGCGCGGTCGGCTACTGCTGGGGTGGCACGGTCGCGCTGCTTGCCGCGCTCCGGCTGGGGCTGCCCTCGGTGAGCTATTACGGGGCGCGCAACGTCCCCTTCCTGGGCGAAACGCCCAAGGCGCCGGTGATGTTCCACTTCGGCGAACACGACAGCAGCATTCCGCCCGAAGCCGTGGCCAAACACCGCGAGCGGCTGCCGCAGATGGACGTCTTCACCTACCCGGCCGGGCATGCGTTCAACCGCGACCACGACCCGCACTACGACGAAGCCAGCGCCAGGTTGGCCTGGCAGCGCACGCTGGCCTTCTTCGACAGGGAGCTGGCAGGCGCATGAGCAGCGTGGGATTCATGCTCGACCCGCGGCTGGCGGCCGACAGCCTCCCGGTGGCCCGGCTTGACCTCTGCGAGGCGCGACTGATGGACGACGCGCGCTTTGCCTGGCTGGTGCTGGTACCGCAGCGCGCCGGGCTGGTCGAGATCGCGGACCTGACGCCCTCGGAGCGCACGCTGCTGTGGCACGAAGTCGACCGCGCCGGGGCCGCGCTGCGCGCAGTGGCGCCGTGCGACAAGCTCAACCTGGGCGCGCTGGGCAATATCGTGCGCCAGCTGCACGTGCACGTGGTGGCGCGGCAGGAGGGCGATGCCGCGTGGCCCGGCCCGGTGTGGGGCAGCGGTCGGGCGACGCCCTACGGCGAAGCCGCCCGGCACGCGTTGATCGAGCGCCTCCGCGAAAGATTGTGATCGCCCCGCCGGCGCCCCAAAGGGAGGCGCCGGCCGGGTTCGAGGTCAGTACTGGTGGGTACGACCGACGGCGTCCTTGCCGTCGAGTTCATTGTCCGTCTTGACCGGCGCGTGGTAGTCCTCCAGCGCGCGTGCCTTGGTCTGCACCGGGTTGATCTTCTTGAGCGTGCCGTCGTCGTCGTAGTAGACGGTAAAGCCGTAGTCCAGCTGCATGCGCGCCATGAACTGCAGGTGGGTCTTGCGGACGCTGGACTCGTCGCTCGGCAGCAGCAGCACGGTCTTGGGCAGCTTGCCGACATCCTTCAGGTAGGCGAAGTGGCTGCCGGTATCCAGGGCCGAGAGCACGGCGCCGTCGACCAGGAACTGGCCGCTCTTGTATGCCTTGATGGTGGCGTCGAATTCGTTCTGCACCTTGGCGATGGCGGCCTGCTCCTTGACGCTCTCGTGGTGGCAGCCACCGAGGGCCAGCAGGCTGCCCAGCAGGAGCGCGGCGCCTGCGCGGTGGAACAGGGTCGTGAAGCGGGTCATGGGGATCTCCTGGGTCGAACCTGGGAACAGGCGCAGTGTAGCGCCGGGGGGGTGTACAACGACCGCTCGCGGGCGGCGCGATTCAGGCGGCCGATCAGGTGCGCGGCAGGGTCACGCCCTGCTGGCCCTGGTACTTGCCGCCGCGGTCCTTGTAGCTGGTCTCGCACTCTTCGTCCGACTCCAGGAACAGCATCTGCGCCACGCCCTCGTTGGCGTAGATCTTGGCCGGCAGCGGCGTGGTGTTGGAGAACTCGAGCGTCACATGGCCTTCCCATTCGGGCTCCAGCGGCGTCACGTTGACGATGATGCCGCAGCGCGCGTAGGTGCTCTTGCCCAGGCAGATGGTCAGCACGTTGCGTGGGATGCGGAAGTATTCGACGGTGCGCGCCAGCGCGAACGAGTTGGGCGGGATGATGCACACGTCCGCCTGCACGTCGACGAAGCTCTCCGGATCGAACGCCTTGGGGTCGACGATGGTGGAGTTGATGTTGGTGAAGATCTTGAACTCGCGCGCGCAGCGCACGTCGTAGCCGTAGCTGGAGGTGCCGTAGGAGACCAGCTTGCTGCCTTCGCGCACCTTCACCTGGCCCGGCTCGAACGGCTCGATCATGCCGTGCCCTTCGGCCATGCGGCGGATCCACTTGTCGGACTTGATGCTCACGCGGCACTCCATCGATGGCCCGGTCGCCGGGCGCAAAGCGGGGAAAATACACGGTCGGGCGCTGCCGGCGCCAGCCGGGTGCGCGACCGCCATGCACCGGCCGCACGAAAGTGCTCCTCCCTACAGGGAAACTCCGGCGACGAGCGCGCGCTCCAGCGCAGCCAGCAACGCACGCAGCTCGGCGCAGCGCTCGGGACTGGCCAATATGTCCTCGCGGCTGCAGCCGGCCCCCGGCAGTGCCACGGTGCCGCAAGCCCCGCCCAGCACACGTGCGGACATGGTCCGGAGAATCTCCACCAGCGCGTCCTGCGCATGGTGCGAACCGCGCCCGGAGGCATTGAGCAGCGCCACCGGCTTGCCGGGGAACTCCAGGCTGCCGACCAGCCAGTCGAGCAGGTTCTTGAAGGCGCCCGGCACGCCATGGGCGTATTCGGGGCAGGCGATCAGCAGCGCGTCGGCCTGCCCCACCGCCTCGCGCAAGGCCGTCGCCACGGGCGGCAGCGCCTCGACTTCCACGTCCGGATTGAATAGCGGCAGCGCGTCGAGGCCGCCGTAGAGCACCAGCTCCAGCCCGGCAGGCGCGAGCGCCTGAGCCGCCTGCAGCGCCGCGGTATTGGCCGATCGCCGACGCAGACTCCCCGACAGGCACAGGACCCGCTTGCGCCCCGTCCTCATGCCGGCGGCGCGTTCTGCACCACGATCTTGCCCAGCCCGAGCGACTTGTTGCGTGGCTGGCGCGAGAGCCGGCCGGCAGCGTTGCGCGCGATCTCGCGGTAGCGGGCGGCCAGGTCCGAATCGGGCATCGCCGCGACGGTCGGCGTGCCGCCGTCGGCCTGTTCGCGGATACGGATGTCCAGCGGCAGCGAGCCCAGATAGGGCACCGCGTACTGCTCGGCCATGCGTGCGCCCCCACCACTGCCGAATACGTGTTCCTCGTGGCCGCAGTTCGAGCACACGTGGGTGGCCATGTTCTCGACCAGGCCAAGCACCGGCACCTCGACCTTCTCGAACATCTTCAGTGCCTTGATCGCATCGAGCAGCGCGATGTCCTGCGGCGTGGTGACGATGACCGCACCGGCCACCGGCACCTTCTGCGAGAGCGTGAGCTGGATGTCGCCGGTGCCGGGTGGCAGGTCGATCACCAGGTAGTCGAGCATGTCCCAGCGGGTGTCGTTGAGCAGCTGCATCATCGCCTGGGTGACCATCGGGCCGCGCCAGATCATCGGCGTCTCGGGATCGACCAGGAAACCGATCGACATCGCCTGCAGGCCATGCGCCTGCATCGGGATGATGCTCTTGCCGTCGGGTGACTGCGGCTTGCCCTCGATGCCCAGCATGCGCGGCTGGCTGGGACCGTAGATGTCCGCGTCCAGCACGCCGACGCGCGCGCCCTCGGCCTGCAACGCCAGCGCCAGGTTGGCCGAGACGGTGGACTTGCCCACGCCGCCCTTGCCGGACGCCACCACGATGATGTTCTTGACGTTCGGCAAGGGCGCCAGCACGCCCTGCACCTTGTGCGGCTGGATGCGGCTGCCGACCGACACGCTCGCCGCCTCGATCGCCGGGTCGGCCTCCAGCGCCTGGCGCACGCGCGCGGCCAGCGCCTCGATCACGGAGGCGGCGGGATAGCCCAGCTGGATGTCCACCGACACCCGCGCGCCGTCGACGCCCACCGCCCGCACGGCGTCGGCGACGGACGCGCCGGTATGCGGATCGGTCAGGCCGCCGAGCAGCTGGCGCACGCGCGCCTCGTTCACTTCGCTCATGAGGATAGGTACTTGGGTCTGCAGGCCGCCCATTATGCCAGCCGCGCCGCCTGCCCCGCCTGATGCAGGTCAGGCCGGCGGACGTTGCGCAACGCAGCTTGACGGCCCCGCGGCGGCTCGCCAGTCTGCTCACCGTACGCTTTCGTACGGGAGGGCAACCCATGAAGCAACTGTTCCGCCTGGCGCTGGCCGCCGGCCTGCTGCTCGGCAGCGTCGCGGCCTACGCCGCCAACGACACCCCGGTCGGCACCTGGAAGACCATCGACGACGCGACGGGCAAACCCAAGTCGATCGTTGAGATCACCGAGCAGAACGGGCAACTGCAGGCCAGGGTGCTGCAGGTGCTGCAATCGGACGAGGGCCCGCACCCGCTCTGCAGCAAGTGCGAAGGCGAGCGCAAGGACCAGCCGGTCGAAGGCATGGTGATCATGTGGGGCGTCACCCGGGATGGCGACGTGTGGGACGGCGGCAAGATCCTGGACCCCCACAACGGCAAGACCTACAAGGTGAAGCTGAGCATGCTCGATGGCGGGCAGAAGCTCGACGTGCACGGCTACATCGGCTTTGCGCTGCTCGGCCGCAGCCAGGTGTGGGAACGGCAGCAGTAACGCCGCGCACCTACCAGCGGGGCGGGCCGTGCCCCGCCCTCTTCAATCGAGCAGCAGGTTGTCGATCAGCCGCGTGGCGCCCAGCCGCGCGGCGATCAGCGCCACCAGGCCCTGGCGCTCGTCGTCGGCGGGCTCGGCAAGGTCTTCGGCGCGGCGGATCACCGCGTAGTCCGGCGCGAACCCCGCCCGCTCCAGCGTCGAGGCCGCTGCCTGTTCGATCACCTTGCGGGCGTGGCCCTTCTCCAGCAGCTCGCGCATCTTCAGCAGCGTCAGGTGGATCTGCGGCGCCAGCGAACGCTCGGCCGCGGACAGGTACTGGTTGCGCGAGCTCAGCGCCAGGCCATCGGCCGCGCGCAGGGTCGGCGCGGCGACCACTTTCAGCGGCAGCGCCAGGTCGCGGACCATGCGCTCGATCACCTTCAGTTGCTGGAAATCCTTCTGGCCGAACACCGCCACGTCCGGCTGCACCAGGTTGAACAGCTTGCACACCACCGTGGCCACGCCGTCGAAGTGGCCGGGACGATGTGCGCCCTCGAGCGTATCGGTGACGGCCGGAACCTGCACCCGCACGCTCTGCGCCGATCCGAACGGGTAGATGGTCGCCACGTCCGGCGCGAACAACAGGTCGCAATCCATCTCGGCGAGCCCCGCCTGGTCCTGCGCCAGCGTGCGCGGGTAGCGCTCGAAATCCTCGTTCGGCCCGAACTGCGTCGGATTGACGAACACGCTGGCCACCACGCGGTCCGCGCGGGCGCGGGCCAGCTTGATCAGCGAGTGGTGGCCTTCGTGCAGGTTGCCCATGGTCGGCACGAAACCCACGGTCTGGCCCTGGCCGCGCCAGCCGCGGATGGCGGCGCGCAAACCGGCGGCGTCTTGCACTGTCTGCATAGGCGTGGGTTTCCCGAAAGGATCAGTCGAAGCAGTGTTCCGGTGCCGGGAAGGCGCCACTGCGCACGTCCCCGGCAAAGGCCGCGATGGCCTCGGCCACAGAATTGCGGCCGGCGAGGAAATCCTTGCTGAACTTCGGACGCTTGCCCGGCGTGATGCCGAGCATGTCGTAGATGACCAGCACCTGGCCGTCGCAATGCGGGCCGGCACCGATGCCGATCACGGGGATCCCGACGGCCCGGGTGATCCGTTCGCCCAGCGCGCTGGGCACGCCTTCGAGCACCAGCAGGTCGGCTCCCGCCGACTGCACCGCGAGCGCCTCGGCCAGCACGCGGTCGGCGGCCTCCTGCTCGCGGCCCTGGATGCGGAACCCGCCGAACTTGTGCACCGACTGCGGCGTGAGGCCCAGGTGCGCGCACACCGGCACGGCCCGCGCGGTCAGCGTGGCGATCGCATCAAGCAGGTGCGGCGCGGCGCCCTCGAGCTTGACGGCCGCCGCGCCCGCTTCGCCCACCAGCCGCGCGGCCGCCTCGAGCGTGTGCGCCACGTCGCGGTCGGCCATGAACGGCAGGTCGGCGATCAGCAGCGTGGAGGTCAGCCCGCGGG
>NZ_DASSES010000190.1:0-7282 GCF_035695185.1 Frateuria sp.
CCTTTGACGCCCGGACGGTGGCCGGTGTTCTGGCCGTCGTACTTGTAGCGCGAGCTCCACGAGGCCTCTTCCGAACCGATCTCGTAGAACACCCGGCCCATGTCGTTCTGCCAGCGCACCGAGTCGAAGATGAAGAATTCCGGCTCCGGCCCGAAGAAAGCGGTATCGGCGATCCCGGTGGACTTCAGGAACGCCTCGCCGCGCTTGGCGATCGAGCGCGGGTCGCGGCCGTAGGCCTGCATGGTCGAGGGCTCGAGCACGTCGCAGTGCAGGATCAGCTGGGTGTGCGAGGAGAACGGATCCAGGTGCGCGGTGTCCGGATCGGGCAGCAGCACCATGTCCGACTCGTTGATGCCCTTCCAGCCCGGGATCGAGGAGCCGTCGAACATCTTGCCGTCCTCGAACGTGCCCTCGTCGATGGCGTGCGCGGGGAAGGTCACGTGGTGGTGCTTGCCGAGCATGTCGGCGAAGCGCAGGTCGACGAATTCGACGTCGTGTTCGGCGATCAGGTCGAGCACTTGCTGGGCGGTCATGGGCGAAGGCCTCGGGACGGTGAAGGGGGATGCGGCGTTACTGCAATGCCCGTGCCAGGCCAGGCTCGCGGGCGCGCACCTGCGCGCAGGCCGCGAGGATGCGCTGCCGCCGCATCCCGGTCGCACGTGGGTGCGCTTCCCCAAGGACGGAAATGCACCTGCTTGGCGCAGCCATTGCACCCTTTACGGGCAAACCGCAGCTCACGCCGCCGTGCCTGCTTCCCCTTAAGCTATGCCGCTTTACCGTCAGCCGGAGAGCCCTTAAGTGAGCGACCTGATCCGCGTCATCCTGCTCGGCATCATCGAGGGCATCACCGAGTTCTTGCCGATCTCCTCGACCGGTCATCTGCTGATTGCCGAACAGCTGGGGCTGGGTCATCGCTCGGACCTGTTCAACATCGGCATCCAGGCCGGCGCGATCCTGGCGGTGACGCTGATCTACTGGAAGCGCCTGTGGCAGCTGCTGACCCAATGGCGCGACCCGGCCAACCGCGACTACCTGGCCAAGCTCACGGTCGCCTTCCTGATCACCGCGGTGCTCGGCTTCATCGCGGTCAAGCTTGGTTTCAAGCTGCCCGACACCGTCACCCCGATCGCCTGGGCGCTGGTCATCGGCGGCTTCTGGATGCTCGGTGCCGAGGCGGTGGCGGCGCGCCGGCCGGACCGCCGCGAGGTGACCTGGACGGTGGCGGTACTGGTCGGCCTGGCGCAGATGCTCGCCGGCGTCTTCCCCGGCACCTCGCGCTCGGCGGCCACGATCTTCGCCGCGCTCCTGGCCGGCACCAGCAATCGCGCCGCGGCCACCGAGTTCGCCTTCCTGGTCGGCATCCCGACCATGTACGCGGCGACCGGCTACGAGTTGCTCAAGGTGTTCCGGTCCGATGGCGCGATGCACGAGGACTGGAGCGCGCTGGTGGTCGGTTTCGTGGTGTCGGCGATCGTCGCCTTCGCCGCCGTGAAGTGGCTGTTGGGCTACATCCGCACGCATCGCTTCACTCCGTTCGCGATCTACCGCATCGCCTTGGGTGTGGCCTTGCTGTTCTGGCTGCCCAGCGGCGGCTGAGTGCACGCCCGGTTGGTCGCCAGATGAGGGGCCGGCGGGTGCCGCACAGGGGACGCCGGACCGCCTGGCGTGCGGCCTCGACGGCGCCATGGGCGTGCGCCCGGCGGCACGCTGCGCACGCCTCGCGCACGTCCGGTATGCCTACCATTTCCATGCGCGAGCGGACCACTCCGGTCTGGCTGCGGACGACGGCGTCGCCATGGCAGTAGAGCAACCACCAAGCCTGATCCGGTCGCGCATCATGCTGGCGACGGGTTTTGTCCTGCTGGCCCTGTTGCTGGCGGGCGCCTTCGTGCTGGCGGGCGTGCGCGAGCGGGGCGTCGAGCAGCAACAGCGCATCCAGGCGGTACGTGGCTCGCTGCGCCAGACCCTGCTGACGGTCCAGGGGGCCGAAACGGGCCAGCGCGGCTACCTGCTCACCGGCCAGAAGGCCTACCTGGAACCGTACAACCGCGCGCGCGGCGAGCTGGAGCAGATACTGCGAACGCTCGATGGCCAGGTGACCGATCCGCGCCTGCGCCTGCGCCTGCCGGAGCTGCGCGCGCTGATCGAGGGCAAGCAGAGCGAGCTGGCGCAAACGCTGGCCTACTACGACCGCGGCGATCGCGGCACCGCAGTCCAGCTGGTCCGGTCCAACCTTGGCATGCGGCTGATGGAACGCATCCGCGTGCTGGTCTCTTCCATGCTGGCCGACTGCGACCGCAGCATCGCGGCCGAGCGGAGCAAGGAGCGCATGCTTTCGCGCTGGGTACTCTCCGGCGCCTCGGCGTCGGCGCTGGCGATCCTCGGGCTGGCGGGGCTGACCCTGCGCGAGATGTCGCGGCGCCATCGCCTCATCGTGCGCACACGCGACCAGCTGCTGGCCTCCAGCGAGGCGCTGCGGCGAAGTACCGAGCGCCAGGCGATGCTGGAGGAGGCGATCCGCCAGTCGCGCAAGATGGAGGCGCTGGGCGCGTTGACCGGCGGCATGGCGCACGACTTCAACAACATGCTCGCGGTGGTGATGGGCAACCTGGAGCTGCTCAAGGGGCGCCTGGCCCGGGGCAACCATGATGTCGGCCGCTACGTCGACTACGCCCTGGACGGCACGCGGCGTGCCGGGGAGCTGACCCAGCGCCTGCTGGCCTTTGCCCGCAAGCAGCCGCTCAACGCGGTGCTGGTGGCGCCCGGCGAGGTGGTGGCCGGGATCACCGAAGTCATCCGCCGCACGCTCGGCGGCATCTACAGCATCGAGCTGATGCAGGCGCCCGACCTGTGGATGACCACGGTGGACGTCAACCAGCTGGAAAGCGCACTGATCAACCTGGCCGTCAACGCACGCGATGCGATGCCCGAGGGCGGCCGGCTGACCCTGCAGACCGCCAACGTGTTCCTCGACGAGGACTACGCCAGCAGCCGGCCCGACGTGGCCAGCGGCCCCTACGTGATGATCGCGATGACGGACACCGGACAGGGCATGACGGCCGAGGTCAGGCGCAAGGCCTTCGAGCCCTTCTTCACCACCAAGGCGGCCGGCAAGGGCACCGGCCTGGGCCTGAGCCAGGTCTACGGCTTCATCAAGCAGTCCGGCGGGCAGGTGGAAATCGACAGCGAGGAAGGCCGGGGCACCACGGTCCGCATCTACCTGCCGCGCGCCGATGGCGAGCTTGCGCCGGGGCCGGCCGGGGCGGACCCGGCGGCCGCCGACAGCCTGCCGCGCGGCCACGGCACGATCCTGCTGGTCGACGACGACAACGGCGTGCGCGTGTTCGCGGCCGAGGCGCTGAGCGAACTGGGGTACCGGGTACTGACCGCGGCCGGCGGCCACGACGGCCTGGCCGTGCTGGACGCGCATCCGCAGGTCGACCTGTTGCTGACCGACGTGGAAATGGCGCACATCACCGGCTGGGAGCTGGCCGACATCGCACGGCAGCTGAGGCCCGGCCTGAAGGTGCTGCTGATGACCGGCTACACGCGCGACGCCAACGCCCGCTTCGGCGAACGCATCCCCGGCGCCGGGCTGCTGCGCAAGCCCTTCACCCTGGAGGAGCTGGCCCACCGCGTGCACGGGCTGTTGGCCGATGGCCCGGGCCGCTCGCCGGCCGTCGGCACCGCCGGCTGAGCTTGCGTCATCAGCCGTCCCGCCGGCGCGAGGATCAGGCAGGCGTCCGTGCCATCGATCCGGCCGACCCGGATACCGCCCGCGCGGGCGTCCGGAACTGCGGTTCGTTGGTCCGCTCGAACAGCTCGCGGACCCATTCGATGAACGCCTGCACGCGGGCGGAGAGGTGTTTCTTCTGCGGGTAGACGATCCACACCGGCTTGCCGGTGGAGCGGGTGTCGGTCATCACCAGTTGCAGTTTTCCCCAGTCGAGCATGCAGGCGACCATCATGTGCGGCGCCTGGGTGATCCCCAGCCCCGCGGCGACCGCCTGGATCACCGATTCGGCGTCGTTGATCAGCAGGTGGCCGTCGACGTCCACCGCGATCGGGCCGTTGGCGCCGTCGAACATCCATTGCCGTGGGCGGCCGTTGGGGTAGACATAGTTGATGCAGCGGTGTTGCTTGAGGTCCTCGATGGTCTGCGGCGCGCCGTAGCGGGCCAGGTAGGCTGGCGAGGCGCACACCACGTTGCGCAGGTAGCCGATCTTGCGCGCGATCAGGCTGGAGTCCTCCAGCTCGCCCACGCGGATGGCGCAGTCGATGCCTTCGCCGTTCATGTCGGCCGGCAGGTCGCTCATCGACAGCTCCAGCCGGATGTCGGGATAGCGCTGCTCGAACTCGGCCAGCCGCGGGATCAGCGCGGCGCGCCCGACCGCCAGCGACACCGCCACGCGCAGCTTGCCGACCGGCTTGCGGTTGGCATAGCCCAGCGCCTCGGTGGCCTCGGCGAGGTCCGCCAGGATGTCCTTGCAGCGCGCATGGAACACCGCGCCGTCGTCGGTCAGCCGCAACGAACGGGTCGAGCGGAACAGCAGGCGTGCGCCGAGGCGCTCCTCCAGCCGCGACACGGCGCGGCTCACGCCCGACGGCGTCATCCCGAGTTGAGCGGCGGCAGCGGCGAAGCTCTTGGCTTCGACCACGCGGACGAAGGCGGAAATTGCTGCGAAGTCTTCCATCGAGCCCACTCCAGGGTGATTCGTGACCTGGCGTCACTATTGCATTGCACCAAACCGCGGTTTTCTATACCGACAAGTGTACCTATTCTCCCGGGCCTTCGCCGGTTCTGTACCCACCGGTGCACTAATTAGACCCCGGAGCGCAGTCATGAAAAAGCGATGGATCCTCTCGAGCCTGGCCGTGGCCGTGGCGGTCGGCAGCTGGGCGGTGCTCGGCAGCCATGGCCAGAGCCACGCCCAGGAAGCCGGCGCGCCGCCCCCGCCGGCGGTCACCGTGGCGCAGACCCTGGTGCGCACGGTCAGCGACACCGACGCCTTTACCGGCCGCCTGCAGGCAGTGGACACGGTCGCCGTGCATCCACGGGTGAGCGGCTACATCACCGCCGTGCACTTCAAGGAAGGCGCGCGCGTACGCAAGGGCGAGCTGCTGTTCACCATCGACCCGCGGCCCTACCAGGCCGAGGTCGACCGCCTCGCCGCCACGCTGGATCAGGCGCGCGCCGAGCAGAAGCTGGCCGCGTCCAATGCCGGGCGCGCGAAAAAGCTGCTGGCCCAGCATGCGATCTCCACGCAGGAGGCCGATCGCCTGGCCACCGCGGCGGCCAGCGCGAGGGCGCAGGCCGCCGCCACGGGCGCGGCGCTGGATGCGGCGCGGCTGGATCGCGGCTTCACCGAAGTGCGCGCGCCGATCGACGGCCGCGTCAGCAATGCGCGCATCACCGCCGGCAACCTGGTCACTCCCGCCGACGTGCTGACCAGCGTGGTCAGCGTCGATCCGGTCTATGCCTATTTCACCATCGATGAACACGCCTACCTGAAGCTCGACCAGCTGCGCCGCGAGCGTGGCGTGGCCCCGCAGGTGGCGATGGGGCTGGTGGATGAACAGGGTTACCCGCACACCGGGCGTATCGATTTCATCGACAACCAGCTCGATGCCGGCAGCGGCACGATGCGCCTGCGCGCGGTGTTCGACAACGACGACGGCCGCTACACGCCGGGCCTCTACGTCCGGCTGGAGTTGCGCACGCCCAGCCGCCAACCCCGCGCGTTGATCGACGAGCGCGCGGTCGGCACCGACCTGGGCAACAAGTTCGTCTACGTGCTGGAGCCCGACCACAAGGTGGCCTACCGCAAGGTCACCCTGGGTCCGATGGCCGATGGGCTGCGCGTGGTCACCGCCGGCCTGACCGCCAAGGACGTGGTGGTGGTCAACGGGCTGCAGCACGTGCGGCCGGGGATGGAGGTCCGCCCCACGCTGGTGGCGATGGAGAGCCGCAGCCTGGATGGCGACCGCCAGTTGGCCAGCGCCGGCGGCGACAACGGCAAGGTCGCCTCGAGCAAGTGACGCCATGACTCCCTCCCCTGCCTGCAGGGAAGGGTTGAAGAGGGGTGCGCTTCGTCGCACGGGCGAATCCCCTCCGGCCTCCCCCGGCAACTGCAGGGGGAGGAGCACATCAGGGAAACCAAGCAATGAAACTCGCCCAATATTTCGTGGAGCGTCCGATCCTCGCCGGCGTGCTGTCGGTGCTGATCGTGATCGCCGGCGCGATCTCGCTGTTCAAGCTGCCGATCGGCGAATACCCGGAAGTGGTGCCGCCGACGGTGGTCGTGCGCGCGACCTACCCCGGCGCCAACCCCAAGGTGATCGCCGCCACCGTGGCCACGCCGTTGGAGGAACAGATCAACGGCGTCGAAGGCATGCTCTACACCTCCTCGCAGGCGACCAGCGACGGCGCCATGACGCTGACGGTGACCTTCGCGCTCGGCACCGACCTGGACAACGCCCAGGTGCAGGTGCAGAACCGCGTGGCGCAGGCGCTGCCGCGGCTGCCCGAGGAAGTGCAGCGGCTCGGCGTGACCACGCAGAAGAGTTCGCCGGACCTGACCATGGTCGTGCACCTGATCTCGCCCGACCAGCGCTACGACATGCTGTACCTGTCCAACTACGCGCGGCTGCACATCAAGGACCAGCTCGCGCGCCTGGACGGCGTCGGCGACGTGCAGCTGTTCGGCGCCGGCGAGTACTCGATGCGCGTGTGGCTGAATCCCGAAAAGCTGGCGATGCGCGGGCTCACCACCGGCGACGTGGTCAACGCGATCCGCGAGCAGAACGTGGACGTCGCAGCCGGTTCGCTCAATGCGCCGCCGGCGCCCAACGGCGCGGCGTTCCAGCTCAACATCAACACCCGCGGGCGACTGGTCAGCGAGGACGACTTCGCCCACATCGTGCTGCGCACGACCGCCGATGGCGCGGTCACCCACCTGGGCGACGTCGCGCGGGTGGAACTGGGCTCGAACAACTACGCGCTGCGCAGCCTGCTGGACAACAAGCCGGCGGTGGCGCTGCCGATCTTCGCCCGTCCCGGCTCCAACGCGATCCAGATCTCCGACGAGGTGCGCGCCACCATGGCGCAGCTGAAGAGCGAGTTCCCGCAGGGCGTCGACTACAAGATCGTCTACGACCCGACCGTGTTCGTGCGCGGCTCGATCGAGGCGGTGGTGCACACGCTGTTCGAGGCGATCCTGCTGGTCGTGCTGGTGGTGATCCTGTTCCTGCAGACCTGGCGCGCCTCGATCATTCCGCTGGT
>NZ_DASSES010000191.1:0-3857 GCF_035695185.1 Frateuria sp.
GCATTGATGCCGATACGCACCTGGTTGCCCTTCACGCCGAGAACGGTAACGGTCACCTCGTCACCGATCATCAGGGTTTCACCGACCCTGCGGGTCAGAATCAACATGTTGTGTTACTCCATTAAGCTGTGTGGTCACAGGCCTGCTGCGGTGGAGCCTCACCCCTGAGCGCCCCGTCAGTCAGTTCGACGAAAGTCCGTCGAAGGCCCTACCGCCTTCCCCGGCTCAAAGCCCGGGCATCCACCATGGATACCCTTGCCTTGCGGCGACACCGTAGGTTCGTGGCGCCGACAGTCAACCGATACTAGCCGAGCGCGAGCGCCCCGTGCAATGCATTTCGTGGGCGATAAATCCCCGATTCACAAAGCCCGCGAGGCCTATATCTGCTGCGCGATCCAGTCGGGCACGGCAGCCAGCAAAGCCGGCAACTGCGCGGTGTCCAGGCCGCCGCCCTGGGCCATGTCGGGACGTCCGCCGCCCTTGCCATCGATCTGCCTGGCGACGTGCGACACCACGTCCCCCGCCTTGATCCGACCCAGCGCCGACCCATGCACGCCGGCCACCAGCGAAACGCGGCCGTCTGCCGCGCCGGCAAGCAGCACCACACAGTCGCCGAGCTGTTGCTTGAGCTGGTCGACGCTGTCGCGCAGGGATTTCGCGTCGAAGCCTTCCAGGCGCGCGGCGATCACCTTGACGCCGGCCACGTCGCGGGCGCTGCCGGCCAGGTCGGCGGTAGCGTTGCCGGCCGCCTTGCTGCGCAGCGATTCGAGTTCGCGCTCGAGTTTCTTCTGGCGGTCGAACAGCTGGCGCAGCTTCTCGACGACGTCGTCGCCGCTGCCCGAGAGCAGTTGCGAGAGCTCGCCCAGGCGCCGCTCCTCCGCCGCCACGTAGGCGAGCGCACCAGCGCCGGTCACCGCCTCGATGCGACGGACGCCAGAGGCGACTCCGGCCTCGGCGACGATCTTGAACAGGCCGATGTCACCGGTGCGGCTGACGTGCGTGCCGCCGCAAAGCTCGGTGGAAAAATCGCCCATCTTCAGCACGCGCACCTCATCGCCGTACTTTTCGCCGAACAACGCCATGGCGCCGAACGCGATCGCGTCGTCGTAGGCCATGTGGCGCACTTCCGCCGGGGCGTTGCGGCGCACTTCGGCGTTCACCAGCGCTTCGACCGCGTCGAGTTCGTCGCGGCTGAGTGGCTTGAAGTGGGAGAAATCGAAGCGCAGGCGCTCGGGCGCCACCAGCGAGCCCTTCTGCGCCACGTGCTCGCCGAGAACCTGGCGCAACGCCGCATGCAAGAGGTGGGTCGCCGAGTGGTTCAGTACGGTCGCCTGGCGCCGCCCGGTGTCGACCTGCGCGTCGAGCATGTCGCCCTCACGCAGCGCAACGCCACGCCAGCGTCCGACATGGCCGAAGAACACGCCACCCATCTTGAGCGTATCGACCACCTCGAAGCGCCCCTGCGCATGGACCAGCACGCCGGTATCGCCCACCTGGCCGCCGGATTCGGCGTAGAACGGCGTGCGGTCGAGGATCACCAGCGCATCTTCCCCATCGTCCAGTGCCTCGACCTGCCTGCCGTCGCGCACGATGCCGACCACCTTGCAAGCGGTCGCTTCGAGCGCGTCATAGCCCAGGAACAGGGTCGGCGCGAGCCGGCTGGCGAGTTCCGCCGGCATCTGGCCCTTGGCCTCGAAACGGCCGGCGGCGCGCGCGCGTTCGCGCTGCTCGTTCATGGCCTGCTCGAAGCCGGCCATGTCGACGGCGAGCCCGCGCTCGCGCGCGATGTCGGCGGTGAGGTCGACCGGGAAGCCATAGGTGTCGTACAGGCGGAACGCATCGACGCCGGGGATGGTCGTGCCGGACTTCTTCGCGACCTCGTCGAACACGCGCATGCCGTGTTCGAGCGTCTCGCCGAATCGCTGCTCTTCGGTACGCAGCGCGTCCTCGACGAAACCCTGCTTGGCGACGAGTTCGGGATAGGCCGCGCCCATCTCCTCGACGAGCGGCGCGACCATCTTCCAGAAGAAATCACCACGCACACCGAGCATCCAGCCATGCCGCAGGGCGCGGCGGATGATCCGGCGCAGCACGTAGCCGCGCCCCTCGTTGGACGGCAGCACGCCGTCGACGATCAGGAACGAGCAGGCACGGATGTGATCGGCGATGACGCGCAGCGACTTGTTGGCCAGGTCGGTCGTGCCGGTGAGTTCGCCGGCCACCCGGATCAGGTGCTGGAACAGGTCGATCTCGTAGTTGGAGTGCACGTGCTGCAGCACGGCGGCCAGCCGCTCCAGGCCCATGCCGGTATCCACGCACGGGGCCGGCAGCGGCGAGAGCGTGCCGTCCGGCGCGCGATCGAACTGCATGAACACCAGGTTCCAGATCTCGATGTAGCGGTCGCCATCTTCGTCCGGCGAGCCGGGCGGGCCGCCGGCCACGTCCGCTCCGTGGTCATAGAAGATCTCGGTGCACGGGCCGCACGGACCGGTATCGGCCATCTGCCAGAAGTTGTCCGAGGCATAGGGCGCACCCTTGTTGTCGCCGATGCGCACGATGCGCTCGGCGGGTACGCCGATCTCCTTGTGCCAGATGTCGTAGGCCTCCTCGTCGGTGTGGTAGACGGTCACCCACAGCCGCTCCGCCGGCAGCTTGAACACGGCAGTGAGCAGTTCCCACGCCCAGGCGATCGTTTCGCGCTTGAAGTAGTCGCCGAACGACCAGTTGCCCAGCATCTCGAAGAACGTATGGTGTCGCGCGGTGTAGCCGACCGAATCGAGGTCGTTGTGCTTGCCGCCGGCGCGCAGGCAGCGTTGCACGTCGGCCGCGCGTGCGTAGGGCAGCTTCTCGCTGCCCAGGAACACGTTCTTGAACTGCACCATGCCCGAGTTGGTGAACAGCAGCGTGGGATCGCTGGCAGGCACCAACGAACTGGACGGCACGATGGCGTGGTCCTTGGCGCGGAAGAACTCGAGGAAGGTCGAACGGATGTCGGCGGTTTTCATGGGCACGCAGCGGCGTAGACAAAAAAGGCCACGCCGGCGGCCACCGCCGCGAGATCAGTCGATTTCGTCGGCAGCGTCGTCCACTTCGGCGTGGGTAGCACGTCGTACTGTGGCGGCGGCAAAGCCGCGACGCAAGAGGAACTGCGCGCGCCGCGCGCGTTCGGCATGGTCCACCGCGCCCTTGCCGCCATAGCGGCGGCGCAGCTGGTCGATGGCGGACGCCTCCCAATCGACCTCCGCTTCGTCCAGCAGCTCGCGGATGCGCGCATCGGGCACCGCGTGGGTCTTGAGCTCGGCACGGATGCGCTGGGGACCGTAGCCCTGGGATGCGCGGCTGCGCACCAGCACCTGGGCGAAGCGCTCGTCGTCCTGGTAGCGCTGCTCGCCCAGGCGCTCGATGGCGGCCTCGGTTTCGCCCCCTTCGTAGCCACCCTGGCGCAGCTTGGTCTTGAGTTCGCGGCGCGAGTGTTCACGGCGGGCGAGCAGGCCGAGCGCCTTGTCGTAGGCGCTGCGCCTTGGCTTGTCCGGAGCTTCGGGGCGGCGCTTCATGTGCAGCGGACCGTCGCCGCGCACGCTGGGCTCGTCACCCTCACGTCCCTTCGCCCCGTCCTGCGGGCGGGGCGGAGGGAGTGGGCAGGATCAGACCCGGGCACGCGCTCAGGCTTCTTCGAGCGCCTCTTCCGAGGCGGCGGCCGCCTTGCCGCCCCCGACCAGCAGGCGCGCGCGCAGCTGCTGGTCGATCTCGTTGGCGATGGCCGGGTTGTCGCGCAGGAACTGGCGCACGTTCTCCTTGCCCTGGCCGATGCGGTCGCCGTTGTAGCTGTACCAGGCGCCGGACTTGTCGATCAGGTT
>NZ_DASSES010000192.1:0-34380 GCF_035695185.1 Frateuria sp.
TCTTCTGCTTGCCGGTGTAGAACGGGTGCGACTGGCTGGAGATATCCACCTTGACCAGCGGGTACTCGTTGCCGTCTTCCCACTTGACGGTTTCCTTGGTGGCGATCGTCGAGCGCGTCAGGAACGCGAAGTCGGACGACAGGTCCTGGAACACCACCGGACGGTAGTTGGGATGGATATCGGGCTTCATGACGGACTCAAAGCGGCGGGTGAAAAGAGCGGCATTGTAGCGGCCGGGTGACGGCGGGGTCAACTTGTCCCGCCCCCCCCCTCGCGCGCCGGCTCGAGGATACTCAACCGGCCCCCAGCGCCCGCCGCACCATCGCGGCAAAGCGTTCCTGATCCAGTTCCAGCACCACGTTGGCATTGGCCGAGCGACCCAGCCGGCCAGCCCAGTCCACCACGGTGGCACCGCGGGTCAAGCGGCCATCGAGCTCGATTGCCACCGCACGCCGCTCGCTGCGCACCACCACCGCCGGATCGATGGCCACCGCCATGGCCAGCGCATCGGCGGCGATGATCCCCCGCCGCCCGCGTTCGCGATTGGTCTGGCGCGCGACCTGGCAGATACTGCCGTAGAAGGCGGCGCGCGCGTCGCCGGCGGCGAGCCAGCCGTCGAACGCATCCTCGTCGAAGGCATGGCGCAGGGTGAGCTCCCAGTCGACCAGATCGAACTCCTCGAAGGCCTCGAATACCACGTGTGCCGCCTCGGGATCGAAGCCGATGTTGAATTCGGCCGGCACCCGGCTGGTATTGCCATGCCCGGTCACCGCGCCTCCCATGATCACCAGTCGCCTGACCCGCTGCGGCAGGGTCGGATCCAGCCGCAGCGCCAGCGCCACGTTGGTGAGCGGCGCGAGTGCCACCAGGGTCAGCTCGCCGGGCCGCTCGCGCGTCAGCCGCAGCAAGGCCAGCGCGGCCGCCTCGTCCGCGGCCGGATGACCCGGCGGCGGGAAGCCGACGTCGCCGAAGCCGTCGCGGCCGTGGACGAACGCCGCGTCCTCCTCGGGCAGGCGCACCAGCGGCGTGGCGCAGCCGGGGAACACCGGGGTGGTCGCGCCGAGCAGCTCGACCAGCACGCGCGCGTTGTGCACCGTGTGCTCCAGGCCGACGTTGCCCGCCGCAATGGAAAGCCCGGCCACGTCGGCATGTGCATGGGCCATCAGGATGGCGAGCGCATCGTCCACGCCGGGGTCGGTGTCGATCAGGAGCTGGGGTCGGGTCATGCGTCGGGCGCCGGTAAAAACGGTTAGCTTACGACCGCCAGGGGTGGAAGAAACAAAAACGCCACTCAGGCGTGAGCGTAGCGTGCGGCGGCGCCGATCCACCGTTCGATCAACTGTTCCGCCTGGCGAGGCCGGTGGCGCAGCATCGCCTCTCCCACCTGTTGCACGGCCGGCAACAGGTGGCCGTCGCGTGCCAGGTCGGCGATGCGGAAGGCGAGCTGGCCGGTCTGGCGCGTGCCCAGCACCTCGCCGGGCCCGCGCAATTCGAGGTCCTTCTCCGCAATACGGAAGCCGTCGCAGGTCTCGCGCATCACGTTGAGACGCTCACGTGCGAGCTGGCCCAGCGGCGGCTGGTAGAGCAGCACGCAGTTGGAGGCGATCGCGCCGCGACCCACGCGGCCGCGCAGCTGGTGCAGCTGGGCCAGGCCCAGCCGCTCACTGTTTTCGATCACCATCAGGCTCGCGTTCGGCACGTCCACGCCCACCTCGATCACGGTGGTCGCGACCAGCACGGCCACCTCGCCGGTCTTGAAGGCATCCATCACCGCCTGCTTTTCCTTCGGCTTCATGCGGCCGTGGATCAGCCCGACCCGACAGTCCGCCAGGGCCGCCGACAGTTCCTCGTGCGCCACCTCGGCCGCCTGCGCGCGCAGCTGTTCGGACTCCTCGATCAGCGTGCACACCCAGTACGCCTGGCGCCCTTCCGCGCAGGCGGCGTGGATGCGCTCGATCACCTCGGCACGACGCGCGCTGGACACGGCCACCGTCTGCACCGGCGTACGCCCGGGCGGCAGCTCGTCGATGGAGGACACGTCCAGGTCCGCGTAGGCGCTCATCGCCAGCGTGCGCGGGATGGGCGTGGCGGTGAGTACCAGCTGATGGGGCACCAGTTCACCTTCCAGCCCCTTGTCGCGCAGCGCCAGGCGCTGCTGCACGCCAAAGCGGTGCTGCTCGTCGACGATGACCAGGCCCAGGCGGGCGAACGCCACGCCCTCCTGCATCAGCGCGTGCGTGCCGATGACGACCGATGCACCCTCGGCGACGCGCGCCAGCGCATGGGCGCGCGCCTTGCCCTGCTGCTTGCCGGCCAGCCATTCCACCGCCACGCCGAGCGGCTCCAGCCAGTGGCGGAAGTTGCGCAGGTGCTGTTCGGCGAGCAGTTCGGTGGGCGCCATCAACGCCACCTGCCAGCCGGCTTCCACGGCGGCCAGCGCGGCCAGCGCCGCGACCGCGGTCTTGCCGCTGCCGACGTCGCCCTGGACCAGGCGCAGCATCGGCTTGGCATGCGCAAGGTCGGTGAGCACGTCCTGCGTGACCCGCTGCTGTGCGCCGGTCAGGCGGAACGGCAGGCCTTCGACGAAGCGGCCGCGCAGGCTGCCGTCGCCGCCAAGCACGGGCGCACGACGGCGACGGACCGCCGCACGCATGCGTTTGAGGCTCAGGTGCTGGGTCAGCAACTCCTCGAACGCCAACCGTTGCTGTGCGGGATGCCGGCCGTTGGCGAGCTCCGCCACTGGCGCGTCCGGTGGCGGGCGGTGCGTGTAGAGCAGCGCCTCGCGCAGCGAGGTCAGGCCGTGCGCCGCACACAGCTGCGGCGGGATCAACTCGAGGGTCGCGTCGGGTGGTAGCAGCGCGAGCGCCTTGTCGATCACCCCGGCAAGTCGCTTCTGCCCCAGGCCCTCGGTGGTCGGATAGACCGGGCTCAGCCGCTCGTCGACCGCCACCGCTTCGCCCTCGCCCACCCGCTGGTATTGGGGGTGCACCATCTCCAGGCCCTGGGCGCCATGGCGGACCTCGCCATAGCACAGCAGCTTCTGGCCAGGCCGGAGTTGCTCGGCCTGCGCCCGGTGGAAGTGGAAGAAACGCAACAGCAGGGTCTGCCGTGACTCGTCGCCGATCGCCACCTTCAGCTGCGGCCGGTAACGGAAGCCCCGCTCGACCGCCTCCACCGTGCCCAGCACCTGCGCCCGCTCGCCGGCATGCAGGTCGGCGATGGTGGTGACCCGGGTCTTGTCCTCGTAGCGCAGCGGCAGGTGGAACCACAGGTCCTGCACCCGCTCCAGCCCGAGCCTGGCGAGCGTGGCAGCCAGTGCAGGGCCCACGCCCGGCAGCGTGCCGACCGGCGACAGGCCGGGATCGGCGACGGGCGGCGTGGCGACACTGGCGCTGCGGGCGGGCATGAACGGGTAGCCTAGCCTAGCGCCCCGCCGGGTTGCAGCAGGGCGCTGTGGGTCGACACCGCGCCCGGCGGTCAGGCCACGACGCGGCGGGCCGGCTGGATCAGTCCAGCACCATGATCGCGTCCACCTCCACCTGCGCCCCCTTGGGCAGCGCCGAAACCTCGATGGTGGAGCGCGCCGGGTACGGCTGCTGGAAGTACTCCGCCATCACCGTGTTGACCGCCGCGAAGTTGGCCAGATCGGTGACGTAGATGCCCACCCGCGCGAACTGCGACAGCGAACCGCCGGCCGCCTTGGCCACCTCGGCCAGGTTGTCGAACACGCGCCGGGTCTGTGCGCTGATGTCACCCTCGACCAGGTTGCCGGTAGCCGGGTCCAGCGGGATCTGGCCGGAGAAGTACACGGTGCCGCCGGCGCGCACGGCCTGCGAGTAGGGGCCGATGGCGGCGGGGGCCTGACCGGTGGACACGATGCTGCGGGACATGGGCGGACCTCGGTGGGGAAAAGGCGAAGTCTAGAGGGACGCGCCCGCCTCGGCACGAAGGCAGCCGGCAACCGGCGCACGCACTACAGGGGATAGCGGTAAGCGCCGCTCACCACGCCGGTGCGCCGCACGCGGCGGATCACGTCCGCCAGGTGCTTGCGGTTCTTCACTTCCATCGCGAACAGCAGGGTCGCGGCGGCCGCGTCGCGTTCCACGTACTCGACGTTCTCGATATTGGAGTCCGCCGCGGCAATGGCGGCCGCGACGGTGGCCAGTACGCCCGGACGGTTGATGACCTCGATGCGCAACTCCGCGCGGTAGTCGCCCTGCACGTCGCGGTCCCACTCGATGCCCACGCAGCGTGCGGGGGATTTGCGGAATTCGGCCACGTTCGGGCATTCCACGCGATGCACCACGATGCCCTTGCCGGAGGACAGGTAGCCGATGATCTCGTCGCCCGGCAGCGGATGGCAGCAATTGCCGAAGCTCAGCACGCCACGCTCTGCGCCGGTGATGCGGATGTTCTCGTGAGTGTGCGGTGCTTCGGCGGGCCGCCCCCCGCCACGCAGCGCGACCAGGTGGTGCGCGACCTGGTCCGGCATGCGGTTGCCCAGCGCGATATCGGCCAGGAGCTCCTCGAGGCGGCGCAGCTTGGCCTCCTCGAGGAAGCGCTCCAGCACCTTGGCCGGGATCGCGTCGATGTTGGTGCCCAAAGCATCCAGCGCGCGGTCGAGCATGCGGTGGCCGAAGTCGACCGCATCCTCGTGCTGCAGATGCTTCAGGTACTGGCGGATCGCGGTGCGCGCCTTGCCGGTGACCACGAACTCCAGCCAAGCCGGATTGGGTACGGCCGAGGGCGCGGTGATGATCTCCACCAGCTGCCCCGACTCCAGCCGCGTGCGCAGCGGCAGCAGCTTCTTGTCCACGCGCGCGGCCACCGCATGGTCGCCCACGTCGGTGTGCACGGCGTAGGCGAAGTCCAGCGCCGTGGCGTTGCGCGGCAGCGCCAGGATGTCGCCGCGCGGGGTGAACAGGTAGACCTCGTCCGGGAACAGGTCGATCTTGACGTTCTCGATGAATTCGGCCGACGAGGGCGTATGCGCCTGGCTGTCCGCGAGCGCGGAGAGCCATTCGCGGGCGCGCGCCTGCGCACTGTTGGCCGGGCCGGAATCGGTCTTGTAGGCCCAGTGCGCCGCCACGCCGCGCTCGGCCACCGAATCCATTTCCGCGGTGCGGATCTGCACCTCGATGGGCGCGCCGAACGGCCCCAGCAGCACGGTGTGCAGCGACTGGTAGCCGTTGGCCTTGGGGATCGCAATGAAGTCCTTGAAGCGCCGATCCACCGGGCTGTAGAGCGAGTGGACCGCGCCGAGCGCCATGTAGCAGCTCATCGCGGTGTCGACCACCACGCGGAACCCGTACACGTCCATCAGCTGGGCGAAGCTCTTGTGCTCGTTGCGCATCTTCGAATAGATGCTCCACGGCGACTTGATGCGCCCGACCACCTTGGCCGGCAGGTGCTCGGCGGCCAGCCGGGTGGCGAGCGCGTGCTCGATCTTGCTCATCACCTCGCGGCGGTTGCCCAGCGCGGCGCGGATGCGCTCGCTGATGACGCGGTAGCGGTCGGGGTAGAGCGCGCGGAAGCCCAGGTCCTGCAGCTCGGCCTTGAACTTGTTCATGCCCAGCCGTTGGGCGATCGGCGCGTAGATCTCCAGCGTCTCGCGGGCGATGCGCCGGCGCGAGGGCGCGTCCTTGGCGCCGAGCGTGCGCATATTGTGCAGGCGATCAGCGAGCTTGATCAGGATCACACGGATGTCGCGCGCCATCGCCAGCAGCATCTTGCGGAAGCTTTCCGCATCGGCTTCCTGGCGATTGGAGAAGCGCATTTTGTCCAGCTTGGTGACGCCGTCGACCAGGTCGGCCACGGTGTCGCCGAATTCGGCCGTGATCTCCTCCCGGCTCAGTTCGGTGTCTTCCAGCGTGTCGTGCAGGATCGCCGCGATGATGGTTTCGGCGTCCAGGCCCAGTTCGGCGAGGATTCCGGCGACGGCCACCGGGTGGGTGATGTACGGCTCGCCGCTCTTGCGTGCCTGGCCGCGGTGCGCATGCGCGCCCACCTCGTAGGCGCGCAGCACGCGCACCACCTGGGCTTCCGGAAGGTAGGCCACACGCTCCTTGAGCGCCAGCACATAGGGGGGCAGCACGGACGCGTCCACGGGGGCGGAGGGCGTGGTCGCCGTCATGGGTTCACGCTCCCCGTTCAGACGGCGCTTCCGTGCAGGTGGCTGCCAGCCAGGCTAGAGGGCATGGCAACGATGCCGGCGGGGCCGGCAAGGCGACTGCGCAGTCGGCAGCCGCCGGCGCGCATCAGTCGTCGCCGCCCTTGGACAGGTCGTCGTCGACCTCGGCCGCGGCCCACTCCAGGGCCTCGCGTTCGGCGCGCTCGCGCTCGGCGCGGTCGATCTCGTCGATGGTGGCCTGGTCGATGCGACGGTCGGCGATCTCGCGCAGGGCGAGCACCGTCGGCTTGTCGTTGTCCGGGTGGACCGCCGGCTCGGCGCCCTTTTCCAGCTGGCGGGCGCGCTTGGTCGCCATCAGCACCAGCTCGAAGCGGTTGTCGACCACCTCGAGGCAATCTTCCACGGTAATGCGGGCCATGCGAAATCCTCAGGCACAAAGGCAACTTAGAGAAGGGCGAGTGTAGCGGAGGGCTGGCTTGGCTGGCAATGCGGCATGCGCGTATCATGCGCGGTTCGATCGCCGGCAAGCCGGTCCGATCCGCCTGACTGCAAAAATATAGAACCAGGCGGTACACTTTTGCGGTACCCGTAGCGGATCCCATCGATGTTTTCCCTGCCCCGTCTCTCGCCCAGCCGTCTGCTTCCGCTGGCTGCCCTGGCCCTGCTGGCCGGCTGCACCATCGCCAAGCCTCGCACCGACGATCCGCTGGAGAAGTTCAACCGCAAGGTCTACGCATTCAACGACGCCGTGGACAAGGCGGTGATCCGTCCGGTGGCGGTGGGCTACCGCAAGGTCACCAATCCCCCGGTGCGCCGCTCGGTCAGCGACTTCTTCACCAACATCCGCATGCCGATCACGGTGGCCAACGACCTGCTGCAGGCACGCCCCAAGCAGGCGCTGCAGAGCACCGGACGCTTCCTGGTCAATCTCACGCTCGGCCTGGGCGGCTTCTTCGATCCGGCCAGCCAGCTGGGCATCCCGCTGGAGGACAACGACTTCGGCGTGACGCTGGCGCGCTGGGGTGTCCCCGATGGCGACTACCTGGTGCTGCCGCTGATCGGCCCGACCACCGTGCGTGACGTCTGGCGCATGCCGGTGGACAGCTATTTCTTCGACCCGTTGTCGATCTACGCACGCAACCACGACTACAAGTACGGCCAGCAGTTCCTGCCGCAGATGATGTACCTGGTGACGTTGCGCTCGCGCGGCATCGATGCGGAAAGCTTCCTGGAATCGGCGTACGACCCGTATGTGTTCATGCGTGACGCCTACCGCCAGCGTCGCCTATACCAGATCTACGACGGCAATCCGCCGGCCGAGGTGATCCAGCAGATGCAGGGCCTCAACGACGACAACTTCGATCCGGAGCAGCTGCTGGACGAGCAACACCAGTGGGAAAACAAGCATCCGGAAGACGAGCATAAGCACCCGTAGGCAAGCCCGAAGACGGGACTAGCCATCGACGAAAAAGGGGCCCGACCGGGCCCCTTTTCTTTTCTGTCACGCGGACAGGCTCAACCGACCAGCGCGTCGACCTCGCAGACCCTTGCTAGCGCCCGCATGCCGGCCGGCATGTGCTCCACGACCAGCGCACGGCCCAGCCGCCGTGCCTCGGCCTGCACGGCCAGCACGCAGGCCAGGCCCGCGCTGTCGCTGCGCTCGACGCCGGCCAGGTCCAGCCGTGTCACCGACCCGGCAACCAGCGCGGCGGCGATGGCTTCCAGGGCCGCGGCCGCGGTGTCGAAGCTCAGCACGCCGCGGACGCCCAGCCTGCCCGGCGTCTCTTCATCGAGCTGGAAGGTGGCTGTGCTCACGGGGCCTTGCTGGCCTTGTCCATCGATTCCAGCGCCTTCTCGCCCTGGTTCTCCAAGTTGGCGATGAGCTTCTCGATGCCGACCTTGCGGATCTCCGCGTCCACCTGGTTACGGTAGTTGGTGACGTAGGAGATGCCTTCGATGATCACGTCGTAGGCCTTCCAGTCGCCGTCCTTGCTCTTGCGGAAGGCGTAGTCGACCGAGAGCTTCTTGCCGTCGTCCAGCACCACCTGGGTGCGCACCACGGTGCGCTTGTCGTTCAGGTCGCCGCTGAACGGCAGCACCTGCACCGCGCCCTTGGTGTAGTTGAGCAGGCCTTCGGCGTAGCGGTGGGTGATCGAGTTGTAGAACGCCTTTGCGAAGCGCTCGCGCTGCTCCGGCGTGGCCTCGCGGGCGTGGCGGCCGAGCACCAGGATCGAGGCGTAGTCGATGTCGAAGTGCGGCAGGAAGACATCGTCGATCACCGAGATCAACTTTTCCTTGTCGTTCTTCAGCTCGTCGCGATGACCGGCGATGGTGGTGTCCAGCTGGTGGGCGATCTCCTGCACCACCTGCTCGGGGTTCTGCCGGGAAGCGGGCGCCTGGGCGGCCGCGTCCTGGGCGAGCACGGGCGAGGCGGCCACAGTGCCGAACGCGATGGCCATGGCGAAAGCCAGAGTGCGCAACATGGGGAAACTCCTTGTGGGATACCGGCTCATTGCTTGCCGGCGGGGGCGTCTTTCTTCTCGGCGGGCGAGCCGTTGACCAGGAACTTGCCGATCAGGTCTTCCAGTTGCATGGCCGACTGGGTCAGCACCATTTCGTCGCCGTTCTTGAGGAACTCCGGCGAGCCGCCGGGCTGGATCGCAACGTACTGGGTGCCGATCAAACCGCTGGTGAACACCGCGGCGGCCGAATCGTCAGGAATCTGGTCGTATTTCTTGTCGATCGACAGCTCCACTTCGGCGTCCAGCTTGACCGGATCGGCGTGCACGGCGGCGACGCTGCCGATCGCCACGCCAGCCATCTTCACCGGGGCACCCACCGTGAGCGCGCCGACGTTGCCGAAGCGTGCCTTGACCGTGTAGCTGCCACCCAGGTTGTCGGCCACGCCGCCGGCGCCGAAGAACTTGCCGAGCATCTCTTCCAGCTGCTGCGCCGGCTTGGTGCGCGCCAGCGTGCCCCCGTCGGCGAGATCCCTCTTGGAACTGCCGTACTGGATGCCCACGTACTGGTCGCCGAGCAGGCCGCTGGTGAAGATCGTGGCGACCGAGTCGTCCGGGATGTGGCTGTAGGCCTGGTCGATCGAAAGCTTCACGTCGGCCGCCTCCTGCTTCGGGTCGAGCACGATCGAACTGACCTGGCCCACGCGAACGCCGGCGATCTTCACCGGCGCGCGCTCCTTGAGCTGGCCGATGTTGGCGAAATGCGCCTCGACCGTGTAGCTGGCGCCCTGGTGGGTGTTGGCGACCGAGGTGGTCTGCGTCGCCAGGTACGCCAGTGCGGCGAAGCCGAGCACGATGAACAGGCCGGTGCCCACGGCGTAGGAGTTTCTCTGGCTCACGGCTCAGTCCTCGAGGAATTCACTTAAGACGGTCACATCAGGAACGCGGTCAGCACGAAATCCAGCGCGAGGATCGCGATGGACGAGGCGACCACGGTGCGGGTGGTGGCGTAGGCCACGCCTTCGCTGGTCGGCGGGGTGGTGTAGCCCTGGTAGACGGCGATCAGCGAGACCACCGCGCCAAACACCAGGCTCTTCACCAGGATGCCGTTGACCACGTCCTTCCAGACATCGACGGTGGCGGTCATGTTGGACCAGAACGTGCCGTTGTCGATCCCCAGCCAGGTCACCCCGACCAGGTGCCCGCCGTAGATGCCGAGCGCGCAGAACACCGCGCAAAGCAGCGGCATGGCGATCAGGCCGGCGAGATAGCGCGGCACAGCCACGTAGGCGATCGGGTCGACCGCCATCATCTCCATCGCGGCGAGCTGATCGGTCGCGCGCATGAGACCGATCTCGGCGGTGATGGACGTGCCGGCGCGGCCGGCGAACAGCAGCGCGGTCACGACCGGACCGAGTTCGCGGTAGATGGCGATCGCCACCACCGTGCCGCTGGCCGCGGTACCGCCGAAGATCGAGAGCACGTAGTACAGCTGCAGCCCCAGCACCATGCCCACGAACAGGCCGCAGACGGTGATGATGGTCAGGCTCATCGCGCCGACGAACCACAGCTGGCGCACCGTCTCGCGCACGTAGCGCAGGCTGCGCGGCACTGCCGCCAGCAGGGTCAGCAGGAACAGTCCGGCCTCGCCGATCTGCGCCAGCGCGTTGGTGATCACGTTGCGTTGCGGCCGTGCGCTCATGCCCGTTCTCCGGCCAGGCCCAGCGCCTGCGCATAGTCGCCAGCCGGATACTGGAACGGCACCGGGCCGTCGATGTCGCCGCCGAAGAACTGCCGCGTCCAAGGTGAACCGTCGTCTGCGATCGTCCTGGGATCGCCCTGGGCCACCACCTTGCCGTTGGCGATGAGATAGACCAGGTCGGCCACCTGCTTGATGGCATCCAGTTCGTGCGCCACCAGCACGCTGGTGATGCCGAGCGTCTCGTTGAGCGTGCGGATCAGCTTGAGCACCTGGCTGAGCGCGATCGGGTCCAGGCCCACGAACGGCTCGTCGTAGAGGATAAGCATCGGATCGAACACGATCGCCCGGGCCAACGCCACCCGCCGCGCCATGCCGCCGGAGAGCTCCGCCGGCATCAAGCCGGCCGCGCCGCGCAGGCCGACCGCCTGCAGCTTGGTCAGCACGATGTTGCGGATCAGTACTTCCGGCAGCCTGGTGTGCTGGCGCAGCGGGAAGGCGATGTTCTCGAAGACGTCGAAGTCGGTCAGAAGCGCCGAATTCTGGAACAGGTAACCGATCTTCTCGCGAAGCGCGAAGAGCTTCTCGCGCGAAAGCTCGGGCACGTTCTGCCCGTCGACCAGCACCTGCCCCGCGTCGCCGCGCATCTGCCCGGTGATGTGCTTGAGCAGCGTCGTCTTGCCGGTGCCGCTGGGGCCCATGATGGCCGTGACCCTGCCGCGCGGGATATCCAGGTCCAGCGCGTCGAAAATGGTCTTGCCGTTGAGCACCGTGGTCAGGCCACGGATGCGCACCAGCGGTTCGGAGGGGGCGGCGGGGGCGGTCATAAGCGGATTAAGGTAGCCGAGCGGTGATGGCAGGCCAAGCGCCCCGCCCTGCTCGCTTTCCCTTCCGGGTGCGGGCCGCGATGGGAGGGCCAGGGTCCGGGGGCGACGGCATGCGGACCCGTTGCCGATGCTCCGCCCGGAAAGGGGCCGTTGGATCAGGCCAGCAGTTCGGCGATCAGGGCCTCATGCCGCTTCCACTGCAACTCGCCCCGGTGCCGTACCGCCCGCACGATTGCCTGCAGGTCGGCCAGCGCCTCGTCGAAACCGTCGTTGACCACGATGTAGTCGAACTCGTGCGCGTGGGCGATTTCCTCGCGGGAGTTGTGCAACCGTCGCTCGATCACCTCCGGCGCATCCGAACCGCGGCCGCGCAAGCGCCGCTCCAGCTCGGCGCGCGAGGGCGGCAGGATGAACACGCTCACGCAATCGGGCTTGGCGCGCCGGATCTGCGCCGCGCCCTGCCAGTCGATCTCCAGCAGCACGTCGCGGCCCTGGTCGAGCAGGCCCTGCACCGTCGCCAGCGAGGTGCCGTAGAAATTGCCGTGCACCTCGGCGTGCTCGAGGAAGGTGCCGGCGGCGATCTGCCGCTCGAACTCCTCGCGCTCGACGAAGTAGTAGTGGCGCCCGTACTCCTCGCCCACCCGCGGCGGTCGCGTGGTGTGCGAAATCGACAGCGAGATGCCCGGCTCGCGCTCCAGCAGCGCGTTGACCAGCGTGGATTTGCCGGCCCCCGAAGGCGCCGCGACGATGAACAGCGTGCCCGGCGTCAGGACGTTCATTCGATGTTCTGCACCTGCTCGCGCATCTGCTCGATCAGCACCTTCAGCTCCACCGCGGCATTGGTGGTACGCGCGTCGACCGACTTGGAGCCGAGCGTGTTGGCCTCGCGGTTGAACTCCTGCATCAGGAAGTCCAGCCGGCGGCCGACCGGTTCCTTCAGCCCGAGCACGCGACGGGTCTCGGCGACATGCGTGGCCAGGCGGTCGAGCTCCTCGTCGACATCACTGCGGGTCACCTGCATGACCAGCTCCTGCTCGAGACGCCCGGGATCGGCGGGCTGCTTGAGGTCGGCCAGTCGGCCTTCCAGGCGCGCGCGCAGGGCGGTCCGGATCTCCGGCATCCATTCGCGCACCTGGCCGACGATGCGCTCGATCGCGTCGAGCTTGTCGCGCAGGATCGCGCCGAGCTGGGCGCCCTCGCGCTCGCGGGTGGCGCTGAGCGCATCGAGCGCGCGATCGAGCACGTCGAACAGGGCGGCCTGCTGGGCATCGGCATCGACTTCCGCCTGGCGCAGCACGCCCGGGAAGCGCAACAGTTCGGTCAGCTGCACCTGCATGCCGGGGAAGCGCCCGGCCAGCTCGCGGTTCAGCGTCGCCAGGCGGCCGAGCGTCACCTCGTCCACTTCCAGCGACTCGCCGCGCGCCTCGCTGCCGCGCAGGCGCACGGTGAGGTCGACCTTGCCGCGCGACAGCCGCGCGGCGACGCGTTCGCGCAGTGCCGACTCGAAGCTGCGCAGCTCTTCGGGCAAGCGCGGGCTCAGCTCCAGATAACGATGGTTGACCGTGCGCAGCTCACAGCTGAGCGTGCCGGCAGGCCCCTGGGTTTCGGCGCTGGCATAGGCCGTCATGCTGCGGATCATGCGTCGAGCCCTTGCGATCGGTGGGAAAGCGTCAATGGTAAACTCTCGCCTCCCGCCTTGCCCAACCAGGCCCCCCGCATGACCATGACCCGCCCGAGCGGCCGCGCCAGCGACCAGCTGCGTCCGGTGACCCTGCAGCGCCGCTACACCCGCCATGCCGAAGGCTCGGTGCTGGTGAGCTTCGGCGACACCCGCGTGCTGTGCACCGCCAGCATCGAGGACCGCGTGCCACCCTGGCTGCGAGGCAAGGGCGAGGGCTGGGTCACCGCCGAGTACGGCATGCTGCCGCGCGCCACCGGCACCCGGACCCAGCGCGAGGCCGCGCGCGGCGCGCAGGGCGGGCGCACGCTGGAGATCCAGCGGTTGATCGGCCGTTCGCTGCGCGCCTGCGTCAATCGCCAGGCGCTCGGTGAACGCGTGATCACGCTCGACTGTGACGTGATCCAGGCCGACGGTGGTACCCGCACGGCGGCGATCACCGGCGCGTACGTGGCGCTGGTCGACGCGGTGCAGTTCCTGATGAAGCGCGAGAATCTCAAGCGCAACCCGATCATCGGCGCGGTGGCGGCGGTTTCGGTCGGCGTCTATCAGGGCGTGCCCGTGCTGGACCTGGACTATGCCGAGGATTCGGCCTGCGATACCGACATGAACGTGGTGATGAACGACGGCGGCGGCTTCATCGAGGTGCAGGGCACCGCCGAAGGCCACGCCTTCCGCCGCGACGAGATGGACGCCATGCTGGCGCTGGCCGAGAAGGGCATCGCCGAGCTGGTCCTCGCCCAGCGCGCCGCGCTGGCGGAGGGCTGACCGATGCGACGCCTGGTGCTGGCCAGTGGCAACCGCGGCAAGCTCGCCGAATTCGAGGACCTGCTCGCCGACAGCGGCTTCGAGGTGGTCACCCAGGCCAGCCTGGGCGTACTCGACATCGAGGAGACCGGCACCACCTTCGTCGAGAACGCGCTGCTGAAGGCACGCCACGCGGCGCGCATCACCCGCCTGCCGGCGCTGGCCGATGACTCGGGCCTGTGCGTGGAACACCTGGATGGCGCCCCCGGCCTCTATTCGGCCCGCTACGCCGGCAACCATGGCGACGCCGCGGCCAACCGCGCCAAACTGCTACACGCGCTCGAGGGCGTGCCGGCCGAACGGCGTGGCGCCTTCTTCATCTGCGTGCTGGTGCTGCTGCGCCACGCCGACGATCCGGCCCCGCTGATCGCCGAAGGCCGCTGGCACGGCCGCGTGCTGGAGGCCGGGCGAGGCGATCGGGGCTTCGGCTACGACCCGCTGTTCCTGCCCGAAGGGCAGTCGCTGTCGGCCGCCGAACTCGATCCCGCACTCAAGAACCGGATCAGTCACCGCGGCCAGGCGCTGGCCCGCCTGCACGCCCAGCTGGGCGCCGGCCACTAGCCATGCCCCTCCTCGCGCCGCCGTTGGCGCTCTACGTGCACATGCCCTGGTGCGTGAAGAAGTGCCCGTACTGCGACTTCAACTCGCACGGCGTGCGCGGCGAGCCGCCACCCTACGAGGCTTACATCGACACCCTGCTGGCGGACCTGGACGCCGACCTGGCCGACTTTGGCGCGGCCATCGAGGGCCGGCCGATCGTCAGCGTGTTCTTCGGCGGCGGCACGCCGAGCCTGTTCGCGCCCGGGCACATCGCCCGCTTTCTCGACGCGGCCCGCGCCCGGCTGCCGTTCGTGGAGGGCTGCGAGGTCACCCTGGAAACCAATCCGGGCACGGTCGAACACGGCCGCTTCGACGGCTATCTGGCCGCTGGCGTCAACCGGCTTTCCTTCGGCATCCAGAGTTTCGACGATGACAAGCTCGCGCGGCTGGGCCGCATCCACTCGGCCGCCGAGGCCGAGGCGGCGGTGAAGTCAGCGCAGGACGCCGGCTACGCCAACCTCAACCTGGACCTGATGTACGCGCTGCCGCAGCAGTCGCTGGAAGGTGCGCTGGCCGACGTGGATCGCGCGATCGCGCTCGCCCCCACCCACGTCTCGCACTACCAGCTCACGCTCGAACCCAACACCGCTTTCGCGGCCAGCCCGCCACCGCTGCCCGACGACGACGCGGCCTGGGCCATGCAGGAGGCCTGCGAGGGCCGCCTCGCCGAGGCCGGGTATGGCCAGTACGAGATTTCCGCCTACGCCCGGCCAGGCCGGCGCTGCCAGCACAACCTCAACTACTGGGCGTTCGGTGACTACCTGGGAATCGGTGCCGGTGCCCACGGCAAGCTCACCGAGGTGGCCACCGGCCTCGTGCACCGGCGCTGGAAAAGCCGCCATCCGCGCACCTACCTCGGGGCCGCCGGCGGCCCCGAGCGCATCGGCGGCGGCGGCCCGGTCGAACCGGCCGAGCTGCCGTTCGAATACATGCTCAACGCCCTGCGCCTCCATCACGGGGTGCCGCTGGAGGCGTTCGCGCAGCGCACCGGGCTGTCGCTGGAGAGCATCGCTCCGGTCCTCGCCCGGGCCCGCGCCCGCGGCTGGCTGCAGGACGCACCCGGCCGGCTGCAGCCGACCCTGCTTGGCCAGCGTTTCCTCAACGATCTGATCGGGTTGTTTCTGGACTGATCCGACGCGTTCGGAACGCGAAAACCCGGCCTATGGCAGACCGGATGCGAGGCACATACACTAGCAAGCGTCAAAAATCCGAGAACTGCGTCATGGATGTCGAGCAAAGGCAGCACCCCGCGGCCCTGCCCGGATTGGACGATCGGGCCACCCTGCAGCACCTGCCGGTGCGTGTCCAGCAACTGGTGGCCGACCTGCGCGGGCTGTGCCATGTGCGCCTGGAACCCGCGCTGGCCGCCGCCCTGGACGCACTCGACGACAGCCTCTACCAGCAGGCAGAGCGCTCGCGCAGTCATCTCGAGCAGCAGCGCTGCTTCGACAGCCGCGCCATGCTCCGCTGCCACCGGGCGGCATTCCTGCGGCAGGTAGCCGGGCAGGTCGCCCGCGGCTTCGCCCGGCTCGGCGCCATCGAGGAGGACGCCGATGCGCCCGCGGTAGTGGCTTCGCTGAGCCTGCTCGGTCGCGAGGAGCACGAGCTCAACGCCGTGCTGGAACAGCTGACTTCCCGTGGCGAGGCCCACACCGGCCCCGTGCTGGCCGAGCTTTCCTACCGCATGGCCGTGCTGGTCGGTGCGCCGCCACTGGAAGGCGAGGCGTTGCCGGCCTCGCCGCCGAACCTGTCCGCCGCCGTGCGCCACGCCATGCCGGCGCTGGACCTGCCGCCGGATCACCAGGTGATGCTGGTGCAGGCGCTGGAACGGAAGCTGGCCCCGGTGCTGCCGCACCTGTACGAAGCGGCCAACGCGCACCTTCTGGCGAAAGGCATCCTGCCGCACCTGCGCGCCTTCGCCGGCGCGCGGCCGGCCAACGCGCCCCCGGCGCCCCCCTCGATGAAAGTGCCCTCGCCCGCGGCCGACCCGGCCAGGCCGGTCGCCACCAGCCACGAACCGATCGCCGTGCTGGAGAACCTGCGCGACATGCTGGCCCGCCAGCGCGCCGGCGAGGCGCGCATCGCCACGGGACCGGCGGCCAGTCCGGCCGAGCTCGAGGTGGCGCTGGGCGCGCTACAGCGCCACCTGGTGCAGGTCACCGACCGCGCCAGCCGCGAGCTGCGCAGCGCGCAGCGCCTGCGCGAGGAACTGCTGGCCCACCTCAACGCCGGCAAACCGGCGGGCGCCGTCCGCACCGGCCTGAGTCCGGAGCAGGACGACACGGTGGAGCTGGTGGCCCGGCTGTTCGAGCAACTGGGCCAGCAGCTTCACCAGGGTCCGGGGGCCGCTGCGCTGCTGGGCGACCTGCAGGTACCGATCCTGCGCGTGGCGATGAGCGATCGCGGCTTCTTCGACCAGGCCGAGCATCCCGCCCGCCACCTGCTCGGCACCCTGGCCGAGGCCAGCAATGACTGGGGCGACGGTAAGGATATCGACCCGGATCTGGCCGCCCAGCTCAGCCGGCTGGTCGCCCGCGCACAGCGCGAGCCCCCCAGCGCCGGCCTGTACACCAGCCTGCTGGCGGACATCCGCCACCACCTGGCCCAGCTCAGCCGCAAGGCGCAGGTCACCGAGCGGCGCCAGGTCGAGGCGATGCAGGGCCGCGAGCGGCTGCACCAGGCGCGCGAACGCGCCGCCGCCGTGCTCGCGGCGCGCTTTGCCGACACCACGCCGCGCGGCCTGTTGCGCGCCCTGCTCGATCGCGCCTGGTCGGACGTGCTGGCGTTGGCACTGCTGCGCCACGGGGAGGACAGCGAGGCGTTTGCCGAGCGGCTGCGCCTGACCGACCAGCTGCTCGGCCGCCTGCCCGTGGACGACCCGCTGCGCCTGCGCCTGGCGGTGGAGGACCACCTGCAACAGATCGGCATGCAGGCCGAGGAGGCCGAGCAGGTGGCGCAGCGCCTGATCGTCGGCGACGAGGCGCCGGTCAGGCCCGAACCCGCGGCCGTACCGCTTCATGCCGTCGCCGACATGCCCTCCCTGGCCGCCTATGCGCAGGCCGCCGAGCCACCGAGCGCGACCGACCTGGCGTTGCGCCTGAAACAGCGCCAGCGGCTGGGCGAGCAACGCGGACAGGAGCCCCGCCCGGCCATCCCGCAGCCTCCGGAGCCACCGCTCGGGCCGCAGGAGGCGCGTATCCACAATCGCCTGCGGCAGCTCCCCTTCGGCAGCTGGTTCGAGTTCATCGACCCGCAGACCGGTGCCACCCAGCGACGCAAGCTGGCCTGGTTCTCGCCACTGTCGGGCAACACGCTGTTCGTCAACCGGCGTGGCCAGCGCGTGGCCGAAATGAACCTGCGCGAACTCGCCACGGCGATCGCCAGCGGCCGGATACGCGAGCAGGCGACCGCGCGCGACGGCCTGTTCGACCGCGCCTGGCGCGCGCTGACCGGCAGCCTGCAGCGCCCGACCGCGCGCGCATGACCGCCCAGGTCATCCCGTTCGAACAGCGCCGCGCCCCGCGCAAGCGCACGGCGGCGGCGCCGGTGGTGACCGATACCATCAGCGCCCGGCCGCTGGGCCACCTGTGCAACCTGTCGGCCAGCGGCGTCCTGCTGATCGCCCCGGAGCGTCCTCGCAGCGAGGCGGTCTTCCAGGCCCGCCTGCCGCTGGCCGACGGACCGCAAGGCGGGGCCTCGATCGAGCTCGGCCTGCAGGAACAGTGGCACCAGGCGGCCAATGCCGGCCAGGTGTGGGTGGGTTACCGCATCATCGCCATCGCCCCGGAGGACGCGCTGACGCTGGTGCATTGGCTGCAACGCGCCTGATCCGGCCACCGTGACGCGCTTGCGGCATCGGCATAGACTCGCAGGCATCGTGGTAGGGCAAGGTTTCCCATGGATGTCGAACAACCGGATCGGTCGCGCTCGGGCACAGGCGCCGCACCGGCGCACTGGCCGGCGAAGACACGCCGACTGGTCGGCGAGATCCGCCAGATCTGCCGCGAATGGCTGCCCGAGCCGCTGAGGCTGTGCCTGGCCGACTTCGACCGTGCCCTGCACGAACAGGCCGCCAACGCCCGCAGCCACGTCGACCAGCAGCGCTACCAGGCCACCCGCCAGCGCCTGGTGCAGGAACGCCGGGCATTCGAGCAACGCTTCATCGACTGCATCGACCGTGCCCTGCTGGATCTTGGCTCGCAACCGGCCGCGGCCAAGGCGCCGCCGGCGCGGCTGACCCTGAGCCTGCTCGATCCGATGGAACACGAGATGACCGCCGCGCTGGACCAGCTGGTGGCCCGCAGTGCCGCGCGTGGCGGCCCGCTACTGGTCGAACTGAGCTATCGGCTCGCGGTGCTGGTCGGCATGCCGCCCCTGGAAAGCGAGGCCATGCCGCTGGGGCCACACGCGATGGCCAGGGCGTTCCGCGATTCCAGCGCGGCGCTCGGACTGCCGGCGGAGCACCACCTGCTGTTGCTGCAGGCGGTGGAGGGCAAGCTGATCCAGGGCCTGACCCCGTTGCACCAGGTGGTCAACAACCATCTGGCCGCCGCCGGCATCCTGCCTCGGCTGCGCCCGTTTCCCCTGCCGCGCTCGCCCCGGCCGCCACGCCGGCAGCGTCCGCTGCCAGCCGCTGCGGCACCGCCCCCCACCTCGCCAGGCAGCCCGGCGCGACCTTCCGGCCTGCGCGAAATGCTCACCCGCCAGCGTGGCCCGCGCCCGGTCTCCGACCATGCGCGCTTCGCCAGCGCCAGCGAACTGGATGCCGCACTCGCCGCCCTGCCGCGCCGCGCCGCCGATGCGCAGATGTTGCGACGCGTCCGGCCGCTGCACGAGGCGCTGGTCGACCAGCTCAATGCCGGGCAGCCATTGGAGGCGGTTCCCATCCTGCCCAGCCCGGATGCGGACGACACCCTCGAGCTGATCGTGCGGCTGTTCGACACGCTGCGCCAGCAACTGCCGCCCGCGGGATCGGCGCACGACCTGCTCGACCGCGTGCAGTTGCCCATGCTGCGGGCCGCCCTGGCCGACGAGGGCTTTTTCGAGCACCGCGAGCAGCCGGCCCGCCTGCTGCTGGAACGCCTGCTCGAGGCCGCCGGCGACTGGCTGGAAGGCGGCGACAGCAGCCTCGTCCCGCCGCTGGAGCAGCTGCTCGGACGCCTGGACCGCGAGCCGCCCACAGCCGCGCTGCATGACGAACTGGGTGCCGAACTGGAGCGCCAGGTCGCCCAGCAGCAACGCAAGGCGCAGGCGGCCGAGCGCCGGCACGTCGAGGCCATGCAGGGGCGCGAGCGGCTGGAGCAGGCCCGCCAGCGCGCGGCCGAACTGCTTGCCGGCCTGTTCGCCAAGGCCCCTCCGCACGCCGCGCTGCGCGCGCTGCTCGAACACGCCTGGACGGACGTGCTCGCACTGACTTTGCTGCGCCACGGCGAGCAGAGCGAAACCTTCGCCCGCCGCCTGGTCATCACCGACCAGTTGCTCGGCCGCCTGCCCCCCGGCAACCTGGAGACCCTGCAGGCGGACGTGATCGCCGGGCTGCAGCAGATCGGCATGCATGGCGAGGAAGCGAACGAGGTCGCACAGCGGCTGATCGGCGCTGGCGCCGTCCTGCACGAGGCCGACGCAACCGGCTTGACCGGCCTGGCGATGCGCCTGAAACAGCGGCGCGGGCAAGAGGAGGCGTCCGCGCCGGCCCCGGCCACGCCGGCAGCTCCATCGGCCGAGTCCCTGCGCCTGCACCAGCGACTCAGCCGTCATCCGGGCGGCTGGTTCGAGTTCACCCAGGGCGATGGCAGCCGGGTTCGCCGGAAGCTGGCCTGGTACTCCGCGCGCGCCGCGCGCGGCCTGTTCGTCACCCGCCAGGGGCAGCGCGCCGGAGAGATGAGCCTGGCCGATCTCGCCCAGGCGATCGCCGCGGGTAAAGTTCGCGAAGTGCCTGCCGCTAACGAAAGCGACCTGGACCGTGCCTGGCGCGCGCTGACCGACAGCCTGCGCCAGGCCACCCCGATGCCCGGAGCCCGTTCGTGACGCCCGACCCACAGGAAAGCCGCCGTGCGCACCGCAAGCCGGTCAACATCGCCGCCGAGGTCGTCGATGCGATCAGCGGCCGGCGCATGGGGCAGCTGGGCAACCTTTCCGCCAGCGGCATGCTGCTGATCGGCAGCGAGGCGCCGCGCAACGAGGCGATCTACCAGTTGCGGCTGCCCCTGCCCGGGCTTGGAGAGACGCCGCCGACGATCGAGGTCGGCGTGCAGGAGCAGTGGCACGAGGAAGCGGCCACGCCCGGCCAGGTCTGGGCCGGTTACCGCATCATCGCCATTGGCGACCACGAAGCGGCGCAACTCCAGCATTGGCTGGAAATGCCCGGCTGAGCCTTTTCCGGCGGCCAGTCCAGGCATGCGGGTGGCCCCCGTGGCGCCAGCGCGCGATCATGGGGAGTCTCCCACCGGCGGAATCGCCTCGCGTGCCTCCGCCGCCCGACGAAGGACCCCGTGCATGACCGAGAACCTCGCCCCGCTCTACGCCCAGCACCTGGCCACCCTGCGCGAACGCGCGGACAAGGCGCTCGCCCTGGGTGGCTTCGACCGGCTGCTGATCGCCGCGGGCCGGCCGCTGAACAAGTTCCTGGACGACCAGGACTTCCCGTTCGTCTCCAACCCGCACTTCCGCCACTGGTTGCCACTGACCGACGCGCCGGGCAGCTGGATCGTGTACGAGCCCGGCACCCGGCCCAAGCTCGTGTTCGTGCAGCCGCGCGACTACTGGCATGTGGTGCCGGCCGCACCCAGCGGCTACTGGGTGGAGGAGTTCGACATCCAGGTCGTGCGCAGCCACGCCGACGCCGTCGCCGCGCTGCCGAAGCAGGGGCGCAACGCGGTCATCGGACCGGCCTGCCCGTCCATCGAAGGGGTGGAGGCGAACAACCCCGAGCCGGTGATGAACTACCTGCACTGGCATCGCAGTTACAAGACGGCCTACGAGCTGGCGCTGATGCGCGAAGCCAGCCGCCTCGGCGCGCGCGCGCACCGTGCCGCCGAAGCCGCCTTCCGCAACGGCGAGAGTGAGTTCGGCATCCACATGGCGTATCTCGCCGCCGCGGGGCAGATCGACGCGGAACTTCCGTACGCCAGCATCGTCGGCCTGAACGAGCACGGCGCAGTGCTTCACTACACCCACTTCGACCGCCAACCGCCAGCCGTGCACCGCTCGTTCCTGATCGACGCGGGCGCCAGCTGCGCCGGCTACGCCAGCGACATCACGCGCAGCTACGCCGCGTCCGGCGCGGACGAGTTCCAGGCACTCATCGACAGCATGGACGCCGCGCAGCGTGAGCTGGCCTCGAAGGTTCGCGCGGGCCAGAGTTACCCGGAACTGCACATCCACGCCCACCATCTGGTGGCCGGCGTGCTGCGCGAGCACGGCATCATCCGCATGGATGCCGAGGCGGCGGTCGCCGGCGGCGTGACCGCGGCGTTCTTCCCGCACGGGCTGGGCCATCCGATCGGCCTGGCGGTGCACGACGTGGCCGGTTTCCAGCAGAACGAGCGCGGCGGCAGCATCCCGCGCCCGCAAGGCCATCCCTTCCTGCGCATGACCCGCGTGCTTGAAGCCGGGATGGTGGTGACCATCGAGCCGGGCCTGTACTTCATCGACATGCTGCTGGACGAGCTGCGCGCCAACCCGGCCGCCAAAGCCGTGGACTGGTCCCGCGTCGACGCGTTCCGCCCCTACGGCGGCATCCGCATCGAGGACGATGTGGTGTGCACCGGGGCCGCGCCGGAAAACCTGACCCGCGACGCCTTCGCGCAGCTCGCCTGACCGCCCTGCGCTCCGCCGGACTCCCCGGCGGAGCGCTCAGTGATACCCCTCGCCCGCCAGCACCTTGCCGCGGAACACGCGGTACGAATACACGGTGTAGGCCAGCACCGCCGGGATCAGGAACGCCGCCCCCACCAGCACGAAGCCCTGTGACGAGGGTGGCGAGGCGGCCTCCCAGATGCTCATGTCCGGCGGCACGATGTTGGGCCACATGCCCACCACCAGGCCGATGAAACCCAGCGCGAAGAAGCACAACGCCAGCACGAACGGCTGCACCTCGCGGTTCTTCAGCACCGCCCGCCACAGCAGGATCGCGTTGAGCACGGTGAGGGCCGGTACCGGCGACAGCCACAGGATGTGCGCGCCGGTGAACCAGCGCTCCATCAGGTGCGAGTCCAGGAAGGGCAGCCAGGCGCTCACCATGAGCATGAAGCCGATGACCGCCAGCATCAGCGGCCGGGTCAGGTCGAACGCGATCCGCTGCAGGCGACCGTCGGTCTTGAGGATCAGCCACGTCGCGCCCAGCAGCGCATAGCCGAACACCACCGCCATTCCGGTCATCACCGCGAACGGACTGAACCAGCCGAACGCGCCCTGCACGTATTTGCCGCCGGTCAGCGGCATGCCCTCGACCAGCGCGCCCAGGATCAACCCCTGCGCGAAGGCGGTGACCACCGAGCCGACACTGAAGGCCACGCCCCACAGCCAGCGCGAAGTGTGCGCCTTGAAGCGGAACTCGAACGCCACGCCGCGGAAGATCAACGCGATCAGCATCGCCAGGATCGGCAGGTACAGCGCGGAGAGCACCACCGCGTACGCCCTGGGGAAGGTCGCCATCAAACCCGCGCCGCCGAGTACCAGCCAGGTCTCGTTGCCGTCCCAGATCGGCGCGGCGGTGTTCATCATGTGGTCGCGCTGGTCCTCGTCGTCGGCGAACGGCAGCAGGATGCCCAGACCCAGCACGAAGCCGTCCAGCAGCACGTACATGATCACCGCGAAGCCGATGATGAAGAACCACACCACCGGAAGGAGGGTCGCCCAGTCCATCGTCAGTCTCCCATCGGGTCATCGGGGGCCGACAGCGGACGCGCCGGCGTGCGGCGGCGGCTGCCATGCACCGCCGTGGCCGGCTGCCCGCGTTGGGGCGCGGGGAGCGGGCCATCGCGGAACAGCTTGAAGAGATACCAGATGCCGGCCCCGAAGATGCCGAGGTAGACCAAGACGAACGTGATCAGCGAAGCCAGCACGCTGGAAGCCGGCAGCACCGTCGCCGCCTGCGAAGTCCGCACCAGGCCCTGCACCACCCACGGCTGTCGCCCCACCTCGGCCACCCACCAGCCCGTCAGCAGGGCGATGAAACCGGAAGGGATCATCACCACCCACGCCTTGAGATACCAGCGGTCGCGGAACAGGCTGCCGCGCTTCCAGCGCCACAGGCCGAGCAGCGCGAGGGCCAGCATCGACAGGCCCAGCCCCACCATGACGCGGAACGAGAAGAACGGGATCCTGACCGGCGGTCGCTCGTCGCGGGGGAAGTCCTTCAGGCCCTTGACCTGGCCGTCCCACGAGTGGGTGAGGATCAGGCTGCCCAGGTGCGGCACCTCCACCGCATAGCGGTTGGTCTGCGCCTGCTCGTCGGGCCAGGCGAACAGCGCCAGCGGCACGCTGCTCGCGGTTTCCCAGCGCGCCTCGATCGCAGCGAGCTTGGCGGGCTGGTACTCGCGCACCTTCAGGCCGGCCATGTCGCCGATCACGATCTGGATCGGAATCACGATCGCCAGGAAGGCCAGCGCCAGCTTCAGCATCACGCCCGCGCGATCGACGAAGCGTCCCTTTAGCAGATAGACGGCCGAAACGCCGCCCACCACCATCGCCGTGGAGATGAAGGCGGCCAGCACCATGTGCGGCAGGCGCACCAGGAAGGAGGGATTGAAGATCACATGCCACCAGTCGGCCGGATAGAACACGCCGTCGCGGATGCCGTAGCCGGCGGGCGTCTGCATCCAGCTGTTGGCGGACATGATCCAGAACGAGGAGAGCAGCGTGCCCAGCGACACCATGCAGGTGGCCAGGAAATGCATCCGGTCGCTGACTTTCTTCCAGCCGAACAGCATCACGCCCAGGAACGTGGCCTCGAGGAAGAACGCAGTAAGCACCTCGTAGTTGAGCAGCGGCCCGACCACGTTGCCGGCGACGATGGAAAAGCCGGCCCAGTTGGTGCCGAACTGGAAGCTCATCACGATGCCGGACACCACCCCCATGCCGAAGGCGACGGCGAAGATCTTGAGCCAGAAGAAATAGAGGTCTCGCCACAGGTCGGTGCGCTTGACCAGCCACACGCCCTCGATGAACGCCAGCCACGCCGCCGTGCCGATGGTGAAGGCGGGGAACAGGATGTGGAAGGACATCACCCACGCGAACTGCAGGCGCGAGAGGAACTCGGCGGTCGGCATGCTTCACTCCCGCAGGAAGGGCATCGGCGACTATAGACATGCGCGGCGTGATGGCTGCGGCATCGCGACAGGCTGCCGCGCGGCGTGGCGTCGCAGGCGTGTGTTCCGCCCGGGGGCCTGGCGGCTCGCCCCCCCCGGAGGGCACAGGAGGTTTGCCGCCCCGAAGCCGCGGGATCGAGCAGCGAGCGCGGTTCTCAGCGCTCGCCCAGCACCCGCGCCAGCTCCTCCGGCTCCTTGGGCACCGCCGCGGTCAGCACCACGTTGCCCCCGGGGCTCACCGCCACATCGTCCTCGATACGCACGCCGATGCCACGCCAGCGCTCGGCCACGCCACGCAGGTCAGGTGGAACATAGATGCCCGGCTCCACCGTCACCACCATGCCCGGCTCGAGCAGGCGCGCCTCGCCATCGACGCGGTAGTCGCCCACGTCGTGTACATCCAGGCCCAGCCAGTGGCCGGTCTTGGACGGAAAGAAGGTCTTGTACGCGCCGCTCTCGATCGCCGCATCGGCCGTGCCCTTGAGCAGGCCCAGCGCGCACAGCCCCTCGGCAATCACGCGCACGGCCGCGTGGTGCGCGGCATCGAAGGCGCGACCCGGCTGCACCGCGTCGATCGCCGCCTGCTGCGCCGCCAGCACCACTTCGTACAGCGCGCGCTGCTCACGCGTCCAGCGGCCATTGACCGGAAAGGTGCGGGTGATGTCGGAGGCATAACAGTCCACCTCGGCACCGGCATCGATCAGCAGAAGGTCGCCGTCCTTCAGCGGCGCGCGGTTGGCCAGGTAATGCATCGTGCAGGCGTTGACGCCACCGGCGACGATCGGCGGGAACGCGGCCACCGCGCCGCGGGCACGCATCGCGCGCAGCAGTTCGGCCTCGACCTCGTACTCCAGGCGCCCCGGCTGCGCGACGGCCATCGCCGCCAGGTGCGCCTCGGCGGCGATCGCCGCGGCCTGGCGCATCAGCTTCAGCTCGCCGCGCGACTTGTAGAGCCGCAGGTCGTGCAGCAGATGGCCCAGCGCCACGAACTCCTTCGGCACCACGCCGCCGCCACGCAGTTGGCGCAGGCGGCGCATCCAGCCCAGCAGGCGCGCGTCGAAGTCCGGTTCGCGGCCGAAATGGCAGTACACCCGCGCGCGGCCTTCGATCATGCCCGGCAGGATGTCGTCGATGTCCTCGATCGGGAATGCGTCGTCCACCCCGTAGGTGCCTACGGCGCGCTCGGTGCCCGCCACCTCGCCGTGCCACCGCTCGTGCGCCGGGTCGCGCTCGCGGCAGAACAGCACCGCCTCGCCGTGCGCGCGTCCGGGCAGCAGCGCCAGCACGGCATCCGCCTCGGGGAAGCCGGTCAGGTAGTGGAAATCCGAATCCTGGCGGTACGGCCAGGCGGCATCGGCGTTGCGCATGCGCTCGGGTGCGGCCGCGACCAGCAGGGCCGCGTCGGCGCCGGCCATGCGCATCAGCTGGCGCCGGCGGCGCGCAAATTCGGCGACGGTGATGCTCAATGCAGCGTATCGCCCGCCGGGCGCTGGGCCGTGTGGCACTCGGCGAACAGCAGCATCGCGCCCATGCGGACGAATTCGTGCAGCTCGATCAGGGCATCCTCGTCCTCGCTTTCGTCACCGAAGTCGAAGGCCGAACCGGCGATGGTCGTGAGGTCACGCAGGATCTCCTGCGCCTCGTCCGACAGCTGCGCATGCGCGCCGGCACCGGCCAGGCCGAAGCCCCCAAGGAAGCCGCGGCACCATTCACCCAGCGCGTCGGCACGCTCGGCCAGCGGGCGGTCGTCGGCCGGCAGCAGCGGCTCGAAGCCCAGCTCGGGATCGGCCAGCTCGCTGCGGCTCTGCGTCGCCAGCCGCTCGAGCACCGCCTGGTCCTGCGGCGCAGGCACGACCGCCTCGCCTCCCTCGAATTCGAGCGCGGCCAGCAACGGCTGCTTGTCGACCGAGCCGCCGCCGGCCAGGTAGCCGCACAGCGAGCCGTGCAGTTCGCTGGCATCGGCGCCGATGCGCATCCGCACAAGTGCGGCATCCAGCTCGTCGTAGCCGAGCATGTCGGTGGCGGTCATGGGAGTTCTCCGGCGGGGTTCGGCGGCCAAGTCTAATCCACCCCCTCCGGGAGCGCCCTTGGCGGCGCGCTCCGGAAGCCCCCGTCCAAGCGCGGCCATCGCCAAACCCGGCACCTTTTCCGTCGGCAGGCTTGCTATATTTCACGCCATGAGCACGCCCGATCCCGTCCAGCAGGAATTGGCCACCCTGAACCAGCAGCTGGACCGCCTGCTGGAACTGGTGCGCCGGCTGCAGGAGGAAAACCGCAGTCTCCGACACAGCCAGGAGCAGCTGGCCAACGAGCGGGCGGGCCTGATGGCGCGCAACGACCAGGCGCGCAGCCGCGTCGAGGCGATGATCCAACGGTTGAAAGCCCTCGAGAACAACGGCTGATGAGCAGCACGCCCTCCCCCGCCTCCGAGCCGGTCGCGCTGCGCCTGCTCGACCGCGAATTCCTGATCGCCTGTGCACCCGAGGAACGCGACGGCCTGCTCGAAGCGGCCACCTTCCTCGACCGCAAGATGCGCGAACTGCGCGCCAACGCACGCACGCCCGGCTTCGACCGTCTGGCGGTGCTGGCGGCGATCAGCATCACCCATGAATACCTGGGCCTGCGCAAGCAGCACGACGGCGCTGATCGCAGCGTGACTGACGGTCTCGCCGCACTGCGCCGCAAGCTTGAAGCGGCGCTCGACGGGCAAGTAAGATAGACCCCGGCGTTTACTGCGGTGTGCGCCAGCACACTCTTACATTTGCCTTGTTCCTAAATACGACCCCGGGTCGGCTTCACATGGTTGTTGTGCATGTCCGCCGCGTGCGGAAAGCCTTGAAGGCCATGTAGCCCTCCCACCTGATCCAAGAGGATCAAGGTCGTTCGGTGGGCAGCGGCATCGCGGTTGACGCCACCCTTTTCCCGCCCCGGCCGACGTTCACGCAACGCCGGCCGGGCGCGCGAGCGGCGCCGGTCGCGCCGCCTTCCCAGGAGATGCGCGAACGTGGACGCCACCGCCCAACGCCGCGAACTGCGCCAGCATCTCGCCGCCCGCCGCCGCGCACTGACGCCCGCCCAGCGCATCGCTGCCGCACAGGGCCTCAGGCACAGCATCGAGCAGCTCCCCGAGTACCACACCGACGCGCGTGTGGCCGGGTACTGGGCCTGCGATGGCGAATTGCCCCTCAACCTGGTGATCCCCCCGCTGGCCGCGCGTGGCCAGCGTTTCCTGCTGCCGATGCTGGGCGAGGAGCGCCAGCTGCGTTTCGCACCGTGGTCGGCCGGCGAGGAGGTGCAGCCCAACCGCTTCGGCATCCCCGAACCGGTGGCGCCACGCGAGTGGTTCGCGCCGTTCCAGCTCGACCTGGTGCTGGTGCCGCTGCTGGGCTTCGATCGACGAGGCCACCGGCTGGGGTATGGCGGCGGCTGGTACGACCGCAGCTTCGCCTTCCTCAACGACCAGGTGCGCCCTACCGAGCCCCTGCTGGTCGGCATCGCCTACGACTTCCAGGAACTACCGGCGATCACGTCCGAACCTTGGGACGTGCCGCTGGACTACATCGCGACCGACCGCGAACTGATCGACTGCCACCCGGAAAACCATCGATGAGCGAGCGGCCCTACACCCACTGGCTGATGAAGTCCGAGCCGGACACCTTCTCCATCGACGACCTCAGGCAACGCAAGCGCGAGCCATGGGATGGCGTACGCAACTACCAGGCGCGGAATTTCATGCGCGACGGCATGCGCAAGGGCGACAAGGTGTTCTTCTACCACTCCAACTGCGCCGAGCCGGGCATCGCCGGCATTGCCCAGGTCGCCAGCGAGGCCTACCCGGATCCCAGCCAGTTCGATCCGAAGAGCAAGTACTTCGACCCGGCCAGCTCGCGCGACCACCCGCGCTGGATGCTGGTGGACGTGAAATACGTGCGCAAGCTCAAGCGCGTCATCACGCTGGATGAGCTGAAGGGTCAGCCCGCGCTGGCCGACATGGCGCTGGTGCGCAAGGGCAACCGGCTCTCGGTGATGCCGGTGAGCGCGCAGGACTGGAATTTCATCCTGGCGCTCGAATAGGCAACGACCCCACGCCCGCTCCAACGGCTTGCACGCACACCCCAAGGAACTTCCATGAGCAACGAAAAGCGCCTCGCCGGAGAGGCGGCCATCCGCTACGTCGAGGACGGCGCCATCGTCGGCGTCGGCACCGGCTCGACCGTGGCCTATTTCATCGATGCGCTGGCGGGCATCAAGCATCGCATCCACGGGGCGGTGTCCAGTTCCGAGCAATCGACCGCGCAGCTCAGGAAGCACGGCATCCCGGTGCTCGACCTCAACGCCACCGGGCCGCTCTCGCTCTACGTGGACGGCGCCGACGAGTGCGACCCGCACAAGCGGCTGATCAAGGGCGGCGGCGCCGCACTGACCCGCGAGAAGATCATTGCCGAGGCCAGCGCGCGATTCGTGTGCATCATCGATTCGGGCAAGCGGGTGGACCTGCTCGGCCGCTTCCCGCTGCCGATCGAGGTGATCCCGATGGCACGCAGCCTGGTCGGAAGGGAGATCGTCAAGCGCGGCGGCCAGCCGGTCTGGCGCGACGGCGTGGTGACCGACAACGGCAACTGGGTGATCGACGTGCACGGCTGGCAGATCACCGACCCGGTGGGACTGGAGGCCGAACTCAACCAGATTCCGGGGATCGTCACGGTCGGCCTGTTCGCCCGCCGTCCGGCCGACATCGTGCTGGTCGGCGACAAGGAGATGTAGCCCTGGCCCGCCCCGGGGAGAGCCGGGGCGGAGCGCGCGTCCTGGCACCCTCCCCTGCAGGGGGAGGTCCGCCGCCCTACGCCGTACGCATGCCGCGCCGGCCGAAGCGCAGGTGCCGGCTGGCCTGCCGCGCTTCCTGCAGGCGGCGCTTGTGGGCGCTCAGCAGGTCGCCGCGGGTGATGATGCCGACCATGCGGTGCGGCGCCTCCTTGCTGATCACGATCAACCGGCCCACCTGCTCGGCCACCATGTGGTCGGCTGCTTCGCGCAGGGAGTGATCCTCCTTGACCATGATCGGCGGGCGGGTGATCAGGTCGCCCAGCGCGAGCGAATACGACCACTGTGGATCGAGCAGGCTGCGCCGTGTCAGCACGCCCAGCACCTGGTGGTTCGCATCGACCACCGGATAACCCTGGTGCTGCGCCTCGGGCGAACCCTCGTTCAGCCAGTTGCGCACCTCGCCCAGGGTCTGGTTGGTACGCAGCGTCACCACGTCGCGCGAGCAGGCGTCCCCGGCCGCCACCTGGTCCAGATAGTCGGCCGCGTATTCGGAAGGGACGCGTACGCCACGGCGGGCGATCTTCTCGGTCATGATGGTGTTGCGCATCATGAGCGCCGAGATCAGATAGGCCGCAGTGCAGCCGCCGAGCAGGGGCAGCAGTCCAGCTGGCTGGCCAGTGGTTTCGAACGCGAACACGACCGCCGTCAGCAGCGCTCGAGAGGCACCGGCGAAGATCGCCGCCATGCCCACCAGCGCCGCGATGCGTGGATCGATGCCGAACTGCGGCAGCAGCGCCGCCAGCCCGAGACCCATCAATGCTCCCAGCGCGCCGCCGATGGTGAACAGCGGCGCCAGCGTGCCGCCGGAGGTGCCGCTGCCCAGCGCGATCGACCAGGAAAGGAACTTCATCACGCACAGGAAAAACAGCGCGTGCAGGGTGAACTGCCCGCCGACGATGCCTTCGATATTGGTGTAGCCCACGCCCAGGGTCAGCGGGGCGAAGTAGCCGATCACGCCCACCGCCACCCCACCCAGCGCCGGCCACCACATCCAGTGGATCGGCAGTTTTTCGAACGCATCCTCGATGCCGTAGACGATCCGCGTGACGCCCACACTGATCAGTCCGAGCATCGCGCCGACGCCCACGTAGCAGGCCAGGGCGATCGCACCCGGCTCGGCCAGGGCAGGCATCGCGAACACCGGCGCCGTGCCCTGGAACGCGTAGCGCACCGAGGTGGCGGCCACGGTGGCCAGCGCAACCGGGATGAGCGAGCGCGGACGCAGCTCGAACAACAGCAGCTCCACCGCCAGCACCACCGCCGCCACCGGCGAGGCGAACACCGCGGCCATGCCGGCGGCCGCGCCGGCGGCCAGCAGAACCTTGCGCTCCCCACCGGTTACCCGCAACAGCTGGCCGATGAACGATCCCAACGCCCCGCCGGTGGCGATGATCGGTCCCTCCGCACCGAACGGTCCCCCGGTGCCGATGGCGATGGCCGAGGACACCGGCTTCAGGAAAGTGATCCGTGGCGGAATCTTCGATTCGTTGAGCAGCACTTGCTCCATCGCCTCGGGGATGCCATGGCCGCGGATCGCTCGCGATCCCCATCGGGCCATGACTCCGACGATCAGTCCGCCGACGACCGGAACCAGGATGACCCACGCGCCCAGATGGTGGCCGGCGGGCGAAGAGAACGCGGTCGACCAGCGGCCATAGAAGGCCAGGTTGGTGACCAGCCCGATCAGCGCGGTGAGAATCTGCGCGATGAACGCGGCGGCGACGCCCAGCGCGATCGACACGGCCGTGATACGCAGCACCCGACGGTCGACCAGGGTGGAGCGGCGAGGCATGCGCGTCGCATCGAGGCTGACCCCCAGCGCCGGGGATAGGGGCAAGGCGTCCGTGCTGCCTTCCAGCCGCACGCCCGGTGGCGGCGTCGGCTTCTCGCTCGAGGAGGTCATGGGGCAATACCACTGGCAAAACGGGGATTTTACGCTCCACGGCCCTGGAACCGAAGGGCGGGGGTCGTCATGGAATGGCTGCGGTGCCAAGTCGCCGGCATCGCGCGCGCCGGCGGATCGCCCGCCTGGCACGGAAAGGCGTCCGTAAAACTTAATCCGACGCTCAGTTTCGGCGGTTGTCTTCGCGCAAAAATCACTTTTGCAGCTGATACAGTGCTGTTGCTCAACCCGTGAGCAGTCCAACAAGGGGACATGGCTATGATCAAATTCCTGCCGCGCCGCGCCCTCTGCGCCGGCCTGGTCGTCATGGGGCTTTCGACCTCCGCCATGGCGGCGACGGGTACGGGCCTCGGTCAGGCCTGGCCCAACGCACAGGACGTGAGCGCGAGTGCCCACTGGCACGTCTACACGTTTGCCAACAACGGCCTGAAATATGTGCAGGTGAACGACCTCTACGGCAACGTCCGCATTGCGTTTGCCGCGGCGAACGGCCAGTTTCTGGTGCTGCCGATGGGTCGCGACGCGCAGCGGATCACCACGCCGCAGCAGTCCGCGTCCGTCAGCGCCACCGCCGTGCCGCTCGCTTCGTATGCCGAAACCGTCTATCGGGACAGCTCCATCCAGTTGCAGGCGGTGCCCTTGAGCGACGGCACCACGATGTTCACCGCGCAGCCGGCAACCACCAGCTATGCGACGGCCAGTCCCTGCGACGATCCGGAGGAATGCAGCAGCCACACCCAATAAGCCGCCGCATCGCCCGACCCATGAAAAAGCCGCCTTTCGGCGGCTTTTTCATGGGTGGGTCTTCCCGGGTCGACCCGGCAGGGTGGCGTCAGCTCAGGCGATGTCCGGATCGAACAGGATGAGGCTGATCCGGCTGCCCGTGCCATGGGCCCGCGCATGGACCGTGCCTTCGAAGATGCCCGCGCGATCCTTGAGCGCACCCAGCCCCATGCCGCTTCCGCCCAGTGCCGCATGGACATCGTCCCAGCGCACGCGGGCCAGCCGTTCGTAGTCGACGTCGCTGTCGACGCACAGCACCGCCCAGCGCCGGCCACCGGACCTGCCACTGCGAAGCCGAACGCGCAGCTTGCTGATGTTGCGCTTGGCACAGGAGAGCGCGATCGCTTCCGACGCCAACCGGTACAGCGCCATGTGGACGCTGGTGGACAGCTGTTCGACGTCACCCTGGATATCGCACCAGTAGACGATGCCGCCCTCATCCAGCGCACGGGGAATGGACCCCTCGCGCAGTGCGGCCGGCAAGCCCCGGTCGCGCCAGGAAAGCGGATACAGGGAGTCGGCGAGGCGGTACATCTGGTGCTGCGCGACCGCCGCCTGGCGATAGTAGGTGCGTTCGTCGGTCCCCGGCAGCAGGCAGCGCAGCCGTCCCAGCAACTGGGTATAGGAGGCCTGGATCGCGCCGCTCATCTGCTCCAGCGCATAGGAAGTCTGCCGCAGCTGCAGTTCACCCAGGTAGACGTTGCGCTGCGCCATCGCCAGCGCCAGGCGCGAGTCCATGCGCTCCTGCCGCTCGCGCTGGTGCAGAACCGCGATGCGCGCACCGAGCATCAGCATCGTGGTGATCGTGAAGGCGATGAACACCTCGGCCTGGACCGTCTCGTGGTCGCGTACCACCGGCATCGTCAGGATCACGGCGATGCTCGCTGCCGTCCCGCCCACTGCCGCTCCGCGCCAGCCGTGCCGCAGCGACAACCAGGCTACCGGCAGGAACATGGCCATCCGTGCGGCCTGGCTCGCATCGCCGGCGACACCCGACGCCAGCCAGACCAGCAAGGCCAGCGCGGGCAGCAGCAGCGAGACGGTCTCGAGCACGAGTCGGCTTTCCGACACGCCGGCCATGGCCTGCCTGAGCGACTTGCCGGCCAATTCCTCGCGCACGGACAGCACCAGCGGCACGACCGTGAGGATGCCGATATAGGAGCCGAGGAAATAGCGCCCGGCGGCCGCGCGGTAATCGTACGGGGTCTGGAGGGTGGCCAGGATCAGTGCGGTGGTATCGGCTGCGGTCCAGACCACCGAGACCAGCAGGGAGCAAAGCAGCAGCACGTTGATGCTGGTAATCGTGCGCGCCGGGAACAGACGTCGCTGTTCCCGGCAGAAATGGACGATCGGCATGGCAAGGCCGATCGGCGGTACCAGCATGACGGCCGACCACATCCGGCCGTACTGGTCCAGGCAGCTCAAGCTGATGTAGCTCAACGGCAACAGTTCGCCCAGCAGCAGCGCCGGCCAATAGCGGTAAGGCATCAGCATCAGGACGCACAGGCGCAAGCCTGCGAAAAGCACCCAGTGCGAAAAGGAGATCTCGCGAAGGAGGAGGTAGCTCACCGCATAACCGGCCACGACCGCGAGTTGTCGAAACCAGATGTTGTCCCAGGTCCTTGTCAGCATCGTCCTACCCCCTTGGCATGGATGGCCTGGATCGCCCCAATCCAGCAACCCGTCCACGTCGGCATGTTATTCCGCCCATACAACAATTTTCTGCGTGAAAACCGAGTCAAACCAACGGCCTACCGGTCCCTGCCGACGGCGCCCATCGTAGCGCAAGCGGAGCCCGGCGCAGCGCCTGGTCACCCGGTCACGGTGTGGTGTGCGTCGCAGGATCAGCATCTGACGCCCGCCGTGCCCCGACCCCGCCGGGTTTTCGCCGCCTGCCCCCAGACATGAAAAAAAGAGGCCCGCCATGGGCGGGCCTCTTTCGTTGGCTGGGAGACTAGGATTCGAACCTAGATAAACGGAGTCAGAGTCCGTTGTCCTACCGTTAGACGATCTCCCAAAACCCTTGGGAACGATGCGCTCTGACTGGTTGCATCGTCCCTCGAAGCGAATGTTAGCGCTTCGAGAACTGGGTGGCGCGGCGGGCCTTGTGCAGACCGACCTTCTTGCGCTCGACCTCGCGGGCATCGCGGGTCACGAAGCCGGCCTTGCGCAGGGGCGACTTCAGGGTTTCATCGTACTCGATCAGCGCGCGGGCGATACCCAGGCGGATCGCACCGGCCTGGCCGGTGATGCCGCCGCCGGCGACGGTGACCTTGATGTCGAACTTGTCGGCGCTCTGGGTCAGCTCGAGCGGCTGGCGCACGATCATGCGCGAGGTCTCGCGACCGAAGAACTGGTCG